>CAZVZZ010000109.1:0-5738 GCA_964631505.1 uncultured Cytophagia bacterium
GCAAAAGGAATGCGCACGGTGAGCAAGCCCATTTGTTGCATGAGCGCTTGGCGCTGCTCGATAAAACGCGGCATCAACTCGGCAGGAATCGGATCACCCGAGGAAGGCTGCATTCTTAGCGGGTTGATGGGCTGGCCGTTCAAGAACATGGTGTAGTGCAAATGCGGCCCGGTGGAAAGCCCGGTGGAGCCGACATAGCCGATCACCTCGCTTTGCGCGACGTTGTCCCCGGCTTTGAGCGACTCGGCGAAGCGCGACAGATGGCCGTACAATGTGGTGTAATGGTTTTTGTGCGCGATGACCACGCAATTGCCGTAGCCGCCTTTCCAGCCGACTTCCAGCACCGTGCCGTTGGCTGAAGCCATCACCGGCGTGCCGACGGCGGCGGCGAAATCAACGCCGGTATGCGCGCGCACTTTGTTGAGAATTGGATGCCTGCGGCCAAATGAAAAGGTGGAGGAGATGCGGCGGTAACTTAGCGGCGATTTCAGAAAAGTTTTTTGAAAGGACTTGCCGTCGCGATCAAAATAACCGTCCTTACCGTTTTCGGGTTTGAAATAGAACGCCGTAAAAAATTTTTCCGGGGGCAATTGCACCGGCTCATATGAGGCGCCGAGAATGCGGCCATAACGCACAAACTCGCGCTGGCCGTCCGGGGTGATCACGAACATTTTTTCAAATAGAATGCGGAAGCGGTCGCCGCGCTGGGTGTCATAGAGAAAGTCAACATCCCACTGCAAAATATCGGTAAAGTTCATCAACAATTCCGGCCGCTCGCCGCGCTCCAAAACGGCGCCATAAATCGTGCTCTCCACTTCACCGGTGAGCAGGAATACTTCGGGCGTGAGCGCGAGCGTGTCGCAGCGGCTGGTCAACTCACCGTCGGCCGTGCGCTCGACCCGCACGGCGATTTCGGGCGAAGGGTGGTAAAGCAATTCATGCAACGCCCCGGCGGAATCCACCGCGACTTGGATGGAATAACCGGCGCGCAAATCGCGCGGGTCAAACGTTTTTTGCAGTGCGGAAACCGCGCGGACGATGTCGCCCGGCAGCACCGCGCAGTCTTGCAACAGTCCGGCAAGGGTTTCGCCGTAACGAATGGTTTGTTGCAGCATAATGGTGGGCGTCACCGCCGCCATTGCCAGCGTCGAATCGGTGTGATGAATTTGCCGCTGATGGAGACTCAGCCATTCACGCTGCGGGTCGGTGGTGAACCGATGAAAAACAAAGAACAGAATAATGAACACAGCATTGCCCACGAGGGCTCGCCACGCGAAATGAGGCTTCATTTGCATATTTGCCAAGCAAAAATAGTTTTCTCAAGTTGTTCCTCCTGTTGAATTGGGTCCACAACAAAAGGGTGATTCTTTGCCCCACCCTTATGTGGGGCTGATTGAATTTTCAATTTAATCTTTTTGTGCAAAATTGCAAGCACAATTTTTATTGTTGCAAATTCCGCCTCGATTCGTTAATTTGAAAACGGACTAAATTTTTAAGGACGAACTTTGCTCGAAGTGGAAACCACAACCTTGCCGGCGGTTGAACAACTGGCGGCGATCACGCCCACAAACCAATCTCCCCACAATACGCCTCCAGTGGACCTCGGCATCGCTTGGGAATGGGAATATGACGCCGGCTTTATCGATAAAATCAAGCTTGCTGCCGAGCAATATGGCATCACGTTGTGCGTGATCGATCCTGGCAATGTTGGCGAGCGCACGGCCGAATATTTGCGCGAAAGGCTGGCATTTCGCTTCTTTTTGGATCGCGGCTCCGATGCATGCCGCGAATTTGAGCCACTGGCCCGCTTGGTGGCGAGTGACGGCACCTCGGTGATCAATCATTACCGTCACCTCAAACGTTGTTTGGACAAAGCGACGATGCATTTGGAATTTATCACGGCCGGTTTAAATGTGCCGTACACGATTATTCTCTCGCCTTATCAAAGCCAGCCGGAAATTAAAATTGCCGATTTGGCGCGGCTTGGACGTTCTTTCATTATTAAGCCGGCAGCCGGCGCCGGTGGCACCGGCGTCGTGGTTGGCGCGGAAACTTTGGCCGAAGTTTTGACTGCGCGCCAAAGTCAAGGTGATCAGAAATTTTTATTGCAGGAGAAAATCGAGCCTGTTCTCCTGGAAGGGGCGCGCGCATGGTTTCGCGTCTATTATGTGTTGGGACAAACTTTTTTGGCATGGTGGGATGATATTACCCATATTTACCGAGATGTGGAGCCGAAGCAGGAAGCTGCGTTTTATCTCTCGCCGATGCGGGCGATTATCACCAAGATCGCGCGCATTTCCCGATTGGATTTTTTCTCGGCTGAAATTGCGCTTACGGCCGATGGCCGTTTTGTGGTGGTTGATTATGTGAACGACATATGCGATATGCGGTTGCAATCCATCTTTCCGGATGGTGTTCCGGACGGCTTGGTCGGAGAGATCGTTGCAGCCATGGTTGCTTTTATTGCGACCGCGCGAAGACCTGCAATTGAGGGGAGCAAACGTTCAGCCGGTGATTTACATTTGCTTTTTAAAGCCTCTGCAGCATAAAAGTCAAAAAAATTTCAAATTTGCCATTTTTTTTCTTGCTTTGTGTCTATTTTTTTCTTATATTCCGTCAATTTGGTTTTTGCGGTTCGTAAAAATTCAATTTTTGCACCAAAATTCGTGTTGAAACGTTCGATTATGACATCAAAATTCCGTTCCGTCAAAGCTCAGGTGGGGAATGAGGGCGTGGCAACACCAAACCTCGCAACGCAAATTTATTTAGAATTTAGCAAGTCCCTTCGGTAGTTTTTAGAAGGGACTTTTTTTTGCCCATATTGGGCTTGAGTTTAATATTAGAAGAAAAAACTGTACGATCAAGCGGGTTGGTTCTATTGTGGCTTTTCAAAAATAACGTGTGCCCGTTATCGTGAAGCCCCGATATTGCACTGCTTATACAAATTTCCTGCCTTAGCCAACCCATTCTCGCCGTTAGTTTTAGCTCCTTTTCAAGAGGAAACGCCGGTTTTTCTTTGAGGAAGGAAAAACCGGAAGGATTGTGCGGCAAAGCCTGGGTAGCGCTTCCGCACGATCTTGTGCCAATTGGCGTGCACCATTCTGATTATGCGCGGCTGGCCGTCGTAGCGCCGGTCGGAATGGTGGTTTGTCTGATTTCCGCGAAGTTCGGTCTTCCGGAAGGCCGACTTCAGGGATATGTTTGCTCTCTGCTCGGCTCTGAGGAAAGTTGGGCGGCGGGAAAACGGGAAAATTTGCGGAAACGGCAAACAAAATTCCGGGCTACGTTCGTAGGGGTTAGAGGTTAAACGGAGGTTGAGTTAACGTATGAGGTATGGAGGAGTAAAACATGTGTACCATTGTCACCCGTGCCGCGGGCAGGCTCAAGTCAGCCGCAGCGGTACTCGTGTGGGTCTTCGTGGTCGGTTGTGCTGATTCACCGACCGAGCAACTGAGCCGGGCGGAAAATCTGTTGGCGGATTTAACCAGCAAAGGCGCCGAGGCGTATTTGAAGTACGAGTTGGCCGGCGCTCGAATCAGACTCGAGGAAGCGCGGCAATTTATCCGCAAAAATCGTTTCGAACCGGCCAGCCAATATCTCAACAGTCTCTGCAAGATGCTCGACAGTTGCAGTGTCGTGTTTTTGCAGAAACGGCAAGAGGCCAGCCAGAAATGCGATCAAATGATGGCTGATTTGTCCTCCAGTATCGACTTGATGCGGACGAGAATGAGCGGCCTGCCCCGCCTCACCTACATTGATCAAAACCGCTACGACATTTACACGCATCGGCTGCGGCGTTATCGCGAAGAGATCGATCTGCTGCAAAAACTCATTGCGCAGGAAGATTTCAACACCGCGGTGAACCGCTGCTTACGGCTGGATTTTCAAGTCAAACAATCTTTGGCCGGCCTCATCAATGTGGCGCCGATTCCACAACCCGTTGAGCCGCCGACAACTGTTGCTGCCGCGCCAACCGCGGCGGGAACTTCTCTGGCCGTGTCGGGGGCCAGCGCTCATTGAGCGCGACGGCATTGGGGGAAGATGGCATTTTTGCCGAAAACCCGCTTTCTAAATGCGATACCGTCCGGGCGCTCTCACTGTAAAGCGCCCGGACGGTTATCTCATCAGTGAATTAGAACGTGGTTTCGGCAAAGGGGAGCGTTTTTTTACTTGGGGAAATCAGAAAGTATTCCTTGCTTTTGTCAGAATCCTTTCGTAAGTTGTGTTACGTATCTTAGACGGGCCGCAGTTGTTTAGCGGCGGTAGGTAAAAATGGATACGTGAGGTGGCCGTTCTTCTGGAAGTCGATACCCTCCAAGTGCAGCTCACCTCAAAATCAGTGGCTATTGCCGAAATTCTTTTGATTTCTCAAAATGCAGCTTGTCCTGCCTCGACGACGCGAGCAACCCCGACGGGCGAAGCCAGGCACACCTAAAAATTAGAGATTTGACCAAAAGACAAAGAGATTCCCGGGCCACCAGAATTTTTTTTATTTGCTTTCGCAAAAAGGTGACCTCTTTGCACTTTTATCCGCGATGATTTAAAGGATTTTATGTCGTTTCAAAAATTTGGATTGCATCCTGATCTGCTTAAAGCTTTGCACACCCTGCGGTATGTGGAGCCAACCCCCATTCAGAAAGAGGCAATTCCCCTGGTCATGGAAGGGCGCGATCTCATCGGCTGCGCCCAAACCGGCACCGGCAAAACCGCGGCGTTCGCGCTGCCGATTTTGCACCGGCTCCAAGCGGCGCGCCGCGCGCAAATTCGCGCGCTGATTTTGACGCCGACCCGCGAGTTGGCCTCGCAAATCAATGAAGTGATTGAAGGGCTGGCCGCGAACACGAAAGTTTATACCGCGGCCGTTTATGGCGGCGTCGGTATGCCGCCGCAAGAACGCGCATTGCGCCTGGGCACGGACATTATCGTGGCCACGCCGGGCCGTTTGCTGGATCTCATGAACCGCGGCGTCGGGCGTTTTGACGGGCTTGAAGTGCTCGTGCTTGACGAAGCCGACCGTATGCTGGACATGGGTTTTCTACCGGATGTCAAGCGCGTGATTGCGCACCTGCCCAAAAAGCGGCAAACCATGTTGTTTTCCGCCACGATGCCAAAAGAGGTTCTCGAATTTAGCCGGCAAATTTTGCATGACCCGGCCATGATTCAAATCGGACGTCAGGCGAAACCGGCCGAAGGTGTCAATCAAGCGGCTTTTCCTGTGGCGCAACATCTGAAAACCGACTTGTTACGAATGCTGCTCGGCTCTGCCGAAATGGAGTCCGTGCTGATTTTCGCGCGCACGAAAGTTCGTACCGAGCGTTTAGCGCGCCAATTGAAAGAAAGCGGTTTCAAAGCCGCACACATTCACGGCGACCGCACCCAGGGCCAGCGCTTGGCCGCGCTCGAAGGTTTCCGTGATCGGGTTTATCGGATTTTAGTGGCCACCGATATTGCCGCGCGTGGCATCGATATCGAAGGCATTTCACACGTGATCAACTACGACGTGCCGATGACGCC
This sequence comes from uncultured Cytophagia bacterium, assembly GCA_964631505.1. Taxonomy (GTDB): domain Bacteria; phylum Zhuqueibacterota; class Zhuqueibacteria; order Zhuqueibacterales; family Zhuqueibacteraceae; genus Zhuqueibacter. Next base: position 5,515 of record CAZVZZ010000109.1, read on the forward strand.
GGAAGATTATGTGCACCGCATCGGCCGCACCGCGCGCGCCAAAGCCATCGGCGAAGCTTTTACGCTGGTTGCGCCCGGCGAAGAAGAATTTCTCGAGGCCATTCAAGAGCTGACCAAGATGGAAATCCCGCGCCAGACTGTGGCGGATTTTGATTACCGTCGTCCGCAGGCGCCGCGTCCGGAGCACAACGGCGGCAGCCGGCGCAGCAACAGCCACCGCGGCA
>CAZVZZ010000109.1:5838-8560 GCA_964631505.1 uncultured Cytophagia bacterium
GGCAGCAATCAGAAACGTTTTAGCGGTAAAAGCAATCGCCGTTCGGCGCGCTTTGCCTATTGATGTGCATGTTTGTTAATCCCTTTAATGTTTTTCACTCTTACTTCAGGATGTTTTCTCATGAAGATTTTTGTCGGTAATCTTTCTCGCCGCGTAACGCAGGAGGCTTTGCAGCAATTGTTCGAAACTTTCGGCCAGGTGGATTCAGTCGAAATTATTAAGGACAAATTCACCGGCGAAGCGAAAGGTTTCGGATTCGTTGAAATGGGCTCAAAAGACGAGGCCCAAGCCGCCATGAGCGGACTCAACGGCCGCGACCTCGACGGCAAGGCGTTGACGGTGAACGAAGCGCGCCCGCGCAACAATGATCGTCGTCCCGGTGGCGGCGGCGAACGCCGTTTCGGCGGCGGTGGCGGTGGCGAACGTCGTTTCGGTGGCGGCAGCGGTGGCGGTGATCGTCGCTTTGGCGGCGGTGGCGGCGGCGAACGCCGTGGCGGTGATCGCGGCGGCAACCGGCGCTCGTGGTAAGCGCTTTAAAAGACTAGTGTAAAATTGAAAAAGGAGAGTATTCGTACTCTCCTTTTTTATTTTATAGATGCAAAAAGGCGTTGACAATTCCCGAAATTTTGATTATTATGAGCCGGTTTCGCAAAAACGACCAATCTTAGTAATCACCAACCGCAGGAGGTTGTCATGACCACCTTAGCCGCGCTTTGGCTGCCCATTCTGTTGTCGTCCGTATTCGTCTTCATCGTCAGCTCGCTCATTCACATGGTGTTGCAATGGCACAAAAACGAGTATCCTCAAGTGCCGCACGAAGACAAAGTGATGGACGCGCTCCGCCCGTTGGCCATTCCGCCGGGGGATTATATGGTTCCGCGCACTTCCAGCATGAAGGAGATGCAATCGCCGGAGTTTATCGAAAAGATGAAGAAGGGTCCCGTGATGATTCTCACGGTTTTGCCGAACGGCCCGACGAACATGGGAACGAATCTCGCGCAGTGGTTTCTCTACTCGGTCGTGGTCGGATTTCTCGCCGCGTATGTTGCCGGACGCGCGCTCGACGCCACCGCGACGTATCTCGACGTCTTTCGGTTCATCGGCACCACGGCGTTCATAGGCTATTCCGCCGCGCTCTGGCAGATGTCGATCTGGTACAAACGCGCCTGGAGCACGACGCTCAAAGCCACGCTTGACGGCTTAATTTATGCGCTGGTGACTGCCGGCACGTTCGGCTGGCTGTGGCCGCGGTAGATTGTTGCAGGTGAAATCTCTTTCTTTTTCAACGGAAGCAAAAGCCTTTGAACGCGGATGACACCGATGACACTGATTTTCGCGGATTTTTATTTTTCCTTGATCCGTGTTGATCCGCGTTATCTGCGTCATCCGTGTTCAAAGAAAACAGGTTAAATTTTTCAAATCAAAATTTGCAAAACATGACGCCCGACTCGATGTCTGCCGACGAAATCGTCTCCTTAACCAAAGCCCACTCGATCTTTTCCTGGTCGGCGCAGGACGCGGTGAATCCCATTCCCATGGCGCGCGCGCAAGGCGTGTACTTTTGGGATGCGAATGGCAAACGTTATTTTGATCTCAATTCGCAATTGATGTGCGTCAACATCGGCCACGGCGACACGCGCGTGATCGACGCGATCAAACGCCAGGCCGAAGAGCTGGCTTATGCCGGGCCGAGCATGGCCTCGCGCATCCGCGCCGAAGCCGGGCGCGAGTTGGCGGCGTTGACGCCGGGCGATCTCAAAAAGTTTTTATTCACGCTCGGCGGCGCGGAGGCGAATGAGAACGCGCTCAAAATGGCGCGCGCTTTTACCGGGCGGCAAAAAATTCTCGTGCGCTATCGCTCCTATCATGGCGCCACCGCGGGTGCGATCACGCTGACCGGCGATCAACGCCGTTGGGCCAATGAGCCGGGCATCTCCGGCGTCATTCGCACGTTTGATCCGTACAAATATCGCTCGCCGCTTTATCAGATCGGCGACAGCGACGAAGTCTTCGCGCACAAATGTCTCGACCAAATCGAAGAGACGTTGATGTACGAAGGCCCGCACACGGTGGCCGCGGTGTTCATCGAAACCGTCACCGGCACCAACGGCATCATCATTCCGCCCAACGGCTATTTGCAAGGCCTGCGTGAAATCTGCAACCGTCATGGCATGCTGTTGATCTGCGACGAAGTGATGGCAGGGCTGGGCCGCACCGGCGCGTGGTTCGCGGTCGATCATTGGAACGTCGTGCCCGACATGATCACGCTGGCGAAAGGCTTAACCTCGGCGTACATGCCGCTCGGCGCGGTGGCGGTGAGCGAGAAGATTTATGATTATTTTCGCAAAAACGTTTTTTACGGCGGCCTGACTTACAGCGCGCATCCGATGAGCCTCGCCGCGGCCGTCGCCAATTTGCGCGTGCTCAAAGAAGATGATTTGGTCGGAAACTCCAAGCGCATGGGCAAAATCATGGCGGCTCTGATGGCGGGTTTGCAAACGAAACATCCATCCGTCGGCGAGGCGCGCAACATTGGCTTGTTCGGCGCGCTGGAGCTGGTGAAGAATCGTCAAACCAAAGAGCCGATGGCGCCCTACGCCGGCGCCAGTCCGGAGATGGCCAAGCTGGGCGCGTTTTTGAAAGAGCGCGGCGTGTATGCTTTCACGTGGCGCAATTTGCTGCACACCAATCCACCGCTGTGCACCACCGAGGCCCAATTGCG
>CAZVZZ010000110.1:0-8541 GCA_964631505.1 uncultured Cytophagia bacterium
AGCAAGTGAGCCAGGCGTTTTTCGGCGACCGTCACGATGTGTTTAAAAAAACCGTGTTGGTGCCGTTTCCGAGCAAGGGCATGTGGCGCATTGGTTTCATCGTACGCGAGCCGAGCCGCGAAATCAAGAATGCGCTGGGCGACGAGGTGGTGACGGTGCTTGTGCCGCACACGCCGAACCCCACCTCCGGGTTTGTGGTTTTTTTTCCGAAAAGCGAAGTTATCGAAATTGACATGGCAGTGGAAGACGCGCTGCATTTGATTATCTCCGGCGGCACGGCGCTGCCCAAAAATCGTAAGCCGGTGCAAATGATGCTGACGCGAGACAATGTCGAGAGCTTGCCGAAACAGACAACGTAGTGCACGGTTAGCTTAATTTGTCATGGTGAGCGGAGTCGAACCATGACGCCCTTCGACTTCGCTCAGGGTGACTCCAATAATTTAAAGTAACCGTGTACTGGCAAGTTAAATTCTCGAAGAGCCAAACCAAGCAAAATGATTCGCATCTTTTTAGTAACGATCGGCGCTGTCAATGTTGTCATGCGAATCATTTTGCCGGCGGTGATTTTGTTGCATGGCTTTTCGGCAGGCGCGGCGGTCTGTTCTCCGTTTCCGGATTCATTGGCGATACACGATTCGACCCAAAACCGGCTCGCGCCAATTTCACGGCGCACCGTGGAAACGTTTTTTGGGCATGATCTGGCGATTTATAATTGGCTCACCCGGATTAATATCGAGCAAACATTGTCTTCACGCTGGCAATTGCTGGTGCAGGAAGATTTTAATTCGACCTTGCAAAGCCGGCCGGATCGTTGGAAGGATGATCAGAACGCGGCGTTCATCCTGCGCCGCGTGCCTTGGGCAGAAAACGGCATGCGCGCGGGCTGGCAGTGGCAATTGACGGCCACTTCTAAAATTTTTCGCGACGAATTTTCGCGCTTAACCGTTGAGACCCGCAACAATGATTTCGCGCTCTCCGGCCTTTATTCCCGCCTCGAACGCCAATGGCGCCCCAATCTGTGGGTGAGCGGCCAGGCCGGTTATCGCCTTGAAAATCTTCTTGGCCGCAGCGATCACGGGCCGAATGCCAAACTCAGCGTGGCGCTCGCGCCGACTTTGTGGCAGAATTATTATCACCGTTTGGATGCCGACGCCGAGATCAGCCAGCTCACCGAACGGCGTTATGATGATTTCCGCGTGAGTTACGGCGTGTCGCGGCAGTTTGAAAATGCCACCAGCGATTCTCTGTTTCTGCATTTTTCGCATTTGCGCCGCGACAATTACTTTGCCGACACCGACACGCTCTACATTGATTTGTTGAGCCGCACCCGCCGCGCGCTGGAAAACCGGCTTGATTACCGCATCAACAGCAACTGGCGTTTGGCGCTGCGCACCGAATTGGGGCAAGCCGACGTCGACATTGGGCGGCGAATCAGCGAGGGCGAGACCAACCGCCGCGTCACGGCTTTTCAACACACCGATTTTGACACGCGGCAACGCGCGGAATTACAGTGGCAGCGCCCGAATCTTTATCACGAATTCGCCGTACAATTTTTTTCACAGACCATCGATTATTCCGAACAGGCGAACGCCTCACCGCTCTTTCGGCGTTACGCCGGCGCCGGGTATGATTCGGAAGATTGGCATTTGCGCGCCAGCCATCGCATGCGCTGGCGCCTCGGCGAGCGCGATTCACTCGGCTGGGCCGGCAGCGCGACACGCCAGGTCCATGAAACCGGCAATCGCACCAACCGGGATGATTTCGATCGTTTGCTTTTTCAAGCCAGCGTGCTTTATAGCCATCGTTTCAACAAAACTTTTCTTGTTTTATGGGAAGCAAACACTTATCTTGAACATCATGTTTATTTGAAAAGCAGCCATTCCGCCGGCAACAATTGGCGGCGCGTTTTTAAGCTGCAACCGACCGCTATTTTCGATTTGGCGCCGGGGCTTTATTGGAAGCAAAGCTTCGGCGTGTTGGCGCAATATATCGCGTATGATTTTCCCGAGCCGCTGGCGCTCGGTCTCAGCAATGTGTTCAGAAATTTTTTCCTCTCGGACTCGTTGTCGATTCGCTTCAGCCGGCAGATCACCGGCGTGGCGCAATATCGCTTGCGGCTCGAAGAGCGCGGGCAACTCGATTGGCAAGCGTGGCGGCAACGGCCGTGGTTTGATCGCCGCGAACATTGGCTGGCGGTGGCGCTGTATCATCGCCCCGCGCCGCACTGGCAAATCACGCCGAGCCTGGCGTATCAACAACAAGTGGATTGGGCTTATAAATTGTCGCCGCCGCGCGGCTATCTGCGTGTGCGCAGCGGCAGCCAAACCATCTGGAGTCCGGCGTTGTCCGTTAGCTATATTCGTGCCCCGCAAGTCCTCTTCATTTTTTCGGCAGGACGCCAAGCGGTGTATCGCGATCGCCGCCAAGCCGCGACGATCAACAATGTTCGTCTCACGTTGCAATGGTCGATTTGAACAGTTAGCCGGTTTGCCGGTTAGAAAATTAACAGGCGAACTGGCGAACCAATAAAAACCCGTCATCGAGGTCTTCATGCCCCCATCAACAGGCAAGCACGACAAGCTGGTTTTCGCAAGTAAACCGGAAGCCGTCGAGGCCATTGAAAAACTGGCCGCCGATGCCGCAACGCTTGCCGGCTTTAACCAGGAAGAACAAGACAGTCTCGCGATCGCCGTTACCGAAATGGCGAACAACGCCGTGATTCATGGCAACAAACGCGATCCGAACAAAAAAGTGCATGTCACCGTCGCGGTGGTGGACACGGAAGTGCGCATGACCATTCGCGATGAGGGCGCCGGCTTCAACCCCGAGACCTTGAGCAACCCGCTTGATCCCGAGAACCTGCTGCGCGAGAGCGGCCGGGGCGTCTTTATCGTGCGCTCGCTCATGGACGAGCTGTCGTATGATTTTTCCCAAGGCGGCACGCAGGTCACGATCGTCAAAAGAAAAAAGAAATAAGCGCGCTTTCACCGCAACCGTGAATTTCCTTTTCGCTTTTTTTCTTTTTCTCTTTTTTCTTTTACTCGCCTCATGACTCTGTCAAATTTTACAGCGCTGATCTACCTCATCGGCGGCATCGTCATCTTCCTGTTGGGACTGTTGATTTTTCGCGAAGATGCGCGCCAGCGTCTCAACCGCATCACCGCGGCGATGTTGTTTCTCGTGGCGCTCGCCCCGATTCTCGGCGCATTCGGCCTGCTGCTGGATCAAGTCGCGGCGCAAAACAAGGTCGATGTGGACTTGTTGAGTCGCCTTTATCTCGTCTGGGAGTTTTTCTTTCCGCAATTGGTTTTATTTAGCCTCGTGTTTCCGATCGAGCATCCGATTCTCCGCTCGCACCCCCGGTTGCCTTTGGTGCTTTATATCCCCCAAACGATCAACTTGTTGTTGGCCGTGTTGCTGCCGCGCGTCGAGCAAGTGCAGAGCCTCGGGCAAGCGCTCGGTTTAGGTCAGACCTGGCCGCCGTTGTTGCGACCGTTCGAGATGCTGCTCAACTTCTCGCTCGCCGCGCTGGAAATTTTCGTGACGTACCGCGAAACCTATTTTGCCGCCATCAACCTCGCGTATGTGCTGACCGCAATCATCGTCATGTATGTCAGCAGCCACCGGCTGAATAATCCGCGCTTGATCAGCCAAGTGCGCTGGGTGTTGTGGGGCATTCGCGCCAGCATGGGGCTTTATGCGATTGCGTTTCTGCTGCCCAAGCTGAACCTGCTGGACTTGGGCCAGGACGTGGCGCACACGCTCACGATTTTGAGCATATTGATCGGCGCCAGCGTGATTGCATGGGCGATCATTCGCTATCAATTTCTCGACGTCCGGTTCATCATCCGGCGCGGCTTCGTGTTTTCGATCACCTCCGGTTTGCTGATCGGCATCTACATGCTCGGTTACACGCAAGCCAAGGGCATTGTGGAAACGGCGCTGGGCAGCTCGGCGCGCAGCGTGCTGGTGGTGGAAATCCTATTTCTCACGCTGGCCGTCATCGTCTTTCAACCGCTGTTGAGTTTTTTGGAAGATTTAGTCGAGCGGCTGTTTTTCAAAGGGGGACAAAATTACCAGCAGGTTTTGCATCAGCTCAGCCGCGAAATTTTTGGCATCGTCGATCCGGTGCAGTTGCGCCAAAAAATCACTTCGACGCTGCAGGAAGCCATGCTGGTGGAAAGCGCCCATTTAATATTGCCCAAATTCCAGGCGGGAACAAATAAAAACTCCAAGCGGCCGGCGCCGGTCGCTTTTTTTACCACCGTCAAACCCGCGCCGCTCTTGCGCGACAGCAGCGACCGCCCCTCTCCCGCGGCGCCGGTGGAAAACCGTGACCTGGAGCTGCGCTTTGAGCCTACCGGCCAGTTCATTTCGCTGATGGAACACATGGAAGCGCCGGTTGAAGAAAGCGATATTTTGGAAAAAATCAACCTGCCGGTTGAGCGCCAAAATCTGTCGTTGTTGCGCGCGCAGCAATTCCTGCCGATCACGCACCGCGACGAGCTGGTCGGTATCTTGACGGTCGGCAAAAAAATTACCGAGCGCCGTTTTTCCTATGAAGACATGACGCTGCTTTCCTTGCTCTCGACGCAAATCGCCATTGCGCTGGAAAACACGCGGCTGTACGAAGAGCGCTTGACGCGGCAAAGAATCGATGAAGAGCTGCACCTGGCGCGGGAAATCCAGCGCTTGCTGTTGCCGCGCCAAACCCCACGCAACGAGTACTTTGACATCGCCGCCCTTAATCTGCCATCAAATGAAGTTGGCGGCGATTATTATGATTTCGTGGATCTGCGCGATGGCGTGCTCGGCGTCGCCATCGGCGATATCGCCGGAAAGGGCATTCCCGGCGCGCTGCTGATGTCCAATTTGCAGGCAGCCGGCCGCGCCGCGGCGATTCGCAGCACCTCCACGAAAGCGGTGATGGAAGAATTGAACAATCAAATCACCCGCAGCACGACGGCGGAAAAATATGCGACGTTTTTTTATGCCATTCTCTGGCCGGACCAAAAACTCACTTACACCAATGCCGGCCACAATTTCCCGCTGCATTGCCACGCCGACGGCAGCATTTGCGAGCTGCGCCAAAGCAATTTGGTGGTCGGCGTGCGCGAAGGCATCCGCTACGACGAGCACACCATCACGGTGCAATCCGGCGACGCGTTGATTTTTTATACCGACGGCATCACCGAAGCCACCAACGTCAACTGGGAAGAATTTGGCGTCGAGCGGCTCAACGAAGTGATCCGGCAAAATCATTTCCATCCCGCCGAGCATATTCGCAACGCCATTTACGAGGCCGTGCATCAATTTGCCGGCGACACGGCACAAGCCGACGATCTGACGCTGGTGGTGGTGAAAGTGAAATAATCAGATTACCTTGAAAATTAGATCGCCTTGAAAATTTTCCTTGACTAATTGCTTGCTTTTTTGTATTATACATTCGTTAGTAATTTTGCCCAACTTCAGTGGGCAGCCTTAGCGTACGAGATTTAGGCTTGTAAGTTGAAGGCGTAACATCACTGCTTATCCTTCGGGGAGAAGGAGCGGACATGTTACGCCTTTTTTTATTTATACAACAGGGTTAGGGGCTGGCCAATCAGCTAAAACCCTAAGCGAAGGACGATTAACGTGGTTACGATACCGCTTGTGGAGCAAACGCCTTCATCGCCGCAATATTTTCAAAAAGGTCTGGGCCTAAAAAAAATCGCCCAGAACCTGCTGGAGCATGATTATCATAGCTCGATCGTCGATTATTTGCGGACGCACGATTTTACGCTGCGCCTCGGCGATATGGACGTGCATTTGGCGCAGGAATTTGGCTTTTGTTACGGCGTCGATCGCGCGGTGGAATATGCCTATCAAGCGCGCGCCAAATTTCCGACCCGGCGCATTTTTCTCACCGGCGAAATCATCCATAACCCGCATGTCAATCGCCGGATGCTGGACATGAACATCGGCTTTCTCAGTGGCCAATATAAAAACGGCACGGGCGTGGAAAGCCTCTCTCCGGAAGACGTGGTGATCCTCCCCGCTTTTGGCGTGACCATGCATGAATTTCAACGCCTCCGCGCCATCGGTTGCATTCTCGTGGACACCACCTGCGGGTCGGTCTTGAACGTGTGGAAGCGCGTCGAACAATATGCGCGCGACGGTTTTACTTCGGTGATCCACGGCAAGTATTATCATGAAGAGACGCGCGCCACTTCCAGCCAGGCGACCAAGTTGGGTGGGGCTTATTTGGTGATTCGCGATATGAGCGAAGCCGAGCAAGTTGGCGATTTCATTTTGGGAAAATTGCCGCGCGGCGAATTTTCAAAGCTGTTTGCGCGTTGCGTCTCCCCCGGCTTCGATCCGGATCTCCATCTGCAAAAAATCGGCGTGGCCAACCAAACCACCATGCTGAGCAACGAGTCGTTGGCGATTGCGGAAAAGCTGAAGCAAACCATGATCGCGAAACACCGCACCGAAACGGTCGATCACTGTTTCCGGACGTTTGACACGATTTGCAGCGCCACGCAAGATCGCCAGGATGCCATCATGAAACTGGTGACCGCGCAGAAACTGGACCTCATGCTCGTCATTGGCGGGTATAACAGCAGCAACACCACCCATCTGGCCGCGCTCGCCAGCCAGTACACGAAAACGTTTCATATCGATGACCCGCGGTGTCTGCTTAATGTCGAGGTGATTCGCCACAAACCGTGCGGCAGCCCCAACGAGATTGAATCGCGTGATTGGTTGCCGGTCGGCCCGCTGAAGATCGGCCTAACCGCCGGCGCTTCGACGCCGAACAATAAAATCGGCGAAGCCGTTTCCCGCCTGGCCAAGTTGCGCGGCTTAAAAGCCGAAGACTGGCTGAAATAGCAACAATTTCTTCTCACCGTCAGGGGTGCTGTAATCTTTGTCAGATTGCAGCACCCCATTTTTTTGCCCGTCCCTTCGACTCGTGCCATCCACTTTAAACCTTTACCGCATCAACGCTTCCAGCGCCTGCCGGTCTTCGGGATTGGTGATAATCACCAACGCATGATCCGGCGCCAGCATGTAACCTTCTTCCGGTTTGTAAATCCAACCGGTTTTTGTTTTCACCCCGACCAAAATCGTGTTGGCGTACCGCCACAGTTTTAATTCGGAAAGCGGCCGCCCGACAAAGCGTTGCGCCACGCGAATTTCTTCAAACCGCACATTCTTTTCCTGATCCCGCAGCATCACATCCAAAAAAGAAACGACCGCCGGGCGAAACATTTCCGCGCCCATGCGCAGGCCGCCGATGTGATCGGGCGAGATCACCGCGTCGGCGCCGGCTTTTTTGATTTTCTCGATATTGCGCGGCTCGTGGCAGCGCACCACCACACGAATCTGCGGATTTAATTGCTTGGCCGTCAAACTGATCACGAGATTGCGGCTGTCGTCGCCGGTTGCCGCAAACAGGCCCGCGGCCCGCTCGATGCCGGCGTGTTGCAGCGTCAGCTCATCCGTGGCGTCGCCTTTCAGAATGATTTCATCCGCCATTTCTTCGCCTTTCCGCTCGTCCATGTCGATGATCACGTGCGGGCGCTGCGTGGCGCGCAGTTCCGTAACCACGTGGAAGCCGACGCGCCCCATGCCGCAAACGATGTAATGCCCGTGCAGTTTTTTAATGAGCTTTTCCATTTTCTTTCGTTTGAACGTTTCACGCAATTCGCCTTCGACCACCAGCGCGGTAAACATCGAGAGGCAGTATGTCAGCACGCCGATGCCGGTGAGCGCAATAAACATCGTAAAAATACGGCCGGCGGAGGAGTGCGACAGATCGATCACCTCGCTATACCCGATGGTCGCGACGGTAATAAAGGTCATATAAAAACAGTCCAGCAGCGAATACTGCCCGTGCCCGATCAGCCAGTACCCGACGGTGCCGAGACTCATAATCAACGCCAGGATTACACCGGCCCCAAGAAACCGCTTGACGATAAGAGAAGTGGTCATGTTCCCGTTGCGGCTATGGTTGGTTCAGGTAACGCATGTGGGTGAGAAAAACTTGTTCTGTGGCAAGGAGTTGGGAAGCACGGTCTTGTGGCAGGGAAATCATTCAACCAACCTTATAATGATCTGAACTGCATAGCGCCTAACACCGGATCAATGGTTGAGTCTATATTGGAATAGACCTTGTCAAGTTCAGCCGTGATGTCGATCTCACCATATCGTTGAATAAAATCAGAAAGGGCCGTTGCAAAAAGCTCATTGGAAGAAAGCCCTAACCTTCCGGCAAGCTGCCGGGCTGCATCCCAAATTTCATTTGGGATGACAAGCTCGTTTTGCATGGAGACGCTACTTTGGACTTGAGTTTCTGTTTGCATCATTTCACCACAGTAGTTAAAAGTTTTCTGTCTCAATTTATAGAAAAGCATTCTCAAAAACAACGAGAATTTTTCCATCTTAAACACACTCCATAAAAAATCTTTTTAGCCTTTTTTTCTTTTTATCTTTTTTTCAACAGAACTTCCCTCAGGTACCTGTTCCCCTGCAAAATCGCCCAATCGTTGTTCGGCTGCG
>CAZVZZ010000111.1:0-8479 GCA_964631505.1 uncultured Cytophagia bacterium
ACGCCGAGCGAGGCGACTTTGTAATCAGGGCGCAGGGCGAGCGCGCGCTCGTATTCTTCAAGCGCCAGCGGCCACAAGCCTTTCATTTCGTAAATAATGGCGAGATTGGCATGAGGAAATTCCGGGTTATCGTAGCGCAGCACTTCCATCGCGCGTTTGAGATAAGGCACCGCCTCGTCGAGCTTGCCCTGTTGCATCAAGTACGCGCCGATGTCGTTGTGCGGATTGCCGAACTCCGGATCGATCGCAATGGCGCGGTGGCACTCGGCGATGGCTTCATCGAGCTTGCCCTGCATGCTGTACGTCCAGCCGAGAAACGTATGGGCCTCGGCCGAAGGCTCGATCTCAATGGATTTTTTGTAGAAGGTGATGGCTTGCTCCAACCGGCCCTGCATTTGATATTCATAAGCCATGTTGAAATAGCGCATCGCTTCGTCGCGGAGAACGCTCATAGACATAAAGGTGTTTACAAATTTTTATTTTACTGAGATAAAACGCAGGACTTAAAACCTGCACCCAACTCACTGGTTGAATTTCAACGCCGGCCAAACATGGTCAATACGCTCAGCGCGCAACGCCGTCAATCCGTCTTCCACGTACGGCGGGCGGCGCATGCCGAGCAAAACGCCATCAAGGCCGGGAACATTGAGCAGCACGCGCAACGCTTTTTGCGACAACGCCGGCGTTGCTTGCAAGGCAGGAACGGCCGCATCGAGTTGCGCGGCAAGTTGTTGTGAATCCGCGGCCGCCTCGCGGGCATGAACTTGCGCCAACGTGGTCAGCACCGCGGCAAGCGCGGCGCGGTATTGCGTTTCCCATTCCTGCCAGAGGGCGGCGCTGCCGGATTTCTCGCGGAAAAAATGCAGCGCCATTTCAGTTTGCGGCTCGATCACGTTTTGCTTCACATGATCCCAGTGCGCCCAGTTTTTAAACACCCTCAACCCGTCGCCCAGTTGTTCAGACCATGCAAAAAGCGGCCGCTCGATTTGCACAAAACGCGCGAAATTTAATTCTGCAAACAGGGTTTGGGTGAATCGTTTCTCGGTTTCGGCTAACGCCGCAAGCTGCGCCGGAAAAATTTTTTCAGCGTCGTTCACGGCCAGCGTCGAAAAAGCGGCGAGCCGCTTCATGCCGTTGCCGTGCATCGCGTTGAGCGGGCGGTTCACCAGCGTCGCGATCTTCTTCTCGCGGGCAAATTCCAACAGTGTGGACGAACCGCCGAGCTGATTTTTTTCTTTCATCGCGCCGGTTTCATATAGATTCGCGGGAAATTGAATCACGCGAAAATGATGCAGCGGCGATAGCGCGGCGGCGATATCCCACAGGCGTTCGAGCGCAGTAAATTCCGGATGCGTCGCCGCGTGCGGAAACGTGTTCGAAGAAACACCATAACAGGCGATGCGGCCCGCGGCAACTTGCTTTTCCAGAAAGTTGAAGGCTTCACGGATTCGCCGATAATACTCCTCGCGCACAGTGGCTAAATCTTGCTGCTGGTGATGCTGGGCATCGGCCAGAAAATATTCCGGATTGTGCAAGAGCAGGACGTCAATTTGTTCGAGTTGCAAGCGCGCGAGGCTGCGAAAAAGCTGATCACCGAGAAAATCCGGATGGATGCAATGCCAGCAATTCTGCATGTATTTCACCATTTCCGGAAAGCCTCGCCCTTGTCGTTCGCGTTCCTGCGCCAGTTGCAGGTTTTGCCCCTGCACGTAACCGGCTTTGGAAACGATCACGACTTCTTCACGTTCCAATTCGCCGGCGCGAAAAAGCGCTTGCAACACGTTGCCCACCAGCCGCTCGCTGCCGCCGTCGGTGTAGTTCGTCGAGGTGTCAATGAGATTGACGCCGGAACGCAGCGCGAGCTGCAAGGCTTCGGCGTGTTCGAGTGTCACATCGTCGATCCGGTAACCGCCGAAACCGAGACGGCTGACGATTAGGCCGGTGCGGCCCAATTCGCGGCGCGCCGACTCGGGTAAAGCGTGGCGTGCGTGATAGGCAGCGGTTTTATTTTTTGAGGCTGAAGACATTAGGATTCGTTGCTCACGACAATAGAACGGCACAGGGAATTTTAGTTCCGTGCGCTGTTCCATGAAGTGAGCTATTTTTTAAACAATTGACATTACTGCTTTTGATTTAAAACCAGCTTCGCCAAAAACTCGAGAATCATTTCCGCATCCTGCACGGGGTTGGTCGAGGCGCTTTGTTTTTCCTTATTCGATCGATCCACCAAACGCGTGGCAGCCTGGCGCACCGTTTCAGGGAAATGCACATCATCGGCAAGGCGGCGGAGCGCGTCGATGTAAGTCGCGGCATAAAAGCGCGGGCCAAAGCCGAGCCCCAGCGTCGTTTGAATCACCATTCCGACCGCGCGGCGCGCGCACGTGCGGGCGCGGCCGATTTCGCTGATGGCCAGCGCCGACCGCGCCTCGGCCATTTCATCCTCGTAGGTTCGTGGCATGACGCTCCAAGATACAAAAAAATGGCGGCATTTACAAGATGATTGTGGCGCAATATGAATGTTGCGCCGCAACCTCATCGCTTTGCTTCCAGCCGACAACTTTGTCGAAGTTTTTTTCTACAGTTCTTCACTGCCGTAAACGGCCCACGCCTGTTCCGAGTTGTTGCCGGAGAATAATTTGGACAAATTGTCAATCCGATTTTAAATTTGTCCAATCACAATCTCTCGCATTTTTGCAGCAACCCAGTTGCTTCGCTCTTACATTTTTTGCAAGATTTCCTCCTACTGCAAGCTTTTCACCTTTTCAAAATGAAAAACTAATTTTCATTTTGGAGAAAATCACCCTAACCGTTCTAAGAGCCTCTTCATTTTTCTCGCTTTCGATAAGAGCTTCATTTTCATTTAAATCAGCATCTTACTCCGATTTTTACGGCGGGGCCTAATTATGAACGAAAGGTTTTACGGCAATGGCATGTTGTTTGTGAAGATAATAAGCAGGAATTTAGAACGTCCGACAAGCTTGAAGGTTCGTTAAAACAGCGCTCGCCTTTGACGCGGGCTGCAGATTTCTTTTTAATATTAATTAAGGAGTATTTAACATGCGTACGGTTCGCATTCTGCTCATGATGAGTCTCGTTTTTTGCATGGTTTTGGTGTTGGGGTGCAGCGACGACAATAATCCCATGCAAAGTTCAAACACAACAGAAGTCTCCGGCACGATTACTTTCAATGGTGCCTGGCCGACAAAAGGCAACATTCAAATTTCGCTGTGGACGAGCTGGCCGCCGGCCGGACCGCCGGCCGCCTTTAGTGCACCACTTACGCCGGGCGTGAACAAGCAAACGTATAAACTGACCGATATCAAAAAAGGTCCGTATGCCGTTATCACCGTTGGCTGGCGCGATCCGGCTGATCCGACCGGCGCGAAAGTAATCGGCGTTTATTCCGCCAACAACACGCTTTCCGGCATTGATTGCAAAGGTGATTTTACCGTGGCGCCATTGCCGGTGGAAATTACCGACAGCAATCCCAAAGCCACCAATGTCAATCTCGTCGCGAATCTCGATGTTCTCCAGCTTGGCGCGATTTTCGGCAAAGTGAATTTTGTCGGCGCGTGGCCATCAAAAGGCGAAGTGCAGGTGTCGTTGTGGTCAACGTGGCCGCCTGCCGGCCCGCCAGCGGCGGCGAGCGCCGTGTTCACTGCCGGCAGTAATTCGCAGTCGTACAAAATTCAATGTTTGACGCAAAAAACTTATCCGGTGCTCACCGTCGGTTGGCGCGATCCCGCCAATCCCACGGGCGCGAAAATACTCGGCATGTATTGGTCGCGAACCGACAGCCTCGCGGTCGATGGCAGTGGCAGGCCGATCTCCGGCGCGCAGCCGCTGCCGGTTCAAATTGTCGATGGAAAATTGAACTGGACGAACATTGACATCAAAGCGAATCTCGGTATTGTGCAGTAAAATAAATTTTTGCTGGCTGGCCAGTACGGCTCTCGCTGACCGGAAGTTAAAATGTTTTTAAAATTTTTATTCGAACTGCATTTTGAAAATAATTATGAACACCTTCAAAGCGTTTCATTTTATCGGCTTGCTCGCGTTATTACCGGCATTGCTTTCGGCGCAACCGGAAGCGGTCGAGATTGAAAAAGAGTTGGCGGGCGTTATCTCCGGTCAGGTTTATGACGCGGAAACCCAAGAGCCGCTCAGCGCGGTTAATGTGTTTCTCGACAGTTTGCACATTGGCGCCGCGACCTCGCCCGACGGCAAATTTTTTTTACGCTACGTGCAACCCGGCAGGTTTCGGCTGGTGGCGAGCCGGCTCGGTTATGAAACGCACGAAGAGCACATCGTGATCGCGCCGGGCAAACTGCTGGCGCACCAAATCGCACTGCGGCCAACGGAGATTGACGGCGAAGCGGTGACCGTGACGGCGACGCGGCGCGAGCAAACCGCGCAGATGGCGCCGGCGAGCGTGGTGATTCTCAACGCGCGCGATCTACGCGAACGCTCGGTGGTGACGTTCGATCAGGCGCTCGAGATGGTGCCGGGCATTGCGGTGTATCGCGCTTCCGGTGTCTCGGTGCAAAGTTTATCGATCCGCGGCAGTTCCGACGTCGCAGGAGGCGGCGTCGGCAACCGCGTGCTGTTGATGATCGACGGCCGGCCGGCGTTGAGTTCGGATTCCGGCGGCGCGTTGTGGAGTTTGGTGCCGACGAATTTCATCGATCACATTGAAGTCGTCAAAGGCGCGTTCTCCAGTTTATACGGCTCGACGGCGATGGGTGGGGTGATCAACGTCATTACGCGCAAACCGGCGTATCGCTCGCTGACCAGCATCGACGTGGGATTTGGTTTGTTCGACAAACCGGCGCCGGCATTGCGTTATGCCAATCAGGCCTCGCAGCAGAGCCAGGTCGAATTGAGCCATTCCGGTAAATCCGGGCGCGTCAGTTATCTGTTCAATCTCAGCCGCAAGCAATCCGACGGCCACGCCGAAAATACGGCGTACGAGCTTTACAATCTTTACGGCAAAACGCTGTTTGATTTGCGGCAGAATCGCAATCTGGAATTTAGTTTCGGGCTGGGACGCGTGGATAATGATTACCCGCACACCTGGCTCTTTGATCAACGCTACGCGCCGCCGTTGCAACCGTTTCGGGTGACGCCGGGTTATCGCGATGATCGGCAGCAGAAACGCAATTACAGCCTCGACCTGCACTACTGGGCCGTGCCCGGCCCGCGGGTGAAATATTCGTCCCGTTTTTATTTTTATCGGAACGCGGCGCGGTCGTTTTTCAACGAGCGCGATGTTGATTTCACTGCGGTCGATAATCAGCAGCCGTACGGCCTGCGCACCCGCGTCGAAGCCGACAAGTTTGGCGTGCTCACCCAGCTTGATTATTATTTAAGTGATCGGCATTATCTCATCACCGGCCTTGATGCGCAGCTCGATCACGTGGACTCGGCGCCGGACACGGTGATGTACGGCAATCGCCGCGTGAATAACGCCGCCCTTTATTTGCAGGATGAATTTACAGTGACGCCGCAATTCACGGCGACTTTGGGCATGCGTTATGATTGGAGTCATTTGGTCGGCGGCGTTTCTTACCGCCAGCTTAGCCCCAAGTTGGGACTGGTTTACCGTCCGGCTACGCCGCTGGCGCTGCGTCTTTTGGTGGGACAAGCTTTTCGCTCCCCGTCGATTGCGGAGCGCTTTTTCCAATGGGAACCCGGCGGCAACACGCGCTTCAAACCCAACCCCAATTTGAAGCCGGAACGCATGGATTTTTCGCTGGAAACCGGCCTGCGCTGGCGTTGGCGCGATATTGCCGAAATCGATCTCGCGTATTTTCGCTATCGTTATCGTGATATGATTTACTGGGTGGATATTCAACAACAGGAAAATGCGCTTCATCCCTATTTTCAAGTGCGCAATCTCAATCAAGCGCTCACCCAAGGTTTTGAAAGTGATTTGCGTTTACACTGGCAGCGCCGGTTGCACACGTCATTCAGCTATACTTATTTGAACGCGGTCGATCAATCGCCGGGACGCGAAGATGCGTTTTTAGCGTACCGCGCGCGGCATGCGTTCTCTTTTGCCGCCGACGCAAATGTGAATCGCTTGACGTTGAGCTTGCATGGCCAGTACAAGAGTCGACTGGATGAAGTTTTTCTGTATCCGCTCGACGTGCCGGAAGCGTACGTGGTGGCGAATGCGAAAGCCACCCTGCGCCTGCACGAGCGTTATCAAATTTCTTTCGCGGTGAATAATGTTTTGAACAAACAGTACGAAGAGTTGGAGCGCTATCGCATGCCAGGAAGGAATTGGATTGTGGGGACGCGGGTGCAGTTTTGAGTTGAAAAATTTTATTGCACTTCATGGCCGCGGAACTTATATTATCTGTATCACCATTATTGGAGTGCCGTTATGTCAACTCAAGAGATTCTTTCCCAGGTCGGCTCCTTGTCACTTTCTGACCGTATGGCTTTGCTGGAAGCCATTTTGCAATCGGTAAAAGCGGAAATCAAAGATCCGGAAGAGCAAAAACGCGCTGAACAACATAAAGAGGAAATTCGCCGGCGCCGGCGTGAATTTGTCATTCCAACATTTGATCTTGGGTGTGATGTCATTGTTGATCGGGACGAAATTTATGCGGATCGAGGTCTGTGATGTATGCCGTTGATACAAATATTCTGGTGTATGCGCACAACCGGTCATCACCATGGTATCAGAAAACCCGGGTTTTTTTGAAACGTATTCTGATGGAATTAAATGGAACGGAAAAGACTATCATCGGCCTCCCTTTACAAGCCTGCGCCGAGTTTATGAATGTATGTACCAGACAAAACCTCGAAACTCCGCTTTCCATACCCGAAGCAATCGATATTCTTCGATTATATACCGAAGTTTTGGAAGTACCGGTGATTTACCCCAAACCGACCCAACTCAAAACCTTCCTCAGCCTGCTCGAAACCACCACCACCCGCAAGAAAGTCTTCGACGTGGCGCTGGCCGCGACGCTGAAGGACAACGGCGTCGAGGGGCTTTATACCGTCAATGTCGATGATTTCAAGGATTTCCCGTTCCTGCAAGTCGAGAACCCGCTCGCCTGAATTTTTGCTCTTCCAACCGTTGCGCTTTCATAAAAGCTTCCAGACGCAAACCAGCAGGCAAATTGCATTCGGAATGATTATTATCAAGAATAACAATAATCGTTATTAATATTATTTTAATTAAATTTTATTTTACACTTGACTTATTAAAATTTTGTTTTTACCTTCGTCGTACACTTTTCCATAAACTGTAAACCCAAAAACGTTCATCAGGAGGCCAAATGCGGCGAACGATTATCTTTTCGACGTTATCTTATCTTCTGCTCGCGGGCATTCCCGCCTTTGCGCAAACCGCGCGGCAAGACACGCTGCGCGAGCTGATGCGGCGCCTCGATATTCTCACCGAGGAAATCGAAAAATCCAAGCTCGGCGAAGTCGCGGCGCGCACCTACGAAAGCCGTTTCGGGCTTGGGCCAGCGGCCTCGCAGGTCTATCAGCTCAAAAAGGCCGGCGTTTCCATTGCGGGGTACGGTGAAGTGACGTACCAAAATTTTGCGCAAGAAAACGACGCCGACCGCCCATCCGGCAAAACCGATGAAATCGATTATCTGCGCCACGTCGTTTACGTCGGCTACAAATTCAGCGATCGCATTCTGTTCAACTCGGAAGTCGAATTTGAGCACGCCAGCACCGGCCGGCGGGGCAGCGTTTCGGTGGAGTTTGGCTACGTTGACGTGCAAATTAGCTCGTCGCTGGCCGCACGAGCCGGCATGGTGTTGGTGCCGGTCGGCATTATTAACGAGCTTCATGAGCCGCCAACTTTTTACGGCAGTCTGCGGCCGGAAACCGAATCGGCGATCATTCCAACGACATGGCGGACGAATGGTTTCGGCGTGGTCGGTTCGCTCAAATCCGGATTGGGGTATCGACTTTATCTGATCGAAGGTTTGAATGCGGCGGGATTTTCGGCGAGCGGGATTCGTGGCGGGCGACAGAGCGGCTCGCAAAGTCTCGCGGAAGACTTTGCACTCACGGGCCGCGTGGATTATAGCGGCGTGGCCGGCCTCATGGTCGGCGCTTCATTTTATACGGGCCAGAGCGGACAAGGTTTAAAAAACGCCGCAGGTCATGAAATCGGCGGGCGCACCACGTTGTGGGCGCTGCACGGGATTCTTGCGCGGCACGGCTTGGAACTGCGCGGCCTCCTGGCGCAATCAACCATTGGCGAGACGGATTCACTCAATCGGGTTTTGCGATTCAGCGGCAGCAATGCGATTGGCAAAAAGCAAAACGGTTTTTATTTAACGGCGGCGTACGATATTTTGCCGCTCTTCATCAAAGGCAAAACCAGCGCGTTGCTGCCGTTCGTGCAATACGAAAAGCTCAACACTCAATCCGCCGTCGGCAGCCGTTTCACCGCCAATGCGGCGAATGAGCGCACCAATTTCACTTACGGCCTCGCGTT
>CAZVZZ010000112.1:0-2651 GCA_964631505.1 uncultured Cytophagia bacterium
AATAAACGATGCAAGGCCCATCAATGATTGTGGCTTCGGCGGCCTCGAAGCCGGGCAATACAACCGCCGTTGAAAAAATGCCGCAACTCATCGACGCGCTTTATCGCACGGAGTCGCGCCGCGTGCTCGCCACGCTCATTCGTCTCCTCGGTGATTTCGGCCGCGCCGAAGATGCGTTGCACGATGCCTTTGCCGCCGCGATGGAACAATGGCCGCGCGATGGCGTGCCCGCCAATCCGCGCGCGTGGCTCGTATCCGCCGGCCGCTTCAAGGCCATCGACGCAATGCGCCGGCGCGCCCGCTTCGATGCCTTGCAGACGGAGCTTGCAGCGCAACTCGACGCGGAAGCCAGTGAAGCCGTGGAATTGGACGACGAGAGCGTGGCGGATGATCAACTGCGGCTGATCTTCACCTGCTGCCATCCGGCGCTTTCGCCGGAGGCGCGCATGGCGCTGACGCTGCGCGAGGTGTGCGGCCTCACCACCGAAGAAATCGCGCGCGCTTTTCTCACCACGCCCTCAACATTGGCCCAACGCATTGTGCGCGCGAAGTCGAAAATTCGCGATGCCCGCATTCCGTATCAGGTTCCTGCCCTTGCGGATTTGCCGGATCGACTCGACACGGTGCTGCACGTCATCTATTTGGTGTTCAACGAAGGCTACTCCGCCTCCTCGGGCGAATCGCTGACGCGGGCCGATCTCTCCGGCGAAGCGATACGGCTCGGCCGGCTGCTCCTTGAGTTGTTGCCCGAGCCGGAGGTGATGGGACTGCTGGCGTTGATGCTGTTGCACGAATCGCGGCGGCCGGCGCGCACCTCGCCGGCGGGTGATTTAATTTTGTTGGAAGACCAAAACCGCGCGCTGTGGAATCGGGATTATATGGCCGAGGGATTGGCACTGGTGGAACGCGCGCTGTCACCGCCACGGGTCGGGCCGTACACCATCCAAGCGGCCATCGCGGCGGTGCATGCCCAAGCGCCCACCGCCGCGGACACGGACTGGAAAAAAATTGTCGCGTTGTACGAACTGCTTTTACAGACAAGCCCTTCGCCGGTGATCGAGCTGAATCGCGCCGCAGCCGTGGCGATGCGTGACGGTCCGGCAGCGGGTTTAGAATTGATTGACGCCATCATCGCGCACGGCGACCTCGCGGATTATCACCTGCTCCACTCCGCCCGCGCAGAGCTTTGCCGGCGGCTGGGCAGAACAACGGAAGCCCGCGCCGCTTACAAACGGGCGCTCGCCCTCACCCAACAAGAACCAGAACGGCGGTTTTTGCAGCGGCGGTTGGAGGAGCTGGGAATTGAGACGGCAAGCACATCCTAAATGCATTTGTTCACGCCACACATGGCAAATCATATACAGCAATTCAATCATATTCCAGAAACCAACCCCATTGTCGATTTTCCCATCCCCCAAACGACTACTCAGTAGATCAGCCAAAAATAAAATCCCGTAAAGCGGGACTAAATGTTGTGACATAGGGTTGACACAGGACGTTCTTATCTTGTAAGCCCGCGTCACAGAAAACAGTGCGGCGTGTAGTTTCTTAATATTAAAGAGAGTCCCCAAATGCAACCGTCCTCTTACAAAGCCCTGTTAGTCATCGCCGATATTAGCGGCTTCACTCAGTTTATGAAGTCGCACGCCAACGATGCCAAGCACGCCATGCAAGTCGTGGTGGAGCTGCTACGGGCCGTTATTTCGGCCGCTGCGCCGCCGCTCAAATTGGCGGAGGTGGAGGGCGATGCCGCTTTCTTTTATGCGATCTGCAAGGAAGACGGCGGGAGCGCGCGCGAGCTGGCGGCGATCAAACAGCAGGTGATGAGTTTCTTTCGGACATTTTATCAAACCTTGCAGCGGCTTTGTGCTTTATATCCGTGCGCCCGTAACGCGCGAGATTTGCGCCTTAAAGTCGTCATCCACGCCGGCAACGTCGCGATCGAACACATTCATGGTTTCGATAAGCTCTTCGGCATGGATGTCATCCTGGCGCACCGCTTGCTCAAAAACTCCGTGCCTGCATCGGAATATGTGTTGATGACCGAAGCGGCCTACAACTGGTTGGGAGATTTTCACCAATTGGAACCGGATAAGCAAAGTGAATATTGCGAAGGCATTGGTGTGGTCGACGCCGTCGTTTTCTATCTGCCGGCGCAACTCATTCATGTTGATAAAAAGCCGGATGAAAAATCCCATGCAAACACCGGCTACAGCCCGGGTGTCGCTGATTTTCTCGATGCGAATCGGAACCGGTTTCAAATTTCGCTGAATGATTATCGATTGTCCGAACCGTTGCATCCCTGCGCTCGGGCGCAGCCGATTGAGGCCGCGCTTATGGAGGCCAGACTATCACGGTTTCAAACCAATATCAAATGGAGACCGAAACATGAAATATATGTTACTGATTTACTATGACGAACAAACATTGGGCGAAACAGAGCGCGAGCAATGTTTCGGCGAGTCCGTGCAGCTTGCGCATGCGCTTCATGCCAACGGAAAATATCTGGCCGCCAATCCGCTCCACCCGACGGCAACGGCAACCAGCGTGCAGGTGCGGAGCGGCAAACGCCTCGTGACCGACGGCCCGTTTGCGGAAACGCGCGAGCAGCTCGGCGGCTATTTTCTGATCGACGCGCAGAATCTCGATGA
>CAZVZZ010000112.1:2751-5513 GCA_964631505.1 uncultured Cytophagia bacterium
AAGGAAACGCTGGGCGGCTTTTTCCTGATTCATGCGAAAGATCTGAACGAAGCCATTCAGGTCGCGGCGAAATGGCCGTCGGCGCGCTTGGGAAGTATCGAAGTGCGGCCGATTGAAGATAGCCTTAAAGAAGATAAACGTTACGCGTGAAAGGCTGTCCAAAAGCGCGTGCCATACCGCATTAAAGCATTTTCTGCAGCGCCAGTTTTGAGTCAATCAACAAAATTTTTCAACGCAACGATGTTTAAGGAGAGACCATCATGCGATTCATGATGCTGATGATCCCACAAGTCTACCAGCCCTCAAAAGCCGGCGGCAAGAAAGTCGAGGCGAATTTCACCCCGGACGCCGAGGCGGTCGCGGCAATGATGAAATACAACGAAGCGCTGGCAAAGGCCGGTGTGCTGCTCAGCCTCGACGGACTGCAACCGACCGTGAACGGCGCACGCGTCGCCTTTGCCAACGGCAAACCCAGCGTGACCGACGGGCCTTTTATCGAATCGAAGGAGGTGCTTGGCGGCTATTGGATGATTAATGTGAAATCAAAAGAAGAGGCGGTCGAATGGGCCAAACGCTGCCCGGCCCAAAATGGCGACGTGATCGAGCTTCGCCAGGTGTTCGAAATGTCGGACTTTCCTGCGGACGTTCAGCAAGCCGCGGATAATCCCACCGTGCGCGCGCAGATCGAGTATCGCCCGAAAATCTTCGTCAATCTGCCGGTCAAAGATCTCAACCGCGCGACCGGATTTTTCACCAAGCTGGGCTACAAGTTCGACCCGCAATTCACCGACGCGAACGCCGCTTGCATGATCGTCGGCGAAGACATTTTTGTGATGTTGCTGGTCGAAAAATTTTTCAAGGGTTTTACGCCCAAACCGATTGCGGATGCGCAGAGCAGCACCGAGACGCTCGTGGCGCTTTCGGCAAAATCTCGCGACGAGGTGAACCGCATCGTCGAAACCGCGCTCGCGGCGGGCGCCAAGCGCTACACGGAGCCCACGGATCATGGTTTTATGTATCAATGGGGCTTTGAGGATCTCGACGGCCACATCTGGGAATACCTGTGGATGGATCCAGCGCATATTCAGAAGTAATTTGAGGCATTGGATTGCAAGAAAAACCTGACAGAAAAAAAGGCCAGCGATGAAAAAAATTTTAATAAGCCCCAATTTCTTGGTTTGCAAAAAGCGCTGCGCCGAAAAAACAACTTACCGGCCAACGCGGAGACCGGTGTGAAAATTTTAGAGACCAGCCGCCTGCGCTTGCGCCAGCTTACGCCGGACGATGCCGAATTTATTTTTAAGCTGGTGAATGATCCGGCATGGCTGCGCCATATCGGCGATCGCGGCGTGCGAACGTTAGCCGATGCCGTCAATTATATTTTGCAAGGCCCGATGCAAAGTTATGCGCGTCACGGCTTCGGCCTGTTTTTAACCGAGCTAAAAACAAGCGGCCTTCCAATAGGAATTTGTGGTTTGCTCAAACGGGAGACGCTGCCGGACGTGGATCTCGGCTTCGCCTTTCTGCCGGAATTTCGGGGCAATGGTTACGCGCACGAATCCGCCGCGGCCGTGTTGGCGTGGGGTAAAAAAACTTTTCACCTCGCACGCGTCGTCGCCATCACGACGCCGGAAAACCGGCACTCGATTAAAGTTCTCGAAAAGTTGGGATTCGAATTTGAGCAATCGCTTCGTCTCACGCCGGAGGCGGAAGAAGTGAAACTGTTCGCGCATCAACTCAACTTTTAAATTTTCCAAAACCCGAATCTCGCGATGCCATCCCGACGACAAGCCATTCTTTTTCTCCTCCTGGCTTCGATTCTTTGGAGTCTCGGCGGTTTGCTGATCAAATTAGTCCATTGGAATCCGATCGCCATCGCCGGCATGCGCAGCGCCATCACCGCGCTGGTGTTGTTGATCTATCTGCGGCGCCCGCACTTTCACTGGTCGCCGGCACAAATCGGCGGCGCGGTGGCCTACGCCTGCACGGTTATTCTGTTTGTGCTCGCCAACAAACTCACAACCGCCGCCAACGCCATCTTCTTGCAATATTCTTCCCCGATTTATGTGGCGTTGTTCGGCGCGTGGTTTTTAGGCGAGCAAACGCATCGCGGAGATTGGCTCACCATCGCCGTCGTGCTCGCCGGTATGACGCTCTTTTTTCTCGATGATCTCAGCCGCGGCGGCTGGTGGGGAAATATTTGCGCCATGTTGAGTGCCATTTCCTTTGCGTGGGTTGTGCTTTTTTGCGCAAACAAAAAGACGGCTCGCCGTTTGAATCCGTTTTGCTCGGCAACCTCATTGCCGCGTTGATCGGAACGCCGTTCATGTTCGAGTCGATGCCGGACGCCCGCAGTTGGCTGGGCCTCGTTCTGTTGGGAATTTTTCAGCTTGGGCTGGCGTACATTTTTTTCACCGCCGCGATCAAACATGTCGCTGCGCTGGAGGCGGCTTTAATCCCAGTGCTCGAACCGTTGCTCAATCCGTTGTGGGTCATTTTATTTGTCGGCGAAACGCCGAGCGGGTGGGCCGGTGTGGGCGGGCTGCTGGTTTTGCTGGCCGTGACGGCGCGGGGGATTTTAATGACAAAGTTTAAAACAGTTCAAATTTGAATTCTTCTCGCCTCGCCATGATCGGAAATTATCTATGGCTCAGATTTTTTGCAGTCATTGCGGCGGTAAACGGCGGCGAACAAAATCCATCACTTCTTTGGCTTTACTCAGCGCCGCTTCGGCCTGCTCGCGGGTTGGAAAGCCTTCCGGC
>CAZVZZ010000112.1:5613-8435 GCA_964631505.1 uncultured Cytophagia bacterium
CGCTCATTTTTCTTCTTTCCCAATCGCGCCAACTTTTCCTTAAACTCCTCTTCGGGCATGCGGCACGGCAGGCCGCCTTCCTGCAACGGGCAATTGCCCCATAACTCGCAAAGCCGTGAGCAAATGCGGCTGACCGCCGCAGACTCTTCGGCTTTTTGGTGTTGCAGCAACGGCAGAATGACGCGCGCGCCGGGCCGCTGATAGCGCACGCTTTCGCCGAGCAACGCCTTGCGGATCATCGCCAAAAACCGTTGGCGATTCAGCGACTCCGGCGCTAAAATATCCTGCGGCCGCACGGCCCGCAAAGCTTGCGGAATGTTGGGATCATAACTCATGTAGCCGAGATAATCCAGCTTGATCTGCAACATATCCTGCGCCGCGATTTGCAGCGCCAGCCCGTCGCGTGTTTCGTCGTAATCAAACACGCGATTGAGAATCAGCTTCGGCGCGAAGTCGTTGACGGTTTTAAAAAAACGCACGCCATCACGGCGGTTGGCGGCCATAATCTCGTCGCCGATTTCCGTCAACAAGCGCTGGTCATGCGCGTGGCTCGGATCTTTGCAGCGATCCAACAGCTCCAACACCGCCGCCGCGTCGGCAAACTCCCGCCGCAGGCGCCGAAAAATCGCGACCTTCAAAAAATTATAACACTCCTGAATCGAAGTCGGCTCCGGATTCGCCACGACGATGTTAACGTCGCCGGCGTTGAACAGATCGATCTCATTCAACGACATGCCGGCGCCGATATCCACCACCACAAAATCCGCCTCCAGCTTGCGCAGATGGCGAATCACTTTCAACTTTTCCCAATGCTCGAGTTGCGTAAACCCGACGATACCCGGCGCGCCGCAAATCAGCCGCAAGCCTTCAATGGACGTCGCGATGGCCAACTCTTCCAGCGTCTTGGCTTGCCGCTGCATAAAATCGCGCAGCGTCTTCGCCGGCATGTACATGCCGAGCACCGTGTGCAGGTTCGCGCCGCCAAGATCGGCATCGACCAGCGTCACGCGCAACCCTGATTCCGCCAACGCCATGGCCAAACTGACGCTGATCATGCTTTTGCCAATGCCGCCTTTGCCGCCGGCAACCGTGATCACCGTTAAATGGCCGCGGCCGGCCGTCGCCTCATCAACGGCAGCATCTTCAGCAAATTCCGGCGCGTCTCGCGCCGAGGAATCGGACCTCTTGATCATCGCGCAGGTAAAATCCTTTTGACACTGTTGCAAGCCAGTAATCCAGCAAATTGCGGCCGCGCCGTCGAACGGCTCACGACCTCGAACTTTAAAATCTACGCGCAATGGCGCGGTTTCGCGCGAACCGGCGTTCAGAAAACCGCTTGATTTTTTCGGGAAAACTCGTATATTCAAACTTGATTTAAAATATTGATTATTGTAATCGGAATGATTTGCAATTTGTCCTTTGAGTGTGGAGCATGTTTGAATCGTTAATTATTACTTTGCGCGAAGGTATTGAAGCCGCGTTGATCGTCGGCATCGTGATCGCTTATTTACAAAAAATTAATCGCGCCGCGCTCGGCAAATACGTCGTGGCCGGCGTCGCCGTTGCCGTGGTTCTGTCCGCATTGCTCGCGGTTTTATTTCAACGCATAACCATCAATCAAGAAGCTTACGAAGGCGCGATCATGCTGGTCGCCGCAATTTTTGTCGGCAGTTTTTTGATCTGGATGCATCAGCACGCGCAACAATTAAAAAAAGGCCTCCAAACCAAAGTCGATGCGCTGCTCGCCAATCGCTCGAGCCGCACGGCAGGGTTGGGCTTGTTTGTTTTTGCCGTGATCATGGTGTTGCGCGAAGGCGTGGAAACCGTGCTTTTTCTCAGCGCCATCTCGCTGACCACAACCGCGCTGTGGAGCTTCATCGGCGGCCTGCTCGGTCTCGTGATCGCCACGGTGTTTGCCGTCTTCTTTATCAAAGGCAGCGTGCGCGTTGACCTGCCGCGCTTCTTTCGCGTCACCAATATCGTTTTGTTCATTTTCATTGTGCAGCTTTTGATCAACGCTTATCACGAGTTTTCCGAAGCCGGGGTGTTGCCGACTTCGACACAGATGATGGCTGCGGTCGGCCCGATCGTGCGCAACAACGCGCTGTTTGTGATCGCGCTGCTCGGCCTGCCGCTGATTATTTTTCTGACGCCGGCCGGCAAACCGCCGGCGCTCGCGGCAATCGCAAACCCCGCGGAACGGCGCAAATTGCTGGCGAGCGCACAACGGCAACTGCGCTGGCAACGTGTTGCCGGCATTTGCGGAATGCTCATCATCAGCTTTCTCTGTCTGGATTTTGTGTATGCCCGCGGCCCCCAAGCGCTGTCGCCGGCCGAGCCGGTGAGCGGACAGAACGATGAAGTTGCTTTGCCGGTTTCGCGCTTTGCGGATGGGACCCTGCAACGGTTTAGTTTTATGGACGGCAATCAGACGCTACGCTTTTTTGTGGTTAAGCTCGCTGCCGATCGTCTCGGCGTCGCTTTTGACGCTTGTGAAAATTGCGGCGATCAAGGCTATTATCAGGAGGGCGCTGCGATTTATTGCTCGAATTGCGTGGCGGAAATCAACCCCGCCACCATCGGCATCGGCGGCGGTTGCAATCCGATTCCGCTTCCGCATGTGATAACGGCCGACACGCTTCGCCTGACTCTCGCCGAGTTGCGCGCGGGGATGAAGTATTTCAAACAGTCCGGTCATTGACCTCAACGGGCGACCATTACTCTAACAAGTAAATTGTGTGCAAAAAAGCAACGATTTTTTAACACGGAGTAAACAGAGCTTAAAAAGCTAAAGAGATTTTCCCAATCATTGCCTTCTCTGT
>CAZVZZ010000113.1:0-8411 GCA_964631505.1 uncultured Cytophagia bacterium
ACCTGCCGAAACGTCGTGTTGCCTTTGGCGGGATCAATCGCGCCGAAATCGTCCCAGCGCATGATGCGCTCGACGATACAGCTTTCGACGGCAGGATTGTTCAAGGTCGAAGAAATAATGTTGACACTGGCGATGCTGCCCTGCGGCGTGATGACAAAGCGCACCACAAGCTTGCCTTTGAGATTCGGATTGCGGCGCACTTCTTTTTGATAGCAGAATTGAATAGCGGAATTATGCCGCGTCACCACCGCGGCCACGGCGTCGCTATCGCGCGAGCCGGTGGCTTTGCCGTCTTCCGACGGCTCCTCAATCAACGGCTCGGCCATGCCGACTTCCAACCCACCGGAGCGTTGCACGTCTTGCGATTTGCCGCGGTCGAGGCCTTGCACCATTTCGCCGATGCCGCCGGCGTTGGTGGAACGGCCGCCACGTACGGGCCGGCCATCGCCGCCAGTGCCGCTGCCGATTTCACCGCTGCGCGCCGCTGCAACCGAACCTCGCCGCAACGTGCCGGCATTGGCAAGCGCTTCATCGAGATTCGACATCTGCCCCAGGTTTCCACCCAGCACGTCTTCCGCCGCGCGGCCCGTAGCCTCGCTGCCGGTTGAGGTCAATAGCCCAAGAATACCGGCGCGGCTGGCCGCGGAACTGATATTCTCACGGCTGCGGCCGCCGGAGGAACCTGAGCCTGCGACAAAATTCTCTTCGCCTCCACCTGGACGCGCACTTCCGCCG
The DNA here is from genome assembly GCA_964631505.1 of uncultured Cytophagia bacterium. Classification (GTDB taxonomy): domain Bacteria; phylum Zhuqueibacterota; class Zhuqueibacteria; order Zhuqueibacterales; family Zhuqueibacteraceae; genus Zhuqueibacter. Next base: position 736 of record CAZVZZ010000113.1, read on the forward strand.
CCGCTGCGCGCGCCGCCGGAGCGCCGTCCAGCCACTCGCCCCGAGGCGGAAGTGGAGAGGGCCGGATCGGGCAGCAATTCTTCCGGGACCGAGGCATCGACGAATTTCGCTTCGCGCTCCAACTCGGCTTGCTGGCGATCCAATTCCGCGGCCAGCTTGCGAAAATGATCAGCGCCTTTTTCGCTCATCGTGTTCGGCGCCGTCGAAACAAAATAAGCGATGCTGAGCACGTCGAGCAAAAGCGTTATCACCAGAATGGTCGTGAAACGCTTATCTAAAACATCCAGCAGCGACTTTTCAAACTCTTTGGGGAAAGTCGTCCAGAGGCTGGCCGCCTCGGGCGCGACCGGCGAAGCGAGCGCGGTTTCTTCTTTAAGCTTGGGCATGTTTAGGTATCGTAAGTTTAACGAACGAATCTGGAAGCGGCGCTTAATCAGCCCGGCGATAAACGATTAGCCGCATATTCGGATAGTCGGAGAGACCGCAGGTGCGCATCACTTTCACCAACTCCGCATAAGGCAAATCTTCATCGCCCTGAATCACCACTTTGCCGGAAAATTTAACCCCGTAATCGACCTCCATTTTCCGGGCTTGCGAGCTGAAATACAACAGGCGCTCTTTCAGCGGTTTGATGATGCCGTGCTCAACCACTTCCGGCCGATTGGCAAAGACGTCGTCCATCGCCACCACCTTTTCGTGGTTGACCAGAATAATGTTTTTTGAAACCACCAGGTCCAGCCCCACTTCCGCCGGTTTCTCGACATTCGATTTGGGCAGCGACAAATATTTCGACGGCGAAATCAACTGGCCTTCGGTCGAATACATTTGCAGCAAAAAAATCAGCAACACGGTAAACGTGTCCAGCATCGAAGTCAAAGTCAACCGCGCTTCGGGCAGCTCGGTGTGATGCTTTTTAATCTTGGAAGGTATAAAGGCCATACAAATAATTCGTAATCGTCATGCGTAACAGGGAATGAAGGGCGGCCGGATTAAATCACGCCCGCGCTCAAGGCGACGTTCGGAAACAGGCTAATGATTTTTTCGTCGCGGCGAATGCTGCGCGCCGCATCCATCACGTTCACCAGAATCTGGTAACGAACTTTCGGTTCCGCTTGAATCACGATGGACTCCGGGTCGGCGAAATTGTTTCCCGCTTTTTGCTTGATCTCATAAAGCTGCTGGGACAGCGCGGCATAATCATACTCGCCGTCGGCGCGGACGACAATCGTTGGCTTGCGCTCGGGCAACTTTTCCGGCGCCGATAAGGCGCTGGAAATATAAATGCCCTGGTCGGTGATCGAGATGACCAAATCCAGCGTGCGCTGCGTTTCTTTGGGCAACGCCGCGGCGCCTGCCGCCACGCCGCTCGTTGCCGGCGGCAAATTCAATTCGATCTCGCCGATCTTCGCGAATTGCGCGTTCGCCAGCAACAGCGGTATCAGCACCGTCATCATATCCAGCATCGGGTTGAGATTAAGCTCCGTGCTGACTTCTTTATGATGCCGGCGCAAAGAAGGTCTAAACGCCATGGTTTATCTATTTCCCGTCAACAGGTTGATCAGTTTCACCGTATGTTCATCGATTTCGTCGATGATGCGTGCCGTTTTATTGTATAAAAAGGTGTAGAACATAATCGAAGGAATGGCCACCACCAGGCCCAACAACGTGGCGGTCATGGAGGCGCTGATGCCCGCCGACAACATGCGCGCTTTTTCCGCGGCATCGATGCCGGCCGCCGACACGGCTTTGAACGACAAAATAAAACCGTACACCGTGCCCATCAAACCGAGCAGCGTCGCGACGTTGGCCAGCATCGCCAGCGAGCCGGTGCGCTTCTGCAAGCTGGGGATGACTTCCAGCGTGCACTCATCGACGCTGTTTTGAATGGCGCGAAAATCGACCTGGGAGTTTTCCGCGACTTTGCGCAAACTGGCGCCGACCACCTTCGGCAGCGCTTTGTGCGGCGCCGCATCACAGAGCGCCAGCGCTTGCTTGACTTCGCCGGCGCGCACCAATTTCTGAATCTCCGCCATAAACCGATGCGCATTGATATTCGAGCGCACCATCAAAAAATGCACGCGCTCGATAATAATCGACAACGCATAAGCGCCGACCAACAAAATGGCATACATAAACGTGCAGCCGTCATCGTCCCAACGAAAGGAACTTAAAAATTCCTGCCAAAAAGCTTCCATGAACAATCTCCAAAAATGATTGGGTTACCAGTTAAAACCGAGGTGATGAAAATATTTTCCGCAGGTAGTCACGCCCCCTTGTGGGGCGATGTCACGAGCACCGGCGCTATTTTTGTTTTCACTCAAGTTGCATGATCCTGCAAAACGCTGTATGCGATAAACAAAAATCCTGATAGGAACAACCGCCCACAAGGGGTGGGGGCTACTTCTCTTTCTTCTTTTTCTTTTCCAACATTTTTTTAATCCCTTCCAGCTTCGCGACGCGATCCAGATCGTCATCGAGCAGCAGCATGTCTTTCGGCACGGCTTTCAATTCCCGCTCGAAACTGCGCTCGACAAATTCCACCTCTTCCAGCTCCGGCTCCACCCGTTTGGGAATAATATCGACGTTCGGCTTTTCGATGATCGCTTCAATGGAAATGCTTTCCAATTCCATTTCGACCGGCGCTTTCGCCGTATCCGATTTGGCCGGCGTCGCCTCGGGCTTCGCGCGCACGGTGTCGGCTTTCGCCGGCGGGGCTTGCGGCGGCTTCGTCTGCGCCAAAGCGCAAACGGGCAGGCAACTGAGAATCGCCAAAACCATGATTTGTTTTTTCATATTCATTCCCGTCACAGAGAGAACAACGTTAGGATTTCTTATACGACTATCCTGCAAAAACTATTATAACCGAGAAAGGCTGTAATGGCAGAATAATTTTTTGGCAAAATGATTTGAAAATTATTCTGCCATTTACACAGTGCGACACATCGGCTTAATAAATCCCCGGCAAAACGCCGCGCTCAAAAATTTTCAGCTCCTCGCGCCGTTCTTTGCGCGCGCGCAGCTCGGCTTCGCGCTGCTCCCAGCCCGGCAGGGATTTGACAAAGAGCACCGCTTCCAAAACGCCGCCGCTGTTGTCCGTGTCGCGCACTTCCAGGGCGATCGCATTGTCTCCGGCGCGCAGGTAATTCGACACCTCTTTGATTTGCACCGCCGGTTTTGCATTGGCCGGGGCGGCAAATTCGGCCACGTATTCGCCGTTGATAAAAAGATTGAAGGCGTCATCGGCCAGCAGTTGAATTTGTCCCGAAACCGGCAGCCCGGTGACGGCAAAATTTTTATGAAAGTAAACCACACGGCTGGGCCGGGCTGGCGGCGCCGCCTGCGCCGAATCTGCGAGTATCGAATCCAATTTTGCGCCGGGAACGTGCTGGGCGGAGTCGGCGATCATCAACCACAACCGGTTGGCGCGGTAGCCGGAAAAATTTTGGCTCTGCCCCACGCTGTGCGCCGGCTGCCATTCGGCTGGATTGATCTGCACATTCGTCCAACCGGCTTGATGGGTGGCGCGCACCTGCCAGGTTTCATCGGTCGGCACGGTCAGCGGCGCGATTTGCAATCCCAACAAACCGGCGTATTTCTCCGGCTCGTTTTTCACCAACAGCAAAATAATTTTTTCCGACCAGGCATTTTCGAGCTGGTGTTTTTGCTTTAAGGCAAAAGCGATTTGCAAAATTTCCGACATGCCGGCGGCCAGCGAATAATAATTATCTTCAAACGCCATCACCGCCTCCTGCAAATCTTCGCCCTGGCGGTTAGCCGCACCCACGCGGGCGAGGCCATTCGATTGCCGCTGTTTCAGCAAGTTTTCATAAACCTGGCGCTCATTCTTCGCCGCTTGCGCCAACGAATCCAAATGCACGGCAAAACGATACGCGAAACCGAAGACGGCGTCCTGGGTTTTATCCAAATCGTCCGGATTGAAATCAACGGTGGCGGCGCGATCAAAGGTCACGCCGTAAGCTTCGACGCCGGCTTTGGCGAACGCGCGCGCGAAGTCGATCAAATTCGCCGCGGCAGCGCGCAGCTCCACCTCCCGCACGTCTCCGGAATTGACCGCCATTTTGTAATCAACCAACTCCAGCTTATACTGCGAGGTCGCCCGCCAACTCAACGCCGCATACTCGCGCGCCAGCAGATTTTGCGTTGCCGCCATTTGGCGCCGTGACCTTTCCACCCACGGGTTATCGAGACGGAACGAATCGGCTTCCGCCAAATTGCGCTGGTGCGCTTTGACGATCTCAGCCACCAGCGGCTTCACCAGCTTGCCAAGGAGCTGATTGCGAAACTCCAGCATCGTGACGCGGTCCATATTCTCGGGCACCGGCGCGGCGAGCAATTGCTCGACGGAAGCCAGATGCAGGTCGGCCATCGCGTAGGTCACGGCGGAAATTTTCGTTTTGCTGCGGTCGATCCACCGCTGGGCGGCGCGCAGCGTGGTGTCTTCGCGCGCAAGGCGGCCGGTGCGGTCGAACAGCGTGGTGTCGCTGCTCGCGTAAATTCGCGCCGCCTGATTCGCGTACATCGCGGTCAGCTTCGTCAACGCGCGCGTCGCATGTTTGTACGACAACAAGGCGCGCTCATAAAGCTCGGCGGCGGTTTGATTGACTTCTTTGCGGGCGACGATCCGGCGGTTGGCTTCGACTTCCGGAATTTCCTGTTGGGCCCAGGCCGCGGCAAACTCTTCATACGCCGCGCCGATTTTATACGTCGCCTCGTACAAGCGCAGCGTGCCGTACCCGGCGACGCGCGTATATTGCTCGATCAAAAGCAGAAGCGCGTTCTTTTTGCGCTCTTTATCCAGATCCATCTGCGCCACCGGCAGCTTGAACTGAATCGCGGCAAATTCGCGGTATTGAATTTCCGTTAACCGAAACAGCGCTTCGGCGGCGAAAAATTCGTTGGCGTCTTTCTGGCTGGCGCGAAACGCGTTGCTTTTGGCGAGCGCTTTCTCATATTCAGTTTTCGCCTGCGGGAGATCGTTGTTCTTCTCGTAATATTCGCCGCGGCGGAAAAACGTTTCCACGGTGCGCGGCGAGTCCGGAAATTTTTCGGCATACTCGCCGTAAACCTGGTTGGCGCTGGCCACGTCGTCAAGCTTCAAATGAAAATTGGCGATCTCGTAAAACATGTCCGCCGCATCTTTCGCCGCCGGAAAGCGCGACACGAACGCGCGATTGACGCGAATCGCGCGTGACCATTCCTCGGCCTTCACGTAAAACCCGCTGGCGTTGTACAAATAGGTTTCGCTGCGGGCGCTGTCCGGGTCTTCGGCGGCAAGCCGCTCGAAAGTGAGGGCGGCGTTGTGATAATCATTGAGCGCACCGTAATTATACGCCATGTTGTTCAACGCCGGAAAATAATGCGCCGATTGGGGAAACGTGCCGACGAGCACGGTGTACGTTTCCACGGCGCGGTTGTATTCGCGCGCTTGATCAAACTCCAGGCCGGAGTTATGTAGCGCCAGATCGGCAAACTCCGCTTTGGGCACTTCATCAAAAACCCGGCGGTATTCTTCCGCCGCTTTCACGTGCTCGGCGGCGCCGGCCAGGTCGTCGGCCTGCAGAAAAATCGACTCCGCCAACCGCTGCTCGGCTTTGCGAACATAATCTTTATTGCTGCCGTTCAAGCGAATGCGCTTGGCAACGATCTCGGCGCTCTTATAATCGATCTTGCCGAAATAACTTTCCATCAGCAAATATTCGGCGTAGGCTGCCGAGGGGCTTTCCGGAAAATGCTTGAGCTGGGTGCGAAAATATTTGATGGCTTCGGCGAAATTGTTGTTGTTGTAATACAGCGCGCCAGCCTGCGCCAAACGCTCGGCCGTCTCCGGCTCGTGCGGAAAAAGCTTCACATAATTGTCGATCGCCGCCGCCAGCTTCAGTTGGCCCGGGGTCAGCTCGCGGCGCTCGAGCTGCAACGCGCGCTGCAGCCGCGACGCCGGATTCTTGCTCGTGGTGTCGCGCATCACGTCCTTCATCACCGTAATGCCCAACGGCAGCACCGCCGGACGCAGCGTGGTATCGGCGCCGGCAATCTCCTGCGCGAGCGCCACCGCGTTCTCCGCGGCCATTTTGCGAAAGCGGCTGTTCCAATACACGTTGCTGCAATTGATATACTCGACAAAGGCTGAATCCGGCTGCCGCAATTTGGCGTCGAGCGTGAGTGCCATGTTCCAATGAATCTGCGAGGCCGCCGAATCTTTCGCAAAGGTTTGCAAATATTTGCGGCTGTCTTTCACCGCTTGCGCATAGAGATTGACGTCATTATGCTCGTCGGCGCGTTTCAACAACAGGTTGATATTTTCGCGCAAGCCGCGCTCCACCAGTTGATGCGTTTTCACGCGCAAGGCTTCGTCGCCGTTTTGCGCCCACCACGCGGAGCCGTCGCGATACTCCAAAAACAAACTGTCGCGCTGCACGTAGGCCAATTGCTCTTCCCCCAGCGCGCGGAAACATTCCGCAATGCGCGCCCGCGCCAGCGGCGCTTCCGGCGCGAACGGATACATCTTCAGCAAGAGCCGATACGCCTGCACGGCTTTATCATACTCTTCTTTAACGTTCATGTACACGTCGCCGATCTTGCGCAGAATGTCGATGCCGTATTGCCGGCCGCCGACTTTGTTCAAATACTCGGCCGCCGCGGAAGCGCCTTTATAATCGAGGAAGGCAATGCCGATGTACTCAATCGACTCTTCGGCGAGGCTGGGGTTGGTGATCTTATTTTTCGGATCGAGCCGCTGCGAGCGCTTCACGTCGTCGGCGAGCAGGGTGAAATACGAAATCGCCTGCGCGTAATCGTTCATTTTATAATACGACCAGCCGAGGCGATACAGCGCTTCGTCGTATTTCGGGCTGTCGTTGTATTGCAAAATTTTCTGATAAATCTCGATCGCGCGCGGCATCTGGCTGACCGGCGGATTGAAATAATATTCGGCGACGCGGAACAACGCATCCGGCACGTAACGGCTGCTGGGAAAATCCTGCACGAACTTTTCATACAACACCACGGCGCTGTCACGCTGCGCCAAATCTTCCAGCAAGAAGGCTTTGTTATAACTCGCGTCGTCCAGCAGCTTGCTCTGCGGAAAATCGTTGATGAGGCGCTGATAAAGCTCCAGCGGCCGGTTGAAATTCAATTGCGGTTCTGCCGGCGGCGCCGTCAGCACGCCTTTAGCGTACGCTTCGAGATTGGCGCTGTACGCTTCCTGGTCGCGGTTATAAATCTCCAGCGCCTTTTCATAATGCAGCTCGGCGAGACGAATGATGACTTTATCGAGAATCTTGCTTTTGGGATGGTTCACCAAAAACATTTCCATGTCGCGAATGCCTTTTTCGCGCAGCGCCACGCGCTCGTGCTCCAGGCGAAAACGTTCGCGTTCATAGAAATCTTTGTATTCGAGCAAATCGGAAATGCTGTAGGCGCGCAACACGGTATCGCGGCCGGCGCGGCCCTGGCGTGCATTGGCGGCCGCGCGCGCTTTCTCCGCCGGAGAAACCAGACGCGGTTTACCGTCACTGGCGCCGTCGGTCTGCGCTCGCAAAAAAGAAATCGGCATCGCGCTCAACATGCCGAAAAAGAGCAATGCTACGGCGGGCGAGCAAAAGAAGTGGTGGCGAGGTCGTCGCATGAGTTCGTGTCGAGGCAAAACTTAGAATAAA
>CAZVZZ010000114.1:0-2260 GCA_964631505.1 uncultured Cytophagia bacterium
GAAAAACGTTTCGAGCATCCCGGCCTGCCGGCGGTGGACATGCGCTTGTTGATTCAACCGGAGCATCTCGATCAAGCCGAACGCCATTTTGCCGCAACCGCCGCGGCGCTGCAATATTACGGCACGTGGTTCGGGGCGTATCCTTACGGTCACGTCACCATCGTCGATCCGGCGTATGAAAGCGGCGCCGGCGGTATGGAATATCCGACGCTGTTTACGAGCGGCACACGCTGGTTGAATCCCGAAGGCGGCGGCTCGCCGGAAGGCGTGACGATTCATGAATGCGGCCATCAGTTTTGGTACGGCCTCGTCGGCAACAACGAATTTGAGCACGCGTGGCTGGATGAAGGCTTCAACACCTTTTCCACGGCGCGCACGATGGAAGCGGCGTTCGGTGAAAGCGCGTGGGTGCGCCGGTATTTCCGCGGTTTTATTCCGGTTAAATTTGACGAGGTGAAATTGCCGCGCATGACGTCGGGCAATCGCTTGCAGGGTTATCGCGCCGTTGCAACTTCCGACGCGCAATCGACGCTGACTTATCAATATTTTCCGGCTTCCGGATCGAGCATCACGTACAACAAAACCGCGTTGTGGCTGGCCACGCTCGAGCGTTATCTCGGCTGGGAAGTGCTGCAAAAAATCATGTCGACTTTTTTCGCGCGTTATAAGTTCAAACATCCCACGCCGGATGATTTTTTCGCCGTCGTGAACGAAATCGCGGGAAGAGATCTGACCTGGTTTTTCGACCAAGCCCACCGCAGCTCCGAAATTTTTGATTACGCGATTCAATCCGTTTCCAGCGCGCCGGCGGCTGCGGAAGGTTGGCTCGATCAGGACGGTAAAATTATTTATTCTGGCCGGCAGAAACCGGCGTCGAACAGTGGCGAGAAAATTTTCCGCACGCAAGTGGTGGTGCGGCGCAATGGCGGCGCGACGTTTCCGGTCGAAGTCCTGTCGGTGTTTGCCAATGGCGACACCATGCGCGAACTTTGGGACGGCCAAGAGCGCTGGAAACTTTTTGTCTATGAGAAACCGGCGCGGCTGCAATATGCGATTGTCGATCCCGAGCGCAAATTACTGCTCGATCTCAATTACACCAACAACAGCCGCATGATGGAACCGGCGGCAACCTTGCCGGCGCGCAAATGGGCCTCGAAGTGGATGATCTGGCTGCAGGATTTGCTGGCGACGTTCGCATTTTTTGTGTGAGAAGCTCGTAGTAACGCCTTGTAGGCGTGCGCTTAACCAAAACAATAATCCCCAAAGGGATTACTACAAACTTTTTTTTGAAAACTATGACTATCCTCTCCGCCATCCGCGCCGGCTTGCGCCGTGTGACCGCAAATCCGAAGTTGATTTTATTTTTGTGGCTCTGCAATTTTCTTATGGCTTTGCCGCTCACTTTGATGATGTCCGGCCAAATTGAAGCCTCGCTCGGCGCGAGCCGAGTTGCCGAAAAAATACAAAAGGGGTTTGATATTGATTGGTATGAAGAATTCAATCACAACGCCGGGGCGTTGGGCAAAACGTTTTCGCCGGCGGTGATTGGCGTCGGCCCGTTTCTCGGGAATTTGGAATCCTGGTTGAATGGCAATCTCTTCGCCAATTATACCGGTATTGTCGGGCTTGGCCTCGGCTATATGATCGTTTGGCTGTTTTTGCTCGGCGGCATTCTCGACCGTTTTGCCCGCCCCGAACCGCGTTTGACGATGGAACGTTTTTTTAGCGCCGGCGGCCGATATTTTGTGCGATTCGTCGCGCTGGCCGCGCTTGCCGGCGTCATTTATTTATTCATTTTCGCTTTCATCACGCCGCAATTATTTACACTCATTGCGAATAGCACGCGCGACACCACGGTGGAGAAAACCGTTTTCTTCATGACGGCCGGCGCTTACCTCGTGGTGGCGTTTTTGCTCATGCTGGTGAACATGGTTTTCGATTACGCCAAAATTTCGACCGTGATCGACGCGCAACGTAACGTATTTACCGCGGTGTTGAACGGCGTGCAATTTGTTTTTTCCCGGCCGGTTAAAACGTTCGGTTTGTATTTGACGCTGGGCGTTTTTCTTTTGCTGACGCTCGGCGTGTACGGCCTCAATTCTCCCGGCGCCCTTCAATCGACCGGCCCCGGCATTGCTTTGGCGTTTATGTTCGGGCAATTTTTTCTTCTGTTGAAACTGGTGACGCGCCTGACTTTCTTCAGCGGGCAAATGGCGTTGTATGAAAACATGGCGGCGAAAATGGAGCCAGCGCCGGCAGC
>CAZVZZ010000114.1:2360-4506 GCA_964631505.1 uncultured Cytophagia bacterium
AAAAGCGTGTCAAGCGCGAATGTTAGACGGGCAAAATCACCCGTTGTTCTTTTGTACACTCTGTTTTGCAAAAATCCAAATTGCTCACTTTTCACCGAATTAGCAGTTGACTTTTTACCGATTATCATTTATATTGACCTGTTTCAAAATTTTAGTTTTTTAACACGGACAACAATTCGACCAACAAAAACCCGGAGGGGCTGGAGGAAGAAATGAACGAAGACGAAATTCGGCGATTGGTCAAAATCGTCGAAGAGAGTGGTATCGCCGACCTCGAAGTCTCCCGCTGGGGACGCAAGGTCAAAATTTCAAAGTATCCGAGCCAAGCGCATGCCGCACCGATGACGCACGTGCAAATCCCCGCGCCACCGATGCCGGCGCCCATGGCTCAACCGGCGCCGATGACGACGCCAACTGCAGTCGCTGCGCCAACACCGGCGCCGGCGCTGAATGTTATTGAAATCAAATCGCCGATGGTCGGCACGTTTTATCGCGCCCCCGCCCCGGATGCCGATCCGTATGTGCAAAACGGCAGTGCCGTCAGCAAGGGCCAAGTGTTGTGTATCATCGAAGCGATGAAATTGATGAACGAAATCGAAGCGGATTTTGCGTGCCGCATTGTTGAAGTTTTAGTCGACAACGGCCAGCCGGTCGAGTATAACCAGCCACTCTTTCGCGTCGAAAAAACGTGATATCGGAGTGCAAACCCTGCGGGCGTGGCCTACGGTCGCAGACTTTAGTTTGCAATTTAACGGTGAGGATCGAGCACAGTTGAAAAAAATCCTAATCGCGAACCGCGGCGAAATTGCCCTGCGCGTCATTCGGGCTTGCAAAGAGCTGGGTATCAAAACCGTCGCGGTTTACTCGGTAGCTGATGCCGATTCGTTGCACGTGCGCTTTGCCGATGAAGCCGTGTGCATCGGGCCGGGCCCGAGTCGCGAAAGTTATTTGAATATCCCGCGTCTCATCAGCGCCGCCGAAGTCACCAACGCCGAAGCGATTCACCCCGGCTACGGATTTCTGGCGGAGAATGCCCACTTCGCCGAAGTGTGCGCCTCGTGCGATATTAACTTCATCGGGCCGACACCGGAAATGATCACCTCGATGGGCGATAAGGCGTTCGCCAAAGACACGATGCGCAAAGCCGGCGTGCCGACGATTCCGGGCAGCGACGGTGTGCTGGCGGAAGTCAAACAGGCGTTGCAGGTCGCCGCCGAGTTTGGTTATCCGGTGATCATCAAAGCCACGGCGGGCGGCGGCGGGCGTGGCATGCGCGTGGTGCGCGAAGAGAGCGAGCTGGAAAATGCCTTCAAGCAGGCGCAGACCGAAGCGGAAGCGGCGTTCGGCAATCCTTCCGTTTACATGGAAAAATATTTCGAGCATCCGCGCCACATCGAAGTGCAATTGATCGGTGACATGCACGGCAATGTGTTTGCATTGGGCGAGCGCGAATGCTCGATTCAACGCAAGCATCAAAAGCTCATAGAAGAATCGCCGTCGCCGGCGCTCACGCCGGAGCTGCGGCAGCAAATGTGCGCGGCCGCGGTGCGCGGCGCCCAAAGCGTCAATTATGTCAATGCCGGGACGATCGAGTTTCTTTTTCAAGACGGCAATTATTATTTCATGGAAATGAACACGCGCATTCAGGTCGAGCATCCGGTAACAGAATCGGTGTTCGGCCTGGATTTGGTGAAAGAGCAAATTCGCGTGGCGCGCGGCGAGCGGCTGGATAACATCAATCCGAATTTCAAAATGCGCGGCCATGCGATCGAGTGCCGCATCAACGCCGAAGATTCGAACAACGAGTTTCGCCCCTCGCCCGGGTTAGTGAAGTCGTTTCACGTGCCCGGCGGCATCGGTATTCGCGTCGATACGCATACGTACGCCGGTTATAAAATTCCGCCCTTTTATGATTCGCTGATCGCCAAGCTCATTGCGCACGGAAAAAACCGCGCCGAAGCGATCGAACGCATGGAGCGCGCGTTGGATGAATTTGTCGTTGAGGGCATTCATACGACGATTCCGTTTCATCAAAAAGTCATGGCCGATCACGACTTTCAATCCGGCAACTTCGACACGAAGTACGTGGAACATTTTTTCAAGCGTTTGAAACTGCAGATGCAGGCGCAGCCGGGGCCGGTGGCGT
>CAZVZZ010000114.1:4606-8313 GCA_964631505.1 uncultured Cytophagia bacterium
TTATTCCATGAACATTCCTGCGGATTTACGCTACACCCCCGAGCATGAGTGGGTGCGAATTGACGGCGACGTGGCGACTGTCGGCATCACCGATTATGCGCAAGGCGAGCTGGGCGATATTGTGTTTGTCGAGTTGCCGGCGGTGAATGCAGCGACGGCGCAAATGAAATCCTTCGGCACCATCGAAGCGGTGAAAACCGTTTCGGAGCTGTTCGCTCCGTTGAGCGGAACGATCATTGAGGTGAACGCGAAGCTTAATGATCACGCCGAGCTGATCAATCAAGACCCGTACGGCGAGGGCTGGTTGATTAAAATCAAATTGTCGAACCCCGGCGAAGCGAGCCAACTGCTAACGGCGACAGACTATCAAAAACAAATCGCCTGAACGAGCCCTCGCATCGTGAACGTTGAAGCCGAGATCGTAACCCTTGTAAAACCCATTTACCGACGGCGCGCCAAGTCGTGGCGTCGTGTTTCTGTTTGATCTAAATATCCCGTCCTTCCCGTTTGGTAAAAAAGTGGAAGGGCGGGATTTGATTTTATGAGCCGCATTAGCGCCGGGCGCTTTTTGAGGCAAATTAATTTTGTGTGAAACCGAACGCCCGGGCGATAAAATATTTGAGGAGTTCATTTCCATGCCTATCGATCTTTCTCGCACCAATGCTTTTATTCGCCGCCACGTCGGCCCCGATGCTGCTGAAACCGCGCAAATGCTGGCGTTCGACAAGCTCACGACAGCGCCCGACCTTGAAGCGTTTATTGAAACCGTCGTGCCGGCGAGTATTCGCTCGCCACAGCCGCTGCAATTAGACGGCATTCGCACGGAATATGAAGTAACGGCGAAATTGCGCATGCTCGCGGCGAAAAACAAAATTTTTCGCTCGCTCATCGGCATGGGCTATCATGACACCATCACGCCGCCGGTGATTCAGCGCAATATTTTGGAGAATCCGGGTTGGTACACGCAATACACGCCCTATCAAGCCGAAATCGCGCAGGGGCGTTTGGAAGCGTTGCTGAATTTTCAAACGATGATTATCGACCTCACCGGTTTGCCGGTGGCGAACGCGTCGTTGCTGGATGAAGCCACCGCGGCCGCGGAAGCGATGACCATGTTCTTTCACGCCAAACGCGAGCCGCAAACGCCGCGCTTTTTTGTCTCGCGCGATTGCCATCCGCAAACCATCGCGGTGTTGCAAACACGCGCGAAGCCGCTCGGCATCGAGATCGTGATTGGCGATCATGAAAAATTCGCCTTGACGCCGGAGGTGTTTGGCGTGTTGGTGCAATATCCCGCGACCGACGGCGCGATTTATGATTACCGCGCGTTTTGCGAACGCGCCCATGCCGGCGGCACGCTCGTTGCCGTTGCCGCGGACATCATGAGTCTCGTGTTGCTCACGCCGCCCGGGGAGTTTGGCGCGGACGCCGCCATTGGCAGCACGCAACGCTTCGGCGTGCCGCTGGGTTACGGCGGTCCTCATGCGGCATATCTCGCGACGCGCGATGCGTACAAACGCCAAATGCCGGGCCGCATCATCGGCGTCTCGGTGGATGCGAACGGCAAGCCGGCGCTGCGCATGTCGCTGCAAACGCGCGAGCAACACATTCGCCGCGAGAAAGCGACTTCGAATATTTGCACCGCGCAAGTGTTGCTGGCAGTGATCGCGGGCATGTACGCGGTTTATCACGGGCCGGACGGCCTCAAGCGCATCGCCACGCGCATTCACAACATGACGAAAGTTTTGGCGCTGGCGCTGCAACGGCTCGGTTATAAAATTTTGCATCAGGATTATTTTGATACGCTGCGGGTTGCAATCGACAAAGCGACCTTGCCAAAAATTTTGGCAGCGGCAAGAACGCGGGAAATCAATTTCCGCCCATACGATGACGGCTCGCTTGGCATTACGCTCGATCAAATTTCCAGCGCCGAAGAAGTCAGCGCCGTGATCGAAATTTTTGCGCTGGAGCGGCCGCCTCATTTCACCGTGCAGGAAATCGCAGCCGCAGCGGATTCCGGTTACGCCGGCAAGATGCAGCGCGCCACGCCGTTCTTGCAGCATCCGGTTTTCAATAAATATCATTCCGAAACCGAAATGCTGCGTTACATGCGCCGCCTTGAATCCAAAGATCTTTCGCTGACTTCGAGTATGATTCCGCTCGGCTCGTGCACGATGAAGCTGAACGCCACGAGCGAAATGTTTCCGGTGACGTGGCCGGAGTTTGGCAAACTGCATCCGTTTGCGCCCGTCGAACAAGCCGCAGGCTATCAGGAAATGTTTCAGCAACTCGAAACGTGGCTGGCGGAGATCACCGGCTTTGCGGCGGTCTCGCTGCAACCGAATGCCGGCGCGCAGGGCGAATATGCCGGCCTGCTCGTGATTCAAGCCTATCATCAAAGCCGCGGCGACAAAAATCGAAACATTTGTTTGATTCCGCAATCCGCGCACGGCACGAATCCCGCCAGCGCGGTGATGGCGGGAATGAATGTGGTGGTGGTGAAATGCGACGATAAAGGCAACATCGATGTCGCCGATCTCAAAGCGAAAGCGGAGCAGCATCGCGCGCAACTGGCGGCGCTGATGGTGACGTATCCTTCGACGCACGGCGTGTTCGAGGAGTCGATCAAAGAAATTTGCGCCATCATTCACGCGAACGGCGGGCAGGTTTATATGGACGGCGCGAATCTCAATGCGCAGGTTGGTTTGTGTCGCCCCGGCGATCTTGGCGCGGATGTGTGCCATGTGAATTTGCACAAAACGTTTTGCATTCCGCACGGCGGCGGCGGCCCGGGCATGGGGCCGATCGGCGTGGCCAAACATCTCGCGCCGTTTCTGCCGTCGCATCCGGTGGTTGCCACCCGGACGGGCGCAGCCGGCGGCGCGCAAGGCATTGGTCCGGTCTCCGCAGCGCCGTGGGGCAGCGCCAGCATTCTCGTGATTTCGTGGGCTTATATGGCGATGATGGGCGGCGAAGGTTTGACGCATGCCACGAAGATCGCCATTCTCAATGCGAATTATATGGCGCGACGATTGTCGCCGCATTTCCCCGTGCTTTATAAAGGAATGCAGGGCGGCGTCGCGCATGAATTCATTCTCGATACGCGCAGTTTTAAAACCAGCGCCGGCGTGGAAGTGGAAGACATTGCGAAGCGTTTGATGGATTACGGTTTTCACGCGCCGACGGTGTCGTTTCCGGTGCCGGGCACGTTGATGATCGAGCCGACCGAAAGCGAGTCAAAAGAAGAGCTGGATCGTTTCTGCGACGCGCTGATCGCCATTCGCCAAGAAATTGCCGAAATCGAAACCGGCGCGGCGGATCGCGAAAAAAATGTTTTGAAGAACGCGCCGCACACCGCGGAAAAAGTAATCGCCGATCATTGGGATTTGCCGTATTCGCGCGAGAAAGCCGCCTTCCCGCTGCCGTGGGTGCGCGCCCGAAAATTCTGGCCGTCGGTCGGCCGCATCGACAATGCCTACGGCGATCGCAATTTGGTTTGTGCTTGCCCGCCGATGGAGGCGTATGAGAAATCAATTTGACACCCGTAAAAATCTCGGCTTGATTTTGATGACGTGAAAAGCGTATATTGATTCTGTATGAACATGCAAACGGAAAGTTTCATGGCCGTGTTAAAAGCTTTGCACGAGCATGAAGTCGAATACATTTTGATTGGCGGGTTTGCGGTCGGCTTGCACGGGATTTCTCGA
>CAZVZZ010000115.1:0-8142 GCA_964631505.1 uncultured Cytophagia bacterium
CAAGCGCTCGCGGCAAAATATCGTCGGAACGCTGCAAAAAGGCAAGCATTGGTATCATGTCAAGCCCGACGATATGAAAATGCTGCAAAATATTTTCATTCCGGATGAATTTCTGAACGGCGCGCAACCGGGGCAGAAAGTCGCCGTTGCGATTGAGTCCTGGGATGATCCCTCGCAAAATCCGGAGGGCCGCGTCGTGAAAGTGCTGGGGTTTCCGAACGAGGCTGGCGTCGATGTGTTGTCGGTGGCGTTCGCGTTTGATTTACCGGCAGATTTTCCTGCGGCCGTTGAACACGCGGCGGAAGAATTGCGGCTTGATCTCACGCCGGAATTGGTGCAGCAGCGACTCGATCTGCGCGACCAATTGATCTTCACGATCGACCCGGAAGATGCGAAGGATTTTGACGACGCGGTCCATTTGCGTCATCTGGAAAACGGCAATCTCGAGTTGGGCGTGCACATTGCCGATGTGAGCCATTACGTGCAAGAAGGCTCCGCGTTGGATAAAGAAGCGTTGGCGCGCGGCACGTCGGTATATTTGGTGGATCGCGTCGTGCCGATGCTGCCGGAAAAATTAAGCAACGAGCTTTGCAGTTTGAAGCCACATACCGACCGGCTGACGTATTCGTGTTTGATGGAATTGACGCCGAAGGGCGAAGTGGTGAATTATCGCATTGCGGAGACGATCATTCACAGCAAGCGGCGTTTCAATTACGAGGAGGCGCAAAGAATTCTCGACGGCGAGATCAGTTCCGCGGATACGGCGAGCAATGATCAAGAAAGAAAAATGAGCGCGGAGCTGGATGCGGCCCTGCGCGAGATGAATGCGTTGGCGCAGGTGTTGACCAAGCGCCGTCTCCGGAATGGCAGCCTCGATTTTGACACGCCAGAAGCCAAAATTATTCTTGACGACACCGGCTTTCCAATTGAAATTCGCCGCAAGCTGCGGCAGGAATCGAACCGGCTGATCGAGGAGTTTATGCTGTTGGCAAATCAAACGATCACGAAGCATGTTGATTTGAAGCTGGCGCAGAAGCGCAACAAGCCGCCATTCATTTATCGCATTCACGAGCCGCCTGATCCGCAGAAGATCGAAGATTTTGCGCTCTTCGTGAAAGCCTTCGGTTATCAATTCGATCATCAACAGATGATCACGGGCAAAGTGTTGAGCCGGTTTCTCAGCGAGATTCACGGTGAGCCGGCGGCGGACGTGATCGAGACGATGATGCTGCGCTCACTGATGAAAGCCAAATATTCGACGGAGAATCTCGGCCACTTCGGTTTGGCGTTCAAGCATTATTCGCATTTTACCTCGCCGATTCGGCGCTACCCGGATTTGATCGTGCACCGGACGTTGAAAGCGTATGCGAACGGCTATCGTCCGGAAATGCGCGAAGCGCTCAGCCGCAAGCTGAGCTACGCGGCGCAGCAATCCTCGGAACGCGAGTCGGTGGCACAGGAGGCCGAACGCGCTTCGACGAAAATGAAGCAGGCGCAATTTATGACGCGCCATCTCGGCGACGAGTTTGACGGCATCGTCTCCGGCGTGGTATCGTTTGGAATTTTTGTCGAGATTCCGCAGTTTATGGTGGAAGGTCTGGTGCACATCAGCGATTTGGCGGATGATTATTATATTTTTGAGGAACGCGCCTATCGCTTGAAGGGGCAAAATTCCGGTCGCATTTACCGTCTCGGCGATGAAGTCCGGGTCAAGGTCGTGCGCGCGGACGCCGGCGAGCGCGTGCTGGATTTTGTGCTCGTGGATGAGCCGCGCAAAAAGTCAAAGCAAAAAATTAAAATAAAAATAAGTCACCCAAAACCACGGAGGAAAAAATGAGCTGGTGGGATCAACTGTTGGCCAAGGAAACCCGCAGCCGCAACGGCAACGATGGCGAGAGCGGCTTCGAGCCGCGCGCGCCGTTTTCCGACGGCAGCGAAGAATTTTTTGGCGAATTCATACCGCATGAAGATCAAAACTGGCGGCCGAATAAGCAGGTGCTGATCGGCCTCGGCATCACCGCCGGCGTGATCGCGGGCGTTGGCATTGCGGTGTGGCTGAAAAAAGGCAAGCGCAAGAAATCGTGGCGCGATCTGTTAGCAAGAAAGTAAAGTTAATCTGATCCACGGAAATGAACACTCACGGAATTAAAATAAAAATTCCGTAAGCAGTTCTATAGCCGGAAGAGCGGAACCTTACAAGCGCCGCCAAACAGGTTTTCACGCAGATTAAAAACCCTACGGGCACAGCCAAGCGGATAAATCCGTGCGGTTCTTTAGTCCGTGTGAAACGATGTTTTTGCTTTTTGGCTCAGTGCGTTCGGGTTGTTACATTAACGCAATGGGGCGGAATTTCTATTGCCTCTTTAGCGAAAGTTTTATAGATTGATATAAAAAATGAGTCAATTTATTCGTAATTTTTGTATTATCGCACATATCGATCATGGCAAATCGACGTTAGCCGACCGTTTTCTGGAGGTGACCGGCGCGTTGCGCAAGGAAGAAATTGTCGCGCAGACGCTGGACAACATGGATCTGGAGCGCGAGCGGGGCATCACCATCAAGCTTCATGCGGTGACGATGTCGTACCATGCCAACGACGGCCATGAGTATGTTCTCAATTTGATAGACACGCCGGGCCACGTCGATTTCAGTTATGAAGTCTCGCGCAGTCTTGCGGCGTGTGAA
This sequence comes from uncultured Cytophagia bacterium, assembly GCA_964631505.1. GTDB lineage: Bacteria > Zhuqueibacterota > Zhuqueibacteria > Zhuqueibacterales > Zhuqueibacteraceae > Zhuqueibacter. Next base: position 2,686 of record CAZVZZ010000115.1, read on the forward strand.
GGGGCGATCCTGGTGGTCGATGCGTCGCAAGGCGTGGAGGCGCAAACGATTTCCAATCTTTATCTGGCGCTCGAACACAATTTGACCATTATTCCCGTCATCAATAAAATTGACTTGATGGGGGCGCAAATCGAGCTTGTCAAAAAACAGATCGTCGATATTCTCGGCATCGATGAAAGCGAAATCATTCTCGCCAGCGCTAAGCAGGGCATCGGCGTCGATCAAATCGTCGAGGCCGTGGTCAAACGCATTCCGCCGCCCGCCGGCATGGCCACCGCGCCGTTGCGCGCATTGATTTTTGACTCGAAGTTTGACAGCTACCGCGGCGCGATTGCTTATATTCGCGTGGTGGACGGCGCGATCAAACCGGGTATGAAAATAAAATTTTTCTCCACCGGCAAAGAGTTTGAAGTGGCGGAAGTCGGCGTCATGTGCATGGAACGCTTTGCGCATGATCGTTTGGGAGCCGGCGAAGTCGGTTATTGCGTGGCGGGGGTTAAAGAAGTGAAAGACACGAAGGTCGGCGATACGATCACCGACGCGGAAAAGCCGGCAGCGGAACCGTTGCCGGGCTATCGCGATGTCAAGCCGATGGTGTTCAGCGGCGTGTTTCCGACGGTGAGCGAAGAATACGATGAGCTGCGTGCGGCGCTGGAAAAATTCAAGCTCAATGACTCTTCGCTGGTTTATGAGCCGGAAAGCTCGGTGGCGCTCGGTTTCGGTTTTCGTTGCGGTTTTCTCGGCTTGTTGCACATGGAAATTGTGCAAGAGCGGCTCGATCGCGAATATGACATGGACATCATCACCACGGTGCCGAACGTCGAACTGTGGGTTTTTAAAACCACCGGCGAAAAATTGGTGATGGACAATCCGGCATTGCTGCCCGCCATCGGCGAAATCGATCATATCGAAGAGCCGTACATCAAAGCGCAAATCATCACACCGTCCGATTATATCGGCAACATCATGAAACTGTGCCAGGATCGGCGCGGTAATTACAAAAATACGAGCTACATTGACGCCAATCGCGTTGACATTACCTACGAATTTCCGCTCGGAGAAATCATCTTTGATTTTTACGACAAGCTGAAATCGCTTTCGAAGGGCTACGCCTCACTCGATTACGAGTTCATCGGGTACCGTGAAGGCGATTTGGTGAAATTGGATATTCTGATCAACGGCGAGCCGGTGGATGCGCTGTCACACATCGTGCATCGCGACAAGTCTTATGATTGGGGCCGGAAAATTTGCGAGAAGCTTAAAGAGTTGATTCCGCGCCAGATGTTCGAAGTCGCCATTCAAGCCGCCATTGGCTCGAAAGTGATCGCACGTGAAACGGTTCCGGCCATGCGCAAAAACGTCACCGCCAAATGTTACGGCGGCGATATTACGCGCAAGCGCAAATTGCTGGAACGGCAAAAAGAAGGCAAGAAACGCATGAAACAACTTGGCCGCGTTGAGATTCCGCAGGAAGCCTTTTTAGCCGTATTGAAAGTCGAACAGTAATAAGCTTGTCGTGAACGGCGCTTTTGATCTTTTGATAAACAGAACTGTTTTTTTGCCCACGGATGAAAAGCGGCCCACGGATAAAGACGCAAGCAAAACAATAAAATCCGTGGGCAGTTTTTTATCCGTGGGAGATGGCTTTTAAAAAGTCTACTATTGCAAGGAAGTTTCCATGGCTGAAAAAGTTTTGCCCATGAATAAAACCAAAGCGGCGGCGGAAAAGAAAAGCAAAAGCCAGGCGCGGGAATATACCGAAGCGATTTTGGTGGCGCTGCTGGCAGCGTTGGTGCTGCGCACTTTTGTGGTGCAGGCCTTTCGCATTCCCACCGGCTCGATGAAAGACACGTTGCTCATCGGCGATTTTCTTCTGGTGAATAAATTCGTTTACGGCGCGCGCACGCCGGATGGCATTCCGTTCATTAACGTGCAATTGCCGTTCTGGCGTTTGCCGGCTTTAAAACAGCCGGAGTCGGGCGATATCATCGTTTTCAAATATCCGCAGGATCCGACGCTGGATTATATCAAGCGCTGCATTGCGGTGGGCGGCCAAACGATCGAGATGAAAGACGGCGTGGTGTATGTCGATGGCAAGCCGGAAGGCCAACAGGAGTTTCTTAAACGCGAATATGATCCCGAAGAGGGGCATTATATTCTCTATTCGAGGATTACCACGCCGAAAGGCCAATCGTATACGATTCGACATTACGAAGACCACAACACCCACGCCGAGAACTACGGCCCGACGCAGGTTCCGGCCGGACATTATTTCATGATGGGCGACAATCGCGACAACAGTTCGGACAGCCGGTACTGGGGATTTTTGCCGGCGGAGAATGTCGTCGGCGAGGCGCTGGTGATTTATTGGTCGTGGGACAAAGCCGCGCCGCTGTATCGCATTTTCAACAAAGTGCGCTGGCTGCGTGTTGGAGATTTGATCAAATGAGTTTTATTGTTGACCGGTCGCTGCGAGCGACCGGTTGAGATAGGTTGAGTTTTTAAAAATGCCCACCGCCGCGCTCTACATTCACATTCCCTTTTGCGAGAAACGTTGCGTTTATTGCGATTTTTATACGGTCGCCGGCGTGTCATCGCGCATTCCGGATTATGTCGCGGCGTTGAAAAAAGAATTCGCCTTGCGCGCGGCAGCACCGTTTTGGCAGCGGCAACGTTTTGCGACGATTTTTTTTGGCGGTGGCACGCCCTCGCTGCTTTCGCCACAGCAGATTGCTGAAATACTGGACACGGTTTTCGCTTCCTTCCAATTTGAACGGCATCTCGAAATCACCCTCGAGGCCAATCCGGGCACGATTACCAGCGAACAATTGGCGCGTTATCGCGCCGCCGGCGTCAACCGTTTGAGCCTCGGCGTGCAATCGCTGCACGCGGAGGAATTGGCGCAGCTCGACCGCATTCATTCGCCGCAACAAGCTGTTGACGCCGTGATCATGGCGCGCCATGCCGGCTTTGAGAATATCAACATGGATTTTATTTTTGCGCTGCCGCAGCAGACGATCGCGCGCTGGCAGGAAAGTTTGGAACAGGCCCTGGAGTTGCAGCCGACCCATATTTCCGCGTATAATTTGACGATTGAGCAGGGCACGCCGCTGGATGTAAAAATCCGCAAAGGCGAGCTGCGGCCTTTGAGCGAAGAGGAAGAACGCGCCTTCTATCAATTCACGATGGACTTTCTCGAGCGCCACGGTTACCGGCAATATGAAATTTCCAATTTTGCCCAACCGCATTTTGCCGCGCGGCACAATATCAAATACTGGGACGGCAGCGTTTATCTCGGCTTCGGCGCTTCGGCGCATTCATTTGACGGCAGGCGGCGGTTTTGGAACGTGGCCAATTTGCGGAAATATTTGGAAGCGCTCGCCGCGGAGCGGTTGCCGGAGGAAAAAGCCGAGCAGTTGACCCAAGCCCAGCAGATGTTTGAAGCCGCGTTTCTCGGCTTGCGGCAACGCCGCGGCGTTGATCTCGTCGCGTTTGCGAAAAAATTTCGCCAACCGTTCGAAACGGCATTTAATGGTGTCGTGAGCGAAATGGAAAACGGCGGGCTCTTGATCCGGCAAGATCAGCGCTTGCAGTTGACGCGGGAGGGGCTTTTTCTTTGCGACGCGATTTGCGCCAAGTTGGGGGCGCAACTTGAGGGCGTAACCGGCTAACTAACCATTCTGTTCAGAATAAAATTCTCCACACCACAATGGCAAAGGCGATCAGGATGAATCCGATGGCGCTGAATGCGGCAATTTGCATCGTCATATTCTCACGACGTTTTTCGGTGTAGCCGAGCAACATGGCGACGAGATAGCCGCCGATAAAACCGCCGATGTGCGCGGCGTTATTGATGATCGGGATAAAAAAACCCAATAGCAGATTCGCCAAAGCTCCCTGCCAGCTTTGCTTGAAAATAGCGGTTCCGAACGCGCCGCCGCGATCGCGGCCATAAAACACCAGCGCGCCCAGCAAACCGAAAAGCGAGCCGGAAGCGCCAACCGTATAGGGATAGCCCCACCAGTTGGAAACCACAAATCCAAACACGCCCGAAATCATGAAAATCAAGATGAGCCGCGTCGTGCCAAAAAATTCCTCAACTGCCGGCGCCAGTTGGCGAATCGACGACAGGTTGAAATAAATATGCAGCAGTCCGCCGTGCAGAAAAATAGCGGTGATCGGCGTCCACCAATGTCCGTCGCGCATGGCATAAGCGCCGGTCATGCCGAGCGCATAAAGGCTTTCGCCGCTGGGCGATAAAAAGGAAAAGAAGCTGCGCATTTGGAAAATGGCTTTTGGATCAAGCAACAGTGCAATTCCATAGAGCAGAATGCAAAAAGCCACGAAAATTTCGGTGAAGCCGTAATGGCCGAGCATGTTGCGGAGCATTGGACCGAATCCCCACAGGCCGGGGCGTTTTTGGCCGCAATGCATGCAGGTTTCCGCATTGACGCTGATTAGTTGGCCGCAGCTTGGGCAAAGAATGGAGCCGGAAATTTGACGGGACATAGGTGCAAAGAAAAAGGATAAAAAGATAAAAGGCAAAAAGAATTTTGAATTAGGGTTTGGGAAGTTTCTCTAAAAGTTTTTGTGCTGCGAGTTTGTGTTGTGCATCATCCCAGAACACGTTGGGCAGAGCGATGCATTTTTCCAGATGCTGGCGCGCTTCCTTCTGGCGGCCAAGTTTTAATAGCGTACGAGCCAGTTCGTAATGGTGCACCGGCTGGCCGGCGCTGGCCGTGATGGCTTGTTCAAAGTACTGCGCCGCTTGTGTGTAACTCGCGCCGGTGGGGAGGCCGCCGAAGACGATTTTCGCGACGGTGCGCTCGACAAAATTCAAATCGGCCAATTCATAATTCCAGCGCCCCAGCACGTGCAGCGCACCGTCGTGTTTCGGATCGGCCCGCAAGGCGCGCTCGGCGGCGGCTTTCACTTCTTTGGAAATTTGAATTTTGCGCTTGCCGCCTTCATACAGCGCCACGCGTCCCAACGCAACCGCGAGAATAAAATGGCCGTTCGCGCTGTCGGGATATAACGCCGCGCCTCGCCGCGCCATCCTCTCCCCAAGCGCGTAATGTTGCGGCTGCTCTTTTTTCGGCAGCGCCATGCCGACGTCCACATACGCCCGCGCGAGCTTCCACAAAGCTTCGTAATTGGAAGAATCCAGCTCAACGGCGCGGCGGTAATGGGTTAAAGCCGTGCGATTGTCAAATTTTTTGTAGGCGGCGTCGCCTGCATAAAGCGCCGGCGCGAGTTTTGGATCGTTGAGGGCAAAGGCATTGATCCATTGCAAGCTGCCCACGACGATAATCAGTTTAAAAGGACGTAACCAGCAGATGAGAAAATTCATGGTATCGTTTTGAATCGTGCGACCGGCACTTTTTCAAGATAACAACTGGCCGCGGGAAAGTCAAATTATCTTTGTACAAAAATGTTAAATTGGCTGGTGATAAAAAC
>CAZVZZ010000116.1:0-8067 GCA_964631505.1 uncultured Cytophagia bacterium
CAAGCGCGCGTTTAAGCGCCTTTCGCGCTTTATCAAGCGATTCATCGATGTCCGTTGTTTTATGCGAAAAAGAAATAAACCAGCGCAAATTCGCAAAAATCCCTTCACGATACAACTCACGAAACCAAAGATATTCGAGGCGCGCGTTGTAAGCCGAATCCGGCGTGTTGAATTTCAGAAACGGCGCGGGCGGCAAACCGGCGGCGTGCGCTTCGATGCCAAGCTCCGGCGCGATACGATTGAAGCCGTCCATCAAACGCCGGCCCATCGTCCAAATGTGTGCGTGAACCTGTTCGCGTTGCATAATTTTTATTGTCGCGATAGCGGCGGCAATCGACAGCGTCTCGCCGGCATACGTCGTCGTCAATTTGAATTGGTTCAATTGTTCCATGTATTGCCGCTTGCCGAGATAAGTTGAAATCGGATAGCCGTTCGCCAGCGCTTTCGCGTAACTCGCCAAATCCGCTTCGACGCCGAAATATTCCTGCGCGCCGCCGAGCGCCAAACGAAAACCCGTGAGCACTTCATCGAGAATCAACACAATGCCGTACTCTTTGGTCAGCTTGCGCAAATGACGAATATAATCGCCGCTCGTATCCTCGTTGAGATCGTACGGCACGGCGATGACGCATGCAAGTTGTTCGTTGTACTGTCGAATGAGTTTTTCCGCCGCCTCGAGATTTCCCCACGGCGCGATTTTGACATAATCTTTGATCACCGCGGGCACGCCGTTGTTGGGGCTATCGTCGGTGGCAAACCAATCGGGATAACCGTGATAGCCGCTCATCACCATCATCTCGCGTTTGGTGTAAGCCCGCGCAATGCGAATGTTGCAGAGATTCGCGTCTTCGCCGGTTTTCATGAAGCGGCACATCTCGGCATTCGGCACGGCTTTGTGTAGAAGCTGTGCCAATTCCAATTCAATGGGACTCGCCATGCTGAAGAGCACCCCTTTTTGCATTTGGGCGCGTACGGCGTCATCGACTTCATCATAACAATATCCCAACGTCACCGGGCCAAGACTGAGGCGATAGTCGAGGTATTCTTTTCCTTCCATATCCCAAAGCCGGCAGCCCTTGCCGCGCACGATGAATTTCGGCATCACCTCGTCAAAAAACGGAAGAGGGCGCTTGGCATTCGTTTGCGTACCCCACGGCATCAGTTGCAAAGCCGCTTTAAAATGTTGATCGGACGGTTTCATATTCATATATCAAGCTGGTTCAAAGAATTTATCTCTCATTTCCGTTCTGGTCATTTGACCTCATCGTTAGACTTCGGACATTTGACGTCGGACCTTATTGCAAAACAATCATCTTGCGTGTGGCGATAAAATCGCCGGCAACGAGTTTATAAAAATAAACGCCGGCGCTCAACAAACGCCCCTCTTTATCGGCAGCATCCCAGATCACCGTATGCGCTCCGGCTTCGCGGGGTTGATCGAGAATATCGTCGATTTGCCGGCCGTTCATGTCAAAGACCGTGATGCGCACGTGCGAGGCTTTCGGTAAAGTAAATTTAATCGCTGTGCCCGGATTGAATGGATTGGGAAAATTTTGCGACAGCGAAAAATTTTCCGGAATGGCCGGCGTCCGTTCGGCGACGCGGGTCGTCCGCACGGTGTATTTATACGCCCGTTGCCCGGCGGCATAACCGAGCGTGTCATTCAAAAAACGAAAGCGATTCAATCGCGAGCCGAAGCCAGCGGGTTTCCAGGTTTCGCCGCCGTCAACGGTTTGATAACCCGAAGAAGCCGCGCTGCTGCCGCCAAGCCAGCCGGTTTTTTCATTGATGAAGCCGATGCCCTGCACAAAATAATAACTGGTGGAAAAAAGTTTTTCCTGCCAGGTTCTGCCGCCGTCGGTGGTTTTCAAAAAATTGATCGCTGAAGTTCGGTCGCGTTGCAACGCCGCATAACCGATTTGGCGCGATGGAAAAGAAACTTTCCAACACCATTCGCCGATGCGGCTGGTGACGTAGCGCCGTTCCCAGGTTTTGCCGCCGTCCACCGTGAGCAACGTGACGCCGCGGGAACTGTCATTCGGGGCCTTGGTCAAGCCGACCGCGACGCCGGTATCCGGATGAAAAAAATAAACGTCGATCAACCCGGCGGCATATTGGCTCATATCTTTCGACGTCCAGGTTTTGCCGCGATTGGTGGTGCGCGCGAAAAACGCGGGCCCGCGCACGCGGCCGACGGCGCAGATCACCGAGTCATTCACCACGTGCATGCCGCACAAACCGCGCGGCTTCGGGCCGCTGTAACTCGTCACCGGCGTCCAGGTTTTACCGCCGTCACGCGTTTGATAAATCGTGCTCGTGTCCGTCGCACCAAATTCGCCCGGCCCAACGTTGCCGGCCCAGCCATTGAGCGAGTCCACAAAACCAATCGAGCGGAAATGCACCGTGCTTTTTTCAAATTGCTTGACCCATGAAACGCCGCCGTCGAGGGTGCGATAAATTTGCCCGGAGCCGTTGGCGATCCAGCCGCGCGTTGGGCTGACAAAATAAATGTCATTATACCGCGTCACGATCGGAACGCTGTTTAAAGTTTGCCAGGTTTGGCCGAAAAGCGTTGTGGAGAAAACTAAGATGAGCAGCGTGGTGTTGCGGAGCATGAGCTTCTCCTCGAAATATAAAATTAAATCCGGAAGTTTTTAAATCACCCACGGATGAAAAGCGCCCCACGGATTTTAACCTCAAAGCGTTTATCCGTGGGTCGCTTTTCATCCGTGGGAAATTTTTTTTTGAACTTCAGCAAAATCATTCCACCTCGTCCCAAATGCGCACGTGGTTGGTTTCCGGCAAATACAACGTGCCGATCACAAACGTGAGCAGCGCGATGGCGATGGGATATGCGAGTCCCGCGTAAATGTTGCCGGTGTAGGCGACAATCGCCGAGGCAATGAGCGGCGTGAAACCGCCAAACTCGCCGTTGCCCAAGTGATACGGCAACGACATCGACGTGTAACGAATTTTCGCCGGAAACAATTCAACGAGGAACGCGGCAATTGGGCCGTACACCATCGTGACGTAAAGGACTTGAATAAAAACCAGCGCCGTGAGCATGATCGGATTCAAGGGATTGGCGAATTTGCTCATCGCCATGTAAATCGGAACGTACGTGAATGCCGCGAGCAGACAGCCGGCCATCATAATTTTTTTGCGGCCCAGCGTGTCGGAAAGCTTGCCGAACAAAATGAAAAACGGCGTACCGAGGAACAACGCCGCCGCGATGATGAGGTAGGAAGTGACGTAGTCAATTTTAAGCGTTTGCTGCAAAAAATACAGCGCATAAAATTGGCCGGTGTACCAAACCACGGCTTGCCCGGCGGTGGCTCCAAAAAGGGCGAGCAAAATGAGTTTCCAATTGCGCTTGCTGCCGAGACTTTCTTTGAGCGGCGCCGCCGAAGTTTTGCCGGCATCTTTGAGTTTGCTGAACAGCGGTGACTCGCGCAGTTTCAAACGGATATAAAAGGAAACGGCCAACAGCAGCGCGGAAACGAGAAACGGCACGCGCCAGCCCCATTGCTTGAAGGCTGCATCGCCAACTGAAACTCTGGTGGCCAACACCACCGCGAGCGCGAGAAAAAAACCGAGCGTCGCCGTGGTTTGAATGTAGCTGGTGTAATAACCGCGTTTGTCATCGGGCGCATGTTCCGCGACATAAGTTGCCGCGCCGCCGTATTCGCCGCCGAGCGCAAGGCCTTGCAACAACCGCAGCACCACCAGAATGATCGGCGCCGCGATACCGATTTGTTCATAAGTTGGCAGCAACCCAACTGCAGTGGTCGCGCCGCCCATGATCGTGAGCGTGACGAGAAACGCATATTTGCGCCCAACCAGGTCGCCGACACGGCCAAACACGATCGCGCCGAATGGCCGCACGGCGAAACCCGCACCAAACGTCGCGAGACTGGCGAGAAACGCCGCGGTGGGATGGCCTTGCGGATAAAATAGCGTGGAGAAAAATACAGCCAACGTGCCGTACAGATAAAAGTCATACCACTCGATCATCGTCCCCGCTGAGGAAGCGACAATGACCTGGCCGATTTTGTAGTCGTAAGTTGTTTTAGCAGTAGCTGACCGGGGCGGCGATGTTTTCATTACGATCTCCTGATGAAATTCCGGCGTCGAAGTTTTGCAGAAAACCAACCTGCGGCGTATTGGACACGAACAAATGCTTGCGAATACGCATCAAATTTAATTGCATTGTTGTTGAGAAGCAAGCGAGATTTTATTTTACTTCAAATAAAAAAGCCCGTCCGCGAAAACCGGAACGGGCGAGACTTTTGAAATACGGGCTTTTTATCGCAACAACAAAAGCTTCTTCGTGGCCTGCAATTCACCGGCGACGAGCCGGTAAAAATAGACGCCGCTGGCGAGAGGCCGGCGATGCCGGTTCATTCCGTCCCAAACCAATAGATGCTTGCCCGCTGCAAGTTTCTGGTCAACCAACGTCGCCACTTCCTGGCCAAGCAGGTTATAAATTTTCAGCGTCACTTTTTCGGCGGCAGGAATTGAGAAAGCAATTTGGATGAGAGGACTTTGTTGCGAACTCGCCATCGAGCGCTTAACTGGATTCGGATAATTTTGCGCCAGCTCGAAAGTGTAAGGTTGATTCTCGCGGTTAGAAATGCCGACCACAGTTGGGTAGAAAAGCCAGACGTCCTGGGAGGTCACGAAATGCCGCGCTTGAATGAGAAACTCGTCATCCGCACCAAAAGCGCTATTGCCGTTACGCGCCGGGGTTCCGAACCACATGATCGGCATGGTCGAGCCTAAAATATTTTGGGTGAGCCGGGCATCGGGTGTTTCGCTGTAAGGCACATCAAAAATAAAAAACCATTCCCGTGGCCCCGTAGAGGCGGTATTGTTTGCAATGGCGAAGTCCGGCGGCCAATACTTGCAATCCACCATGCCGGCGGGTGCCACGTTTTCAAGGTGGCCAACCATCAAGCGGCGTAGGGGAATGGCCTCAACGTCCCAAGCTGAAAACGGCACGCTTTTCAAATAGTCCTGAAAAACATAGCCGGCCCCACGATTCTTGATGCATGGTAAAAATAAGGGTATTGTCGTTGGATTTAAACTGCCGCGCAAATAACGATAGCCATACGACCAATCCGGATCATTGGGATCAAGCACATTGCCGGCGGTATCGGTGGCGGCAAATTTAATCAAAACATTTCTGGCTTTATGTGACGTTACAGTTGAAAGATCAAAAAAACCTGCAACTAATTTGGCCAATCCGATGGCGCCATTGAAACCTTCCATACCTAACCCATTGGCATTCTGCCATGTCCAACGACGTTGACCGCGCGGAACAGACCAGCCCGCCATTCCACCGCGCGTTTGCTCCGGAACTGTGCCGCGAAAAACTTTGAAGCCGTCCGTCACCGGAATGTTATGTCCCAACGTATCCGGCAGCGGATGATTAAAAAGCAAAATGCGGCCGTCGGTCGAATCCTTCAAAGTGAATCCGCGCGTTCCCTGCGTATCGATAGAGTCGACGCCATAAATCGCATACAAATGATTTTTGCTCACATTCGGATCGATCACGCGAATTTCAAAACTTCCATCGGCTTTGCCGGCAAGGTGAGATAATCGCGTTGTCTCAAAAACTTTTTTAATCGGCTGCACCGGAAAGCGCAGCTTGGCTTCCCAGCGGTTATAGCTTTGATCAACGATTTGCAATTTAACCTGCCAAACCGAATCTGCAAAAACGGCCGGAACTTCAAACGCGAGGAAAGTGTTGGGATCGTCCGGGCGATAGGAAGGGGAAACGCTTTCGCCTGTTTTCATGGGATCGATCGTGATCGTCTTTCCGGTTTGATATTCCGGCATCGGCGTCACGCGCAACCTGGTCAAATCAAACGGCGTCAAATTTTTGATCGCAAAACCATAACGCACGTTTTCGCCGGGATTCACGATTTCGTCTTTATTCAGATTATCCGAAAAAACGACGGGAGAGTCGATGATCAGCACGCCGGCGGTGGTGATGAAATCGGCGACACGTTCGAGAGCATGCGTTCGTTGCATTTTGTCGGTGACGACAGCGTCGAGATAAAAACCGGCCGACTCGCGATTCAAGTTTCGCAATGTGTTGGCAAAGACGCCATCATTGGCGGCGCCGTCTTCATTCATGCCGTCATCATATAATTCAAAACTTGCGACCGTCGTCCCGTCGCGGCGGCGCAAAATAACGCGTATCGCAGAATAATCCGCGGCGTTGGCGGCCGCTTTGATTTTGATGCTCGCGAGTTTAAAAGCCAGCGGCGTTACTTCCACCTCGAACTGCGGCGGTTGGGGGAGTGCCAGCAACGAATGGTAAAACGACTGCGCAAGATCATCAACATGACGCATCGCGACGAGGCTCGACAAACGATCCGCACCCAATCCCGCCACCACGGCGACAACAACTTCTTGCGTATCGCCGGGCGCAAAACGCAGCGGGCCAGAGGCCATGATCATGCGGCGATCACCGGGACCCAAAGAATAATAGGAAACGTTGCCAACACCATCGATAAAACCGGTTCCCGCCACCGGGTCACCGGCTAAAGGAAAGAAATTTGGCGTCACACCGGGCGGGAATGAATAGAGCTGTTCGGTCCCATCTATTGGTATAAATCCACGCAGCCATTTGTACCATCGCAAAGTTCCTTGTTGGTAATTATTTCCTGCTGGCGGGTCACTAAAAGGTGAACCCGATGATTTCGGCGAGAATGAGGTCATTGCCAAATTCTTCCAGCCCGATAGGTACTGCAGATCAAAAATCGCCGAACCGTTCAGCGCCGAAACACGCGGGCCTTGCACGAAATCCAAACCGACGGCCGGCGGCGGCAAATTGAAATTGCGGAAGCTTTTGTCAATATCGTTGCCGTTGTAGAAATAGGCCATGCTGCGCAGCGTATCACAGCCGTGTAAATCGTCGGCAAAATCGCCGACATCGGCATCCGCATACAATCCAATATGCAAGCTATCGAGATAGAACGCGCCCTTCGTGCCGGTGTTGTCGATCGCCACCCCGCCTTTGTTGATTAAGCGCGTGCGCCGGAAAAAGAAATCACCGGCGGCAGGAGAATTTTTATATCCCCACAGCGTAACTTGTGCTTCCAAACCGAGCGGCTCGGAGCCGTAAAAATTCGTGGTTTGCGTGCGATCAAGATCGTTGTACACCGTCCAAATTACTTGATCCGCCGGAAAATTCGGATCGGCGCCGGCAACGCCCGGTTCGTCGTATTTTCCGGCAATCAGGCTATCAACAGAAAAATTGTTGTTGAAGGCCGGCGGCGGATCATATTTGCCGTTGCGATTGCGGTCGATGAACGGCGCGCCGAAAGCAACCGGCCATTCGCGCCAGTCTTTGGCGTACTGCTCGCGCACGGCTTGTATTTGCGCGTTCGTTACGGCTGCCGCCTCGATCGCAAAAACTTCGGCAGCATCGCGGCGCCACTCTTCCAGCGGCATGTTGAAATAATCGCGGCGAATGCGAAAAGTGCGCGACTCCGGCGCGTTCGGATCAGCCGCCATGGCATTGGCGCCGAAGCCGATAATTCTTCCGGGACGGCAACCGGCCGTATAAAGCGATCCGCAGAAACGAATGATTTGCCCGAACGGCGCAGGCTTGGTTTTCGCGGCATCGAGATACGCTTTACCGCCCCAGATCATGCCGTCTTGGTAAATCACGTCCGCGGTGCCGCGCGGGAAAGTGGAGCCGCGATTGCCGCTCGGCGAACGGCTGGAAATGCCGTCGGCGCGCAGCCACGAGGTGAGATTGTTGATGCTGAAATTGGCGTATTGCGGAAACGGCTGCTGAATCGATTGCGCGTGCAAAAAGTTGACGTTGCCGAGACACACCAGCAGCAGCCTCAATCGCCAGTTCTTGCTTTGCGATTTCATGACGTCGTCTCCTTACCACAAACAAATTTAACGCGGCGCGGTCAGTGTTCCATTGCGGTGGGCGGGTATCATTTCCAGTTCGGCGGTTGGCGGCGCAACCACGTTGAGCTTTTTTGCCGGAATCTTGCTCATCGCCCGCTCCGCCAGCGCCGTGATCGTCAGCGAAGGATT
>CAZVZZ010000117.1:0-6522 GCA_964631505.1 uncultured Cytophagia bacterium
TACCACGCATATCGCTCGCCGCGAATCTGGCGCGGCTTGCTGATGACATGCATGCGTTTCAATTTAGACACCTGCGCGATGCGGCGTTCCGCCAGACGATTGGAAGCTTCGTGCGTCGAGATGTTTTCCTTATGCGCCATCGCGATAACTTGTTTCAAAACCTCATAAATGCCTTCCGCCTCCTTCAATGCTTTGTCGCGCTGATAACCTTCAATTTCATTGGCGACATTGATCAGGCCGCCGGCGTTGATGACATAATCCGGCGCGTAAAGAATCTTTTTTTCCATCAAGAGACGGCCATGCTTTTGCTCATCGGCCAGTTGATTGTTGGCGCCGCCGGCAATGACCTTGAATTGCAAACGCTGGACGGTCTGATCGTTAATGATGGCGCCGAGCGCGCAGGGCGCAAAGATTTCAGCGTCCACGTCATAAATTTTGTCCGGCTCCACCGCCATGGCGCCGAATTGCTCCACACAACGCTGGACCCGGTCTTTGTGAATATCGGTCACAAACAGCCTGGCGCCTTCCTTGTATAGAAACTCCGCCAGAAAATATCCCACATGGCCAACGCCCTGAATTGCCACCTTGCGGCCGCGTAAAGAACTGGTCGCAAAAGCGGCTTCGCTGCAAGCCTTCATGCCGAAATAGACGCCGCGCGCGGTCACCGGCGAAGGATCGCCGCTGCCGCCCAACGCTTCCGAAATGCCAACCACCCACGGCGTTTCCATGCGGACAAATTCCATGTCGCGAACCTCCGTTCCCACATCTTCGGCGGTGATGTATCTGCCATTTAGGCCGTGCACAAAGCGGCCGAAGGCGCGGAACAGAATTTCATTCTTGTCGTGGTGCGGGTCGCCGATAATGACCGCCTTGCCGCCGCCCAAATTCAAACCGGCTGCCGCGGATTTATACGTCATACCGCGCGAGAGGCGCAAAACGTCTTCGAGCGCTTCTTCTTCGGATTTGTACGGCCACATGCGTGTGCCCCCGAGCGCCGGACCGAGCGTGGTGTCGTGAATGGCAATGATGGCGCGCAGACCGGAATCACGATCCTGGCAAAAAACGACTTCTTCGTGGTTATATTCGCGCATGGAAATAAAAATTTTCATGAGGGGACTCCTTTCCATCATCTGGAGGAATAAGGTTAACCAAGAAATCTCGCGGCCGCGAAAATTTTCCACCGCGCGATCAGACGACGATCCGTTCGACGTCTTCGTATTTGAGCTTTTCGAGCAGGCGTTGAATCTGCGCCTCTTCTTCTTTTAACTTGTCTTTGAAAATCGAAGAATCGGTGTGATAAATCTCGGCGCGGAGATTCATATAATACTGCCGTACGATGCGCTGCAAGAGCATCACCTCTTCGGAAGCAAGTTCAAGCATCAACATAAAAACTCCGTTGCGGGTCGAAATTCCACCTACGGTCGTAGGCGCTATATTTTTTCCGGGCGTGTTACAAACCGCGGAATGGAAGACACGGCAATTTCTTTTTGACAAACGGTGCAAAAAATGACGGCTTCGCCGCGAAAATTCACGGCGGGAGCCGCTGCATCGTTGGCCAGGGTGAGACGGCGACATTCAAAGCCTTGCACGTCGCCTTCGACACAGGGCTGCGGCAGAAATGGGCATGAGGTCACCACCGGGTTGAAAGGTTCGGGAGAAAATGGCATGTTGCCTCCTCATCGGGTCGCAACAGTTTTGAGCGTTGCGACAAAATTTCAACGAACAATTTTGGGTTTAATGAAACGCGAATGCCGCATCAACGTTTTTGCGCCGAAAGGCGTCACGCTGAGCAGCGTTACTACGCACAAACTCTTTGCCCGCCGCAAACGCTTTGGTATTGAACTCCGCCAAGCCCGGCCGCGAGTGCGCTTTTTCATTGACCGCCTCAAGCAGAATGTGATCGGCCAACAAATTGGAAAACGCCAGATAGGCGCCCAGCATCACCACGTTGGCGACTTTCGAGCTGCCGAGCTGATCGGCGATTTCCGTCGCCGGAATCGCGATCACTTCCACATCCTCGCGCAACGTCACCCCGGAGATGAGCGAGCTGTCGTAGAGAATCAAACCGTCGGGCCGTACATCGCTTTGAAATTTTTCCAGCGACGGGCGGTTCATCGCCACCAAAACATCGGTCTCGGAAACCAAAGGCGAACCGATGGGCCGGTCGGAAATCGTCACGTGACAATTGGCGGTGCCGCCGCGCATTTCCGGGCCATAGCTCGGCAGCCAGCTCACCTGGCGTCCGGCGCGCATACCCGCTTCAGCCAAAGCGACGCCCATGAAAAGAATGCCCTGCCCGCCGAAGCCGGCGATTTTTAAACGCGGGCTTAATTGCGGCGCGAAACGATCCTTTTGCTGGGGGCTGATATTTCTTTCATCCGGAATATCGAGCAGACGGCGCACGGTTTCCGCGTTGTGCGCGAGGCCGTTGGAGGGCGGTACGGCCACGGTTCCCTCTTTTTTATCTCGAAACACGCCGAGCGGAAACACCGGCAGCATGTTTTCGATCAACCACTTTTTGGCGGCAGTCGCCGACAGTTTCCAGCCGGTTGGGCAGGTCGAAAGCAACTCAACGAGCGAGAAGCCGCGGCCTTCCATTTGATATTGAATCGCTTTGCGAATGGCTTTGCGCGCCGCCATGACATTCTTCGCTTCGGTAATCGCGACGCGCTCGAGGTACGCCGGCGCTTCCAGCGTGGCCAGCAATTCGCAAACGCGGATGGGATAGCCTTCATTGGCCGTGCTGCGGCCATACGGCGTGGTCGTGGTTTTCATGTTGAGCAAAGTCGTCGGCGCCATCTGGCCGCCGGTCATGCCGTAAATGGCGTTGTTCACGAAAAACACCGTCATGTTTTCACCGCGATTTGCCGCGTGCAAAATTTCATTGCCGCCGATCGCCGCCAGATCGCCGTCACCCTGATAGCTGATGACGATGCTGTGCGGCAAGACGCGTCGAACCCCCGTTGCCACCGCCGGCGCGCGGCCATGCGCCGCCTGAATATTTCCGGCTTTCATGTAATAATACGCAAACACCGCGCAACCGACCGGCGAGACAAAAACCGTACGGTCGCGAATGCCGAAATCATCCATCGTCTCGGCAATCAATTTATGAATCACCCCGTGGCCGCAGCCCGGGCAATAATGCGTGGAAGTTTTATCCGCGCCGGGCTTGCGGTCAAAAACTTCGTAAAGTGATTCCGGACGTCGCAGGATTGTGGCTTCCATAATTTTTCCTCAGGTTGATAAGCGGAGATTGATGGTGGAGGATAGAAGATTGATGATAGAAGATTGATGATTGATGGCCTATGGTCAATCGTCCATCTTCCATCATCAATCCTCGATTCTCGATCCTCCATCCTCGACCTCCATCCGCGGTCTTCAAATTTTGCTCAGCGAAAATTATAAAACAAAGTCATCCTCTTCGTCAATCTCAATCACGCCCGCCGGCCGTTTGGCATGATGGCGGATAAAATCCAGGCACGGCCCGCAGTAAATCTCTTCGCTGTCTTCATCAAAAATCAAATAATGCGTCGAGCCGCACCGGCTGCAGCAAAAATCCAATTCCCATTCATAATCGGGAGATAATTCTTTTTCGTCCGTCAACATATTGGTCTCCTTTCTGGTGGCTGGTTTCTTGTTGCTCGTTGTTTGTAACTTGTAGCTGGTTTCGCGTTGCTCCCTTTTGGGCAGAAGCGAACGATCAACTACCAGCGACCAGCGACCAGCAGCGAGCAACGAGTCTCACGCCTCAAATCCATCAATTTCCTTCCACATGCGCACGATTTGCTGGAGCAATTCTTCCGCGGTGGGAACAACGCCGCCGGCGCGGCCATAAAATTCCACCGGCACCCAATCGCGCAAAGCCAATCGCACGTCTTCCACCATTTGTCCGGTACTCAATTCGCAGACGAGAAAGCCGTAGGTCGAATCGGCAAGCTCGCTGATTGGATGGCTTGGAAACGGCCACAACGTGATCGGCCGGAACAAGCCCGCGGGAATACCCTGTTCGCGCGCCAGATCTACCGCGGTGCGCAACAACCGCGAGACGATGCCGTAGCCCACGGTAACGAGCTGCGCATCTTCCAAACGGTAACCTTCATAACGTGCTTCGCAGTTCGCGATCGTCTCATATTTCTTCTGCAAATGCCGGACGTGCGCTTCCAGTTCTTCCGGCACCAGCTCGATCGAAGAGATCAGGTTATCCCGCGATTCCGGCGTGCCTTGCACCGCCCACGGTTTTTCCGGCAGCGCCGAAAGCGGCGCCGGAAAATTGACCGGCTCCATCATTTGCCCGATGAAACCGTCGGCCAGGACGATGGCCGGGTTGCGATATTTATCCGCCAATTCAAACGCGAGCAAAGTGAGATCGCACATTTCCTGCGCGCTGTTGGGCGCCAGCGTGATCACCCGGTAGTTGCCGTGGCCGCCGCCTTTGACGATTTGAAAATAGTCGCTTTGTTCCGGCGCGATGTTGCCGAGGCCGGGGCCGCCGCGCATGATATCGACGATCACGATCGGCAGTTCCGCGCCCGCTGCATAAGAAATACCTTCCTGCATCAACGAGATGCCGGGGCTTGAAGACGCCGTCATCGCGCGCACGCCGCTCGACGCGGCGCCGTACAACATATTAATAGAAGCAACTTCGCTCTCGGCCTGCAAAAACGTGCCGCCGAGTTTCGGAAAATATTCTGCCGCAGTTTCGGCAATCTCGCTCGCCGGCGTGATTGGATACCCGAAGTAGGCTCGACATCCCGCCAGCAGCGCCGCTTTAACCACGGCTTCGTTGCCTTTGATAAGTTGCATGCTTGTTCCTTGTTGCTGGTCGCTGGTTGCTGTATGAAAATTAAAAACCTGGGCTTAAAAAAACGCTTGCAATGCTCGTTGCCGAATATTACATTATTCTAAACCGGAGACGACGATGGCGACCATTGCAATCAACATTTCAAAAAATCTTCGCGAAAAGCTGGGCGAAGAAGGCGTTCAGGAATTCGTTTCCATTCTCAATCAAATGAACACCGCGCAAGTCGACGAAATGGAACGCTTAAATGGACGCACGTATGAAAAATTTCAACGCGATCTCGCGCATAATCGTGAGTTGCTCAGCGCTCAGATAGATCAGGTCGATGAACGGTTGCGCGGAGAACTCGTTCGCGTTGAAGAACGACTCCGGGGTGAAACAGATAAAAAAGCCGCCGAAGTACGCGCCGAGCTGATCAAATGGATGTTCATCTTCTGGTCAACCACCATCATCACCATTGTCGCCGGTTATCTTCTCAAATAGCCTATTCACGCCACGCCTTCCGTAACTGCTATTTTTGAGTCCACCCTTTTGTACACCGTTATCGCCGCCGGTTCCGGGCAAACGTAAAAACACACACCGCAGCCGGTGCATTCAATGCCTTTATATTCCGCGGGGTGATAACCCATGCGATTGAGCGCCTCGGAAATTTTCAGCACCGAGGGCGGGCATACCTCCACGCAGAGGCCGCAGCCTTTACACTCTTCCGCGTCAATCACAATCATGCCGCGGCTTCGATTTTCCTTTCTCGCCTGTGCCATTGTTCCGTTCTCTCGATGGTTCGTGTCCAAATAAAAGCGCATTATTCGCCTTTATTTAGCTCAAACAATATGCCAGACGACCGCAAAGTTTTTGCGTCGAAAAAAGTGAAGCTAAGTTTTTGGATTTTAGGGAGTATCGCTGCCGGTATGGTATTCAGGCAAGGCAGCAAAATTTGCAAGAATGGGAAAAAATGAAGCTGAATTCTCACACTTGAGAATTAAAATGAGCTGTCGGCATCACAAACTTGCCAAATGAAAACCACCATCCACATTGATCACTTCTCCGGTGCTAAACGGAAAATCGTCACGCGCCACCGCTCCCACCGCTTTGGCTACGTCATCCGGTTCGCCCCAGCGTTTGATCGGCGACAACCCTTCGGCAATAAGCCGGTCATATTTTTCTTTCACGTTCGCGGTCATGTCCGTCGCAATCACGCCCGGACGAATTTCATAAACATTGATGCCGTGCTCGGCAAGACGGACGGCAAATAATTTCGTCATCATCGCCAAACCGGCTTTGGAAACGCAATAATCACCGCGGTTCACACTGGCGGTGTAAGCCGAGATCGAGTTGATCGTCACAATTTTCGGCCGGCGCGTTGCATCCTGCTGGCGTTGCGCGATCATCCATTGCGCGACAATTTGCGTCAGAAAATACGGCCCTTTCAAATTCACGCCAATCAACTGATCGAAACTTTCTTCGCCCGCTTCCAGAATATCGGCGCGAACGGTCGGGGCAATGCCGGCGTTATTCACCAGCAAATCCAAGCGGCCAAATTTTTCACGGGTGAAATCGACGAGACGCGCGCGATCATCGGTTCGGCTAATATCCGCGCGGCAAATTTCCGCGCGAATTTTATTATTTTGTTGTGTCGCCTCGGCTTGCGCTTGCCTCGCCGCTTCGGTATGGGCAGTGTAATTGATCACCAAATCAAAACCAAGGCGGCTTAATTCAAGCGCGAT
>CAZVZZ010000117.1:6622-7998 GCA_964631505.1 uncultured Cytophagia bacterium
TATTCCGCCAATGCATACGCCTGCTCATAAGCCGCCACCACCACGTCGAGATCGGTGTCATCCTGAATCATGTGCGAGCCGGAAAAGATGAACGGGCCGCTGTCTTTCAGAATGGAGAAGACGCGCTCGACTTCGAGACGAATTTCCGCCGGCGTCATCACCGGCAGCGCGGTGATCGTATCCAGCCCGCCCATGATGCAATAACGCCGGCCGAGTTTTTCGCGCGTGAGCTGCGGAGACATGCCGGAGGATTCCTGCACCGGATGCAGCCCCGCGATGCCGAGTTGCATAATGCCGTCCAGCACCAGCGTCACGTCGCCGTCGCTGTGCAGCAGCACCGGCACGTTGTAACGTTGCGCGCGGTCAAAAATAATTTTCATCGCCGGATAAATCAAGTCCCACCACATTTTCGGGCTGAACATCATCGTGTTCTGCTGGCCCCAATCATCGGAAAGCTCGATGACGTCGACGCCGGCTTTGATGGCATTTTCCACGCCATCGGCGGTCCATTCGGCAAGCTTCTGAAACATGCGGCGATTTTTCTCCGGCTCGGCGGCCATGTTGAGCAAGGCCATTTCCGTGCCCGGCAAGCCGTCATGCTCGTAAAGAAATTGGGACAATTCAAACACGCCCCACGCGTGACAAAACACCGCTTTGTTCTGCTCGTGATAACGCAGGGCGTCTTGCACCGTCAAATTCAACACCTGATCGCAGGGCGTGCTGATCATTGCCGGCGCGGTCGGATCATCCGGCTCGAGCGCGAGATATTGATCCAAATCCATAATGCGCGCGTGATTCTCGGCGCCGCCAAAAGGAAAACGCGGCAGCACGCCGGTGACGATGTCGGTGTGCATCAGATCGCAAAAAGCATCGACGCTGCCGTAACGCGCGGCCACTTTTTCGCGCACCGCGATGTTCCAGCCGGCAAAAAAATTGAGCGGCACGCGATCCGGCCGTTTGCCGGCAAGCGTCGCCATGACCCGTTCTCGTGACGTCATTCCGTTTCTCCTTTTTTCTCTACTGGTTGTTGAAATGAACCGCGTCGAAGTATGCAAGATAAGCATTTTGCTCATCGAATGCAACTTTTAACAAAAAAGTTCTTGCTTTTTTCTTTGTGCTTGTATAATTTCATGCTGTCGTTTGGTTTGCGGTTATTTCCCCTTCCCGTGGAGACGAATAAACATCTTCATGTTCATTGAACGACAAAAGCATACGGTATCTTTCCCAACCATGCCGTTCGCTTTTGCCATTCCGAGAATCTCAAACCCGAGGAGGTTGACATCGGCATGTGCTTAGAGAAAGTGCAGAAATTCGCCAGGGTTGCTTTCCAGTTTTTGTTTTCATCGCTCCACCCTTACTTGTAGTTTCCTTCTCGT
>CAZVZZ010000118.1:0-7992 GCA_964631505.1 uncultured Cytophagia bacterium
CGAAGGAAGCGGCGCTGCCGCGCAACACCAATGTGACCGACGAAAAAGCGGCGCTGGAAAAAATTCAGCAAAGCTGGCGGCGCATCATCGAAAAAGTCACGGCGCAGCGCATTTCGCTCGGCGCCTTTTTAGAATTGGGCGTGCCGGCGAGCTTGACCGATGCGACGCTCGAGATTGGGTTCGATCAAGGCAGCGGTTTTCAGATCAACTCGGTCAACAATCAGAAAACGTTCATTCAGGAAATTATCACGGCCGAGACGGGCTATCGCGTGCGGCTGGTTTGCCGGAAGGATGAAAGCCCGGCGCTGCAAGAGACGCGCGGCCGCATCCTGCAAATGGCCGCGGCCAGTTTTCAAGCGCCGGTGAGCGCGGCGCCTCTCGTTGCGGAGCCGGATGAGGATTTGAAAAGCACAGTGGTAACGAACAACGGCGCGGGTGCGATAAAATCTGTTGAACCGGTGACAAACGTTTCGGCGCCGGTGAACGGCGCGGCTAAACCGGCCACTGCCGAATCTGCGTCCCAACCGTTGCTGCCGACGACGTTGAATGACTTGTACCAGGTTTATCCGGCGGTCAAAAAATTGGTCGAAGCGCTCGACGGCGAATTGATTTGATTCGGCAATTCTCAACGATATTTGGAGAAAGAAGTAAAATGGCTCGACTCGGCTTTTCGGAGATGTTGAAACAGGCGCAGCAGTTGCAGGAAAAATTTCAGCAGGCGCAAGAAGGTTTGGTGAAAGTGCGCGCCGAAGGCGCCGCGGGCGGCGGCATGGTGACGGCGGTGGCGAACGGCAAGCAGGAAATTTTGCAGCTTCATATCGACAAGTCGGTCGTTGATCCGAATGATCTTGAGTTGCTGGAAGATTTGATTGTCGCCGCCATCAATCAGGCGTTGGGGAAAGCGCAGGAATTGGCGAGCGCGGAAATGAGCAAGGCCGCCGGCGGCGTGTTATCCAATTTGCCCGGCGGTTTGAAAATCCCCGGCGTCGAGTAATTCGTATTATTTTAAAGTGCGCCCGCAATGCTTTATTCTTCCAATGCCGTTGAAGCCGCCATTGCCGCGTTCACGAAGCTGCCGGGCATTGGCCGCAAATCTGCGCAACGGCTGGTGTTCTTTTTGCTCAAAGTGCCGCGCGCCGAAGTTGACGCCCTGGCCGCCGCGCTGGTGGCGCTGAAAGAGAAAGTGCGCAGTTGTTCACGGTGTTTCAATATCACGGAAAGTGATCCGTGTTCGATTTGCGCCAATCCGCAGCGCGAGACCGGCATCATCTGCGTCGTTGAAGAAGCGAACGACGTGCTGGCGCTCGAAAAAACCGGCGAATATCGCGGCCTTTATCACGTGCTCGGCGGCGCGCTCTCGCCGCTGGACGGCATCGGGCCGGATCATTTAAAAGTGCGCGAGCTGGTGGCGCGTTTGCAACGCGGCATTCACGAAGTGATTCTCGCCACCAACCCCACGGCCGAAGGCGAGGCCACCGCGATCTATCTGGCGAATTTGTTGCGCCCGCTGGGTCCGCGCCTGACCCGCATCGCGCGCGGCATTCCGGTCGGCGGCGATTTGGAATACGCCGATGAAATCACGCTGACCCGCGCGCTCGAGGGCCGGGTGCAATGGTGACGCCGCCGGCTCCTGGCGGCATGGAAATAAATTCTCGCGCTGCGAGATTTATCGAAATATTATAAAAGAAGCAAATGCCATTTATTCTGTGCATTGAGATGCATCATGGGTCTTCCCAATCAACTCACGGTTCTGCGGATGGTGCTGACGCCGCTGCTGGTTTTTCTGTTGTCGCGTGACAGCCTGTCCTATCGCTATCTGGCGTTGTTCGTGTTTCTGGTCGCGTCGTTGACGGATTGGTATGACGGTTATATGGCGCGCAAATTGGGCGTGATCACGCAATGGGGAAAATTTCTTGATCCGCTGGCCGACAAAATCCTGGTGATCACCATGTTTTGTGTTTTTGTCTGGCTCGGCCTGGTGAAAGCGTGGATGGTGGTGATCATCGCCACGCGTGACATTGTGATGACCTTGCTGCGGCTTTACGGCGATTGGAAACGGCAGCCGGTGATCACGAGCATGTCGGCCAAGTGGAAAACCGCCGGCCAGATGACGGCGATTTATGTCATTCTGCTGTATTTGGTTGCGCAAGCGCACGGCGCCGACTTCGGATTGGTGGCCTGGCTGCGCCAAACCGAAGCGCTGAATAAAATGATGCTCGTCGTTACCGGCATCACGCTGGCCACCGGCATTCAGTATTTGGTTGAAAACTGGCGGCTCGTGCGCCATTTGATTCTCGCCTGCTTCCGCGTGTTCGATCCCGGGAATCTGGCGAAATGAAGCAATCTCCCCGCGTGCCTTTTCTCCCGCGAATATTGGCGACGGTCGGATTCCTCGGGTATTCTCCTTTGGCGCCCGGTACCATGGGGAGCCTTGCCATGGCTCTTGTTTTTCTCCTCCTGCCGCCGTATCTTTCAATATGGCAACAGGTTGCTGGATTGCTGGTGCTGTCGGCGCTCGCTGTTTGGTCGGCGCAGGCCATGGCCGAAGCGCATGCACAAACAACTGCCGGTAAAATTGATCCGCAGGAAGTGGTGATCGACGAGGTCGTGGGCATGGCGGTCACGCTCGCGTTGGTGCCGCTGGATTTAAAAACCATCGGCCTCGGCTTTTTGCTCTTTCGAATTTTCGATGTTGCCAAGCCTTTTCCCGTGCGCCGGTTTGAAAAGCTGCCCGGCGGTTGGGGCATTGTGATGGATGACGTGATGGCGGGGATTTATGCGAATCTGTGTTTGAGAATTGTTTTGAGTTTTCTTGATTGATTATTAAATTAAGCGGCAATGAAGGGGTTATTTGAAAACCCGACCATCGAAGACATTCTTCGACAAAAGGAAGGGCAGCTTTTTGATCGCAAAAGCGCGCGCCTCGAGCCGCGCGAGTTGGCGAATCATATTATTGCGTTCGCCAACGCCGACGGCGGTTTCATTGTTATCGGCATCGAGGATGACGGCAAGATTGCCGGATTTAACGAGTACCCAACGAAGCTCAACGCTTTTTTGCAGGTGCCGTGGGATTTGTGCGTTCCCGCCGTGATGACGACGCACAAACTTATCGATTGCACCAATCATCACGGCAAAGCCGACAAAATTTTGTTATTTGAAATCGTGCAGAGCGGAAAACTGCACGCCAACACCAAAGATGAAGCCTATTTACGTCTCGGCGATAAAAGCCACAAACTCACTTTCGACGAGCGCACGCAATTGATGTATGACCGCGGCGAAGCCTCGTGGGAAAGCGCACCGGTTCCGGAGTTCGATCTTGCCGAGTTGGACATGGAAGCGCTCGAGCGTTATCGCCGCATGATCGCCACCTCTTTGGATGCACACCAACTGTTGAGTGCGCGCCGTTTGGCTCAACAAACCGACGGCAAGCTGATTTTGAATCGTGCCGGTATTTTGCTCTTTGCGAAAAATCCTTGTTTCTGGTTCCCGCGCGCGAATCTGCGGTTGCTCCGTTATGAAGGCACAACCGCCGAAACCGGCCCGCGCATGAATCTGACGAAAGACATTCGCTTGGAATTGCCGCTGCCGAAATTGTTGGATGAAGCTTTTCGCATCATCGGCACACAGTTGCGCGAGTTTACGCGGTTGAGCAAAGGCGGAAAATTTTTGACGACGCCGGAATATCCGGCGTTTGCTTGGCAGGAAGCGATCTCGAATGCCGTCGTGCATCGTGCTTACAACATAACCGGAACCGATATTCAAATCAAACTTTTTGACGACCGTATCGAAGTCGAAAGCCCGGGCAAACTGCCGGGTTTAGTGCGAGTTGATAACATGCGCCGCATGCATTTTTCTCGCAACCCGCTCATTACGCGCGTGATGACGGACATGGAATATACGCGAGAACTGGGCGAAGGGGTGGATCGCATGATTTTGGAAATGGAGCAACTCGGCTTGGAGCCGCCGGTTTTTGAAGAATATGCGTTCATGCTGCGGACGACCTTGCGCAACAATCTTGAGCAACGGGGATTAAAATTACCGGCGCGCGCCGATGTTTCAAATGAAGTGGCAGCGTTGAACCCGCGTCAGCGTGCGTTGTTGGCTTATTTGCGAGAGCATGAATCAATAACACGACTTGAGTACGAGCAGTTGTTCGGCGTGAGCATAATTACAGCCAAACGTGACTTTCAAAAACTAAATGGGATAGGCCTTGTTATAAAAATTGGTGACTCTCGTTCAACTAAATACAAACGGGCTTAGTGGTTAAGCAAATTTTTTTCGGTATCATTTTCGGTATCATTTTCGGTATCATTTTTAGAAAATAGCAGCATGATTTGGTGAACGCAAGTTTGTCATTGTAAAAAATTTGAGAAACATCTGTTTTGCACGAATTGTATGCTCGCAGAAATCATCTCCATCGGCGATGAGTTGCTCATCGGCCAGATCGTCAACACCAACGCGGCGTGGATGAGCCGGCAGCTCAATGCCGCGAATATCCGCGTACGCCAGGTCAGCGTTGTCGGCGACGAGGGCGATGAAATCCGCCGCAGTCTCGAACTTGCGCTTTCTCGCGCCGACGTGGTTTTGCTGACCGGCGGTCTTGGCCCGACTCACGACGACATCACCAAAAAAGTCGTCGCGGAATATTTTGACTCGGCCGAGATGGTGACGGATGAAAAAGTGCTGGCGCATGTCAAAGGAATTTTTCAGCGCCGTAATCTGCGCATGGCGCCGGTGAATGAAGGGCAGGCGCTGGTACCGAAAAAGGCGACGGTGTTGTGGAACGATTACGGCACCGCGCCCGGCTTGTTGTTCGAGCGCGAAGGCCGTTATTGCGCCATCATGCCCGGCGTGCCCGCGGAAATGCAGCATCTTATGAATGAGCGGGTGTTGCCGTTTTTAAAAAGTAAAAACAAAAACGTCACGATTCGCCATCGCACCGTGCGCACCGTTGGCATCGGCGAGTCCGCGCTCTTTGAAAAACTCGCGCCGATTGAAGAATTGGAGAAATTCGGCAAGATCGCCTTTCTGCCGCATTTTTCCGTGGTTGATGTCCGCATCTCGGTTTATGAAAATGACGCCACCGTGGCTGCGCAACGGATTCACGCTGCCGAAGAATACATTCTCTCCCGCGTCGGGCCTAACGTGTATGGCTTTGATGAGGAGACGCTCGAAAGTGTCATTGGGCGCTTGCTCATCGAAAAGAAAGCAACATTGGCCGTTGCCGAATCTTGCACCGGCGGATTTGTGGCCCATCGCCTCACCAATGTTTCCGGCAGCTCGCAATATTTTGATCGCGCCATGGTCACGTATAGCAACGCCGCAAAAATGCAGATGCTTGGCGTGCCGGAAGAAGTTTTGCAGCAGCACGGCGCGGTGAGCGAAGAATGTGCCAAAGCCATGGCCGCAGGTGTGCGCCGTGTGAGCAACGTCACCTACGGGGTTGCAACCACCGGCATTGCCGGCCCGACCGGCGGCACCGAAGAAAAACCCGTCGGCCTCGTGTGGGTTGGCGTTGCATCGCCCGAGCGTGTGTTTGCGCAAAAATTTTTATTTACCAAAGATCGCTTGATCAACAAAGAACGCTTTAGCCAAATGGCGCTGAATTTGTTGTTTCGGGAGTTGAAAGCGTAACCCACAACGTTGACGCTTGGTGGCAGCAGTTGCAAGGCCAAGTTGAAGTTTGTTATCAATTGAAGACTTTGATTGCGGTATGAGAGAATTCGCCATTTACGATAATAACGGCTACTTGCTCCAATTTGGGCAAGATATTTCCACACGTTGAAAATGGAAACGCTGCGTACTTTCATTGCGTTGGACATGCCGGCGGCAATTAAAGCGGCCATCGCCGAATATGTGCAACCGCTCAAAGCGTTGCACGGCCGCGTGAGTTGGGTAAAGCCGGAAAATTTGCATCTCACGCTCAAATTTCTCGGCGACACGCCGGTGAATCGCATTGATGAAATCGCCGCCGCTTTACAGGAGCTTGCCGCCTCGATTGCATTCTCCGCGACGGTTGCCGGCGCCGGCGCTTTTCCGAACGGCGAAAAGCCGCGTGTGTTGTGGGTGGGGTTGAATGAGCCGGCGGGAACGCTGGTGAAATTAGCGCAAGCGATTGACGAACGCATGCACCGCCTCGGCTTCGCGAAAGAGTCGCGCGCTTTTGCACCGCATTTGACGATTGGCCGCGTGAAAGACGCGCGCATTCCGGAAGTGATCCGCGCGCTGCAAGCAAGACCTTTTGCGGCGATGCCGGCGCCGTTTCACGAAATTATTTTCATGCAAAGCGAATTAAATCGCGCCGGCGCGATTTACACGCCGTTGCGTAAATTGGCGCTAAGCAGAAATTGGTGATGTTTTAAAATATAAGAAAAGTCATTTTGAAAGAATCTTTTTTACTTTTAAGCAGCTTTAAAGGATTGCGGACGGAATGACAACAATCAATAACAATCCCTTCGGGAGGAGCAATGAACAACGAGAGAGAGAAGGAAGAAAAACTTAAAGCGCTGGAATTGGCGATTACGCAAATCGATCGCACGTATGGCAAAGGCTCAATCATGCGTCTCGGTGATGATCGCGCCAGACTGGCGATCGAAGCCATTCCCACCGGCGCCATTTCATTGGATGCGGCGTTGGGCATCGGCGGCGTGCCGCGCGGACGCATCATCGAAATTTTCGGCCCGGAGTCTAGTGGCAAAACCACGCTGGCGTTGACGATCACCGCGCAGGCGCAAAAACTCGGCGGTCTCGCCGCCTTCATCGACGCGGAACATGCGCTGGATTCGGTGTATGCCAAAAAACTTGGAGTTGATACGGATAATCTCATCATTTCGCAGCCCGATACGGGTGAGCAGGCGCTGGAAATCACCGAAACGCTCGTGCGCAGCGGCGCGCTGGATGTGATCGTTATCGACTCCGTCGCCGCGCTCGTGCCCAAATCTGAAATCGAAGGTGAAATGGGCGATGCGCAAATGGGCATGCAGGCGCGCCTCATGAGCCAGGCCATGCGAAAACTCACCGGCGTCATCAGCAAATCGAACGTCTGTGTGATATTTATCAATCAGATTCGCGAAAAAATCGGCGTGATGTTTGGCAATCCGGAAACCACCACCGGCGGCCGCGCGTTGAAATTTTATTCATCGGTGCGCCTTGACATTCGCCGCACCGCCTCGGTGAAAGATGGCGACGAAGTCACCGGCAGCCGCGTCAAAGTCAAGGTCGTGAAAAATAAAGTGGCGCCGCCGTTCAAAGAAGCTGAGTTCGACATCATGTACGGCAGCGGCATTTCCACCGAAGGCGACCTTGCGGACATGGCCATCAATCTCGGCTTGATCGAAAAAAGCGGCACGTGGTTCACGCTCGGCCAAGAACGCATGCAAGGCCGCGAAAATCTCAAACGCTTTCTCGTGGAGAATCCTGAAGTTTTGAAAGACCTCGATTCGAAAGTGCGGAAAAAAGTTGGATTGATCAAAGATGAAACGCCGGCGCCCAACGCGGTTGCAAAAGATCCGGCCAAAGATGCCAAGTCCGCGCCGCGCCCGGCAGCAAAAGGTTAATCTCGTAGCGTAGACTTCCAGTCTGCGTTTCATGTCGCCCTGTAAGGCTCTTGTTTGCATTTAGCACCACGATGGTTTTAAACAAGATCCCTGTGGGATGACCGTTACACAATTTGCTTCCATGGCAACCGAAGCGCAACAATCGTTCTTGGACGATGCCGAGCCGCCGCCACAATTGCGTGCCGCATTAGCGAAGGCCTATCGCCTGCTCGCCGTCCGCGCCCGCAGCGAAAAAGAAATGCGCGAGGCCTTGAAACGCGCCAAGTTCTCGGCAGAGCTTATCGAAGCAACGATAACTGAATGTAAAGCTCAGCGCTTCATCGACGACGCCGATTTCGCGCGGCAATTCGTGCAAAGCCGTCTGCACAATCGCCCGAAAGGCCGCGCGCGCCTAACTTTGGAATTGCGCCAAAAAGGCGTTGACCCGGCGACGATT
>CAZVZZ010000119.1:0-3648 GCA_964631505.1 uncultured Cytophagia bacterium
CCGCCAACTTCGAGCGCGGGCAAACAAGCGCCGGCGATGTCAAAACCGGAAAGTTGCGGATTGTCTTTCGGCAACAGGTGCAATTGCACGCGGCGCGCAATCTCCAATTCTTTTTGCATGCGCACGCGTTCTTTGATGCGGCGCACGTGCGCCGGCTCATCTTCCGGCGTATATTGAAACTCTTCGCCGCGACTCGCGCCGATCAAACCGGCGATCAACAGCGCCAGCAAAATGCCGGCGCCGGCGATTCCCGAACCGATAAAAAAAGGTTCGGCGCTGGCAAGCAGCGGGCCGATGAAATTCAGGGTGGAAAACACGATGCCCGAAGTCATCGACGCCAGCAAACCATAACGCCAGAAAATTACACTTTGCGCCACTCCGAACGCGATAAATGGAATCAACGAAAACGGCGCCGGCCTGAAGCCGTAGGTCTCGCTGAAGAAAATCAAAAAAAATCCGTACAACCCGCCGGCAAGCAAGATGGCCGTAACCGGTGATTTCAGCAGCCGGCGCAGCGAGGAAACTAAAAAAGCGCGAAACGTGATTTCATCCAAAAGCGCAGTGAGCAGGATATACGCGAGGAGGGACAAAAAAGGCAAGTAGCCCTCAAACCCCGAGACATTGCTAAAACTGAGGCGCGGCAAAACACCCCAGTAATGAATCATTCCGTAAATCAGCAATTGGATGAACCCGAAGATCATCAACCCGAACGCGAAACCGACCGGCAATTCACGGCCGACATTTTTCGTGAACCAGCGCCGATTGAAAATACTGTCGATGCCCGCCAGCAGCCGCGGTTTATCGGTTCGTAAAAATTGCTCGCCCACCGTCCACGCCGCGAGCACCGTGAGCGCCATGATATTATAATTGAAGGCAATTTGAATCCCCAACAAAATGAATTTCGAATAAAAAGAACTGATCGCACCGAAACCGGTGCCGTAACCGAGCCGTTCCCAAATATTCAGCGTGAAACCCAGCGCGCTGAAAAAAACGATGCCACCGAGCCACATGCCGGTGCGCACGCCAATCTCGCCTTCGTGGTATTTGCGCAGAAACGCCACCAACGCGCCAAACAGCAACACCACATAAATGGCAACGGAAACGGTATTGAGCAACAAATTGGCGCCGCCCACCACGCCGGAAGTGGTGATGTAATTCTGCGGATTGCGGAACCAACGAATGACGCCGGCCAATTCCGTGCCGGCAATCGACACTTCCAACACTTCGGCGCCTTCGCCCAAGTCGGCGCCGGTGCGCGTGAAAATCAAACGATGATCGGTGCGCCGGCTTTTTTTGATGCTGGAGGATTGCTCGAGTTTGAAATCAGCAAATTGTACCCCCGGCCAATTTTGCAAAGTTTGTTGGGCTAATTGCAACGCCGCGGCGGCGCTGAGCGAATCGCCGCGCGCCGAATCCGGCAACGTGTGCTTGAAACCCAGCAGCTTTCCCGCCGGCGAAACGCGCGCCTGAAACGTTTCCTGCTGCGCATCGCGCGGCACGTTGCGGTAAAAATCAAATTGCCAATACGAGAGCGGCAAACGATCTTCGCGCCCCAGTGCAATCACCGGGCCGACGCCCGATTTTTCCATGAGATAATCGAGACCAAAACCGTCGTAAATATAAATCCCATCACCAAAAAATTCGCGCAGATCATAGCCGCGTTGTTGCGCATACGCCTCGACAAGCTTTCTTGCCTCGCCGCGGGTCAGCTCCGGACGGCTCGCAAAAAAAGGATTCACGCGCGGCATCAGATAAACGCCGAACATAAGCCCGACCAGGGCAAACACCAGCAGCACCAGACGACGACTCACAAGTGATTTGGGCAGATTCACAATTCTCTTTTCCTTTTTGAAGAAAGCTGCAAATTCAACCGGCGGCAGATTTCGACGAGTTCGATGATCATTTCGTAGCGCACAAACGGTGTGACGAAATAAATGCCGTTAAAATAATCCAGCGTACTTTCCAGAATTTCACCGGCGATGGTGACACCTTCGCGCCGGGCGCGTTCGCCCTCAAAGCGATACAGTCGCTCGCGCACTTTCAACGGAATCTCGATGCCGGGCACTTCGTTGTGAAGAAAATCGGCATTGCGACCGCTGACCAACGGCATGATGCCGACGAAAACCGGAATGTTAAATTCGCGGGTGGCTTCATGAACGGCGCGCGCTTTGCGCCAGTCAAAAATCGGCTGGGTCATGACGAAATCCGCACCGAGCTGAATTTTTTTACGCAAACGGCTCACCTGAGTTTCAATCCGATCGACATTGGGGTTGAACGCCACACCGACGGTGAAGCGGCTGCCCTGCTTCATCGTGCGGCCGGAAAACGCGACGCCCTGATTCATTTTTTTAATCATCGTGATCAGGTTGAAGGAATTGAGATCATACACCGATGTCGCGCCGGGTTGGTCGCCGAATTTCGCCGGATCGCCGGTGAGCGCCAACACCGTGTCCATACCGAGCGCGAACAGGCCCATCAATTCCGCTTGTAAGCCGATGAGATTGCGATCGCGGCAGGAGAGATGAATGATCATCGGCAGGCCGCTTTTTTGTTTCGCCAGATAACCGAGCGCCATGTTGCTCATGCGCGTGATGCCGAGCGAGCTGTCGGCCATCGTCAGGGCGTCGATGCCGGCGCGCTTCAATTCGATGGCGCCGCGCATGATGCTCTCGTGTTCGAGATCGCGCGGCGGATCAAGCTCGACGATGATGGTCGGGCGCTTTTTGACGTTCTGCAAAAATTCCGGCTCGGTGATTGCCGGAACTTGCGGCGCCTGCGGTTGAATATGGACGACGACGTGTTTTTCTCGAACTGGCTCGAGGCCGCGCAAAGCCGCAGCAATGGCGCGAATGTGCTCCGGCGTGGTGCCGCAACAACCGCCAATCAAGCGCACGCCCTGCTCGCGCAACCGTTGCGCACTTTCGGCAAAATATTCCGGCGTCGAAAGATAAATGTAGCGGCCATCGACAAACGCCGGCAAACCGGCATTCGGGAACGCGGAGAGCAGAATGTCATTTTCCAACGGCACTTCGCGCAGCGCGTGCAGAATGCCGGTCGGGCCTTTCGCACAGTTGATGCCGACGACGTCCGCGCCCAACTCGCGCAAGCGGCGAAAGGCCGTCGTGATATGCTGGCTATCGCGGGTGTAGCCTTCTTCATCCGCCACCACCTGCGCGATAATCGGCAGGCTGGTGAGGCGACGGGCTTCCAGCACGGCCATCTCAAGCTCATGCACGTGCGTGAAGGTTTCAAAAATCAGCGCGTCGGGATTGGCGGCGATGAGCGCCGCCGCATGTTCCGCGAATGTCGCGCGCATCAACGCCGCTTCAATCTCATCGCTTTCCCGGTCGCGCACCGGTCCGACAGAGGCCAACACGTACGCTTTTCCATCCGCGGCCGTGCGCGCGAGACGTACTGCAGCCTGATTGATTTCGGCGAGGCGGTTTTCCAAACCGAAGCGGCTGAGCTTGAGACGGTTGGCGGTAAAGCTGTTGGTCTCAATCGCCTGCGCGCCGGCATCGACATAAGCGCGATGAATATTTTGTATGACCTGCGGCTGCGAAAGATTCAACTCGTCAAAACTTTGCGCCAGCGGAATGCCCTGCGCATAAATCACAGTCCCCATCGCGCCGTCGCCGACGAGCAAAT
>CAZVZZ010000119.1:3748-7917 GCA_964631505.1 uncultured Cytophagia bacterium
GGCTTAACCTGTTCGCGGAAGAGCGAATCCTGTTGGGCCTCTTTCCACCATTGTTGCCATTGCAGGAGAATCTGACGGTTGAATTTTTCCGTTGTGAAATTGAGCACCGGATAACGAAGCGCCCCAAAATCTTTTCCGGTTAATTGAAACAGTGCATTGACGATCAGCGCCTGCGCTTCCGGGCTGATTTCGAGCTGCAGCGTTTCAATCAACACCTGTACCATGTCGAAATGTTTCGTGGCCACCAGGTAGCTCAACAACAATTGTAAATCGGCGAGATCGAGATTGTAACCGCGCCAATCCTGTATCCATTGGCCCAGCGAGGGCAGCAGCCATTTATCGCCGAGAATCGAAGTGGCGTCGAGCAGGTTGCGCAATGCCTGCCCGGAATGGTGGCGGCGCGCGTAATCCAGAATCAGCGGAACGGCTGCCGTCTCGTCAATGCGCGCCAGTGCGAGCAGGGCTTCGCGTTGCACCAATGCCTCTTCGCTTTTGCCGTAGCGCAACAGGGCTGTCAGCGTGGGCACAACGCGCTCAAATTCATTTCCCGTCAGCGCCGCAATGCGGCCAAGCGCTTCCGTGGCCTCGGCGCGCAAAAAAGCTTCGCCTTGATTTTCCAATATTTCAATTAAATAATCAACGGCAGCCTGGCTCGGCAATTCGCCAAGTGCGCGCACGGCCTGCGGGTTCTTTGATTCTTTCGCCAGCTCGATCAATGCCGGCGCCGCGCGCGAATCACCGAGCATGGCCAATGCCTCGCAGACGAGATTTTGAATGCGCATGTCGTGCACCGTCAAAAATTCCTGCAAAGTGGCGAGCGCCGACGGATGCCGGCTGCGGCCCACGGCATGAATGAAACTGCCCTGCGCGACATGCGAAGGCTGCCGGGCGCGCGCCGCCAATTCGGAAAATTCCATCAGGCGCACTTGCCGGTGCTCGAGCAAAACATACGGCGACAACATTTGCGCGTGTACATCAACCTGACCGGCTTCTTGATAAACTGCGTTGAGCTGAAACAGCGCCGGCGTTTCGCTGCCGGGAAACAGCAATCGCAGCTCGCGCTGGGAAATGGCAGGAATCGGGAGGGCTGGAACAAAACTAAAATGAGGCACGTGACCGGCCTTTTTTTGCAGCGCCAACTCCAACGAATCAACGCGCAAACGCACTGCCAGAGATTTTCCGCGCGGCAGCGGGTCGGTCAATAAAATCAGTTGAATTTCCTGGACCGCGAGCGCTTGATGATAGCGCTGATTGCCCACGATCAGACGCATGACCGGCGCTTCGCGCGCCGATTCCTCAGCGCCCACCGGCTCCCAGTACAATGCCGGCAACTGCCACGTCGCATACGTGTTCAAACTGAATCGGACCGCCGCGAAGAGGCCGAGCACCAACAACAAGCCACAACCGGCGCGGTGCAAGAGACTATAACGGCGCATGAGTTTTCCCTGCCACGTATCCGAAGAGTGCGCGAGCAGGTGATAGAGCAGGAAAAACGTAACCGCGCCGCAACCACACCAAAACAACGCCAGCTTCGGCCAGGTCATCGTATGCTGCAAACTGGCATAAAACACATAACTCAAAATAATAACGCCGGCCATTAAAGCCAGATTAGCCGGGTGAAAAAACTTTTGTTTCACCGTCATGAAAGATTCACAGCCGTTATTACACGACAACAGTTAGAAAAAATAAAATTTCCGCCGGATAGGAGTCCCGCTTGGGGGCGGGCAACCGCAAAAAAAATTTTTTCGTTCGTGGCGTTGTTTTCTGCTCGTTGGAAAATTTATGGCGCGTCGCAGATCAACCTGCGCCGCCACCAGAGCCGCCTGCTCCACCGCCTCCGCCGCCGGAAGCGCCACCACCCGTGCCGCTGGCGGAACTCATCGTGGTGCCGACCGCGTCAACCATCGCCGACATTGCAGTGCTGAAACCGGAGGCGCCATTTCCGCTGCTGTAAATGAACCACGGGAAAACGCCGTCGCCACGCTCGCGTTCAACGGTTTCAAACAACGGTTTGATCTGTTTGCTCGACAGTCCCAGCGCAATCGCATAAATCAAAAATTTATCGACTTGTTGCCAGTCCGCGCTGTAGCTCTGACGACTTTTTGAAAAACGTTTCAGATAATCACGAAAACCTTGCAAACGATCCAGCTTATCCGCCGTTTCCGGCGTAAAGCGCAAAATTAAGAGAGCAAATGGCGCGAGACACAGTGAAACAATGGCAAACGGCAGCGCGGCGTCGCCCATCGCATAAACGGCGAACACCGCCGCCGCAGTCACCATCAGCCCAGCGACAAAAGTCATCACGCTGGCGCGCGTCGAAAGCGCGTCGTATAATTTCGGTTTGCCGGCCTGCAGCGCCACGGCTTTGCGCCATTGGCCAAAAAAGCGGTGAAATTTTGTCGATTGCTTCTTAATATCTTCAAGATTAAACTGCGGGCGGTTTTGTGCAATCTCCGTGCGTAGGAAATCCAGCAGCTCGCGTTCGTAGGCCAACAGCTCCGCGGCGTTGAAACGCAATTTCTCTTCTTCAAAAAAAATCGTCACCTCCTGCTTCGTTGAGGTGGCGCCGAACCAATTCGGCGTTTCGGTTTTCGAATGTTGCACACGCACAAAATTTCTTGCGGCGAGATCGAACAGCGTCGCGAGCAATGCCCCGCCGTTTAACTGGTGTGAATAAAAAACATAATTCGCCACGGCCGGCGGCATGTCCGTCGGCGGCTGGGAAATGATTCGTTTCTCGGAATAGCGGAAACTGCGGCCAAAACGTTGATACATATAAAGGAAAAAGACGATCCCAACGGCCGGCAACAACCACAGATAAGAAAAATATTTCGCGCGGTTGGATTCCTGCCATTGCAGCTTTGCCGCGGCCTCAGCGCGTTTGCGATTGGCCGCCTCGGCCCAACGGGATTCCTGTTGCAAAATTTCAGCAGCAGCGTCGCGATCATCGCGAATGGTTGCTGGCGCTGCCATAACGTATGATGCTGGAAAAATCGCCCGCGCTTCCCAAAACTGCCGCCGCGGCAAATAATCAACCGGCATTTCAATGCGGCTGCCGGATTCCACGGCAATCTCGCCGTGCAACGGGCCGTGCGCCCATGCTTTTAACTCCTCGCGGCGAATTTCCGGCGGCAATTCGATGGCGACCCGCACGCGTTCGCTCGCGCGATCCCAGCCTTTGCCGACAAACTTGTAATACAACTCCGCCACGTCGCGATGCACCCGCACCGCGCCGAGCACGCGAAAACGCAGTGTAAATTCACGCAACGCACCGGAAGCGCGATGCGGCTCATCGCGAAACTGCCAGCGGATCTTAAGCTTTTCATCATTGCGTTCAACGAAAAAGGTGCCTGGCGTTTTGTCGTCGCTCAATAGATAGGTTTCGCCGTCTTCACTGACTTGAATTTGATCCACCTCGAGCAAACCCGCCAACGGCAACTCGTAAAAAGCGTAACTGAATTTTCCCCAGAAACGATAAGCGCGTTTTTCCTCGATGGTCATGTAACCAGCGGAATCCACACGCGCGGTAATGGCGACGTCTTGGATGGTCCAGCGCTTTTCGGCGGAGGCCGAGAAAGCAATGAGGAAAAGCGGGCAAAAAAATATATAAATTCGTATTCGCATCATCTTTCATTCAGATTTTAATTCACCGATTCGAAGCATCAAGAACTGTGAGCCCGACTAAACGAGCGCCTTTATAGTCGAGAATAATGCCATCATCTCGCATTTCGCTATGCGTAGAACCTGGCTTATCTTCAAAATGAAGATAAAGAACATCGGCTTCGGCGTCATAATCCAACCACATGTGGGTTTTCGGTAACTTCACCAAATTGGCGGCGGCTTTGAGTAAATGACCGATGTTTTTTTCTTCTAAGATTTCCGTGGCCATATGATCATACTCCTATTCAATTTTGGGGAAATAAATGCAGTAATAATAAAACCGTCATCGTGATTGATTTCTCGATACACAACATGCAGATAACTTTGTTTGCCAACAGAGGAAACAGCGACAATTGCTCCGGCATAACCGCGTAGAATCCAAGTTGGGCTCTCAATAACATCCAACACCTTGTCGTAATATTTTTCCATATAGGGCTTGTTGCTCACAATATGGTCCCATCGTTCGTCTGTAAGACGAATGGGTATCCGATTTATTGAATACACAATAT
>CAZVZZ010000120.1:0-7726 GCA_964631505.1 uncultured Cytophagia bacterium
ACCTCAAGATAATCAGAATCTCAATGAAGATATTTAGATCGTTACACATTACACGTTTAACGTGGTACGTGCAACGTGCTCAGAAGTGAAGCATTGCATTTAGCGCCCATACTTTTTCATAATTTCTGGCAGCCGCTCAATCGGCAGCGCAAACGCGGTGTTGCCGTTGATGCCGACGGTGGTTTCGGCCATGCACAATGAATTGAGAATGGCCTCTTCCGCCGCTTCCATTGCAGCTTGATGCATGCGCGTAATGGACTCGTCGTTAAAAATTTCGATTTCGGTCAGCGCCGCCTCCGGTTTGATTTTGACGCCGGTGGAGAAAAACAAGAGCAAATCTCCGGAGCCGTGCGAAGAAAGCGCGCCGGTGCGGGCGAGGCCGAAGGCCATGCGTTTGCAGAGGCGCTGCAATTGCGCGGGAAGCATCGGCGCATTCGTCGCGCCGATCAATAAAATGGATTTCGATTTTTGCCCTTCCACGCGTTGCAGGTCTGCAATCTCTTTGCCGACCGGAACGCCGTTGATCATCAAATCCGCACGACGGCCGTGATTGGTTTGCACGAGCACGCCAATGGTGTAGCCGCCCTGCGCTTCCGGCAAAATGCGCGAGGCCGTGCCGATACCGCCTTTGAAATCATAACAGACCATCCCGGTGCCGCCGCCGACCGCGCCTTCTTGCAGCGGGCCGCTTTGCGCATTGTTGAGCGCGGTTAATACGTGCTCGTCCTCGAGATGGCGCCCGGCGGAATCATGTAGAAAGCCGCCCCATGTTTCCGCAACCATTGGAACGGGCACTGGCAAGGTGTCGCCGATTTCCGGATAGGTTTGCAGCAACCACGTCATCGCGCCGTTCATGACGCGGCCAATACTCGAGGTGTCGGTGAGAAAAATCGGCGATTGCAACAGGCCGCGTTGATCGATGCTGCCTACGCCGGTCATTTCGCCGTTGCCGTTCATCACAAAGCGACCGGCGGTCAGATTTTCGCGATAAATAGCATCGTTGGGAAGAATGACGGTGACGCCAGTGCGAATCGGGCCTTTTCCGGCGATTAATTCACCATCGCCTTCGATGCGGGTGCAATGACCGACTTTCACGCCCGGCACGTCGGTGATGGCATTCCATTTTCCGGTGGGAAGCGAGCCAATGACGATACCCAGCTCGCGCAGGCGGCGCCGCGCTGTTGATCGTGGCGCGGATGGAAAAATTTTTGTTGCCGGCAGCGCCAGCGTGGCGGCAAGAGTTTGCGAGAGAAATCGGCGGCGGGAAATTTTCATATCGAAAAAATTTTCTAAAATATAGTTCGGCTTGGGAGACAGGATTTTTCTGATTTCGCGGGACTCGTGCCCAAGCCGGAATTCGCAAATTCAAGATAATATCGTGAGGCAAATCGGTCAAGATAATTTTCCCGGTTGTTTTTTCACTGGCGCGGTTTAAAAATAAAAAACCCATGGTGGTCGCCATGGGCTGGGTTAAGTTTGATGGAATATTCGGCGCGGGTTGAAAAAATAAAAGCGCAACATGAATGTTGCGCCACGGTGGGTCACACGCCTTGTACGTTGCCAATCCAATAAATCGGCAGGGTGGGCGTTGGGCGGCCGCCTTTGGGTTCGCGGGTGACGGCAAACGCGGTGATGCCGGCAAGCGTCGCCGGTAAATGCTGAATCTCGCCGAGGTATTCGCCCTGCGCCGTTACCTGAAACAAGCCGGCATTAAACGGCTGGCCGTCTTTTATAAACCAAAGCTGATAATCATGGGCAGCACTCAGCACGGGCAAATTGGAGGCGATGAAGCTGCCGCCGGCGGTGTGCGGATCAAGAATGATTTTGAGATCGCCTTGTTCATGGCCTTTGAGCTGCACCATCAGAAGGTGAGAGGCTTTGCTTTTCTTTATGCGTTCAATCACGGTTTGCTGGCGCGCCATTTCGAATTGCAGCAGCTCAATTTCCGCGCGGCGTTCGCTGAGCTGGGTTTGCAGGTTATGGATGACGCCGCGCTGCAAAAAATAACCATAGCCCACGGCTAACAACAGAAAAACCGCGGCCCACGCAAGCGCCCCTCGGGTACGTTGATAAATTGTTCTCGACGGCATGGCGCGAATCGATGCCGGCGCCGGTGAAATCTTCGCGGGCTTTTCGGCAGTTGGCCGCAGCGGCAGAATGTTCGCATTCGGGCCGATGGCCAGCAATAGCCGCTGCTTCAATTCCGGCGGCGGCGGCTTTTGCGGCGCGACATAGGGCAACAATCCGGCGACGCGTTTGGCGGCCGCGATTTCTTGCGCGCAGGCTTTGCAACCGGTCGCGAGATGCTCGGCAAATTGCCGCGTTTCATGGGGTTCTAAAATTCCCAGGACAAAAGGCGCAGCCAGTTCCGTGAAGTGATCTGCCATCTTCGTTCGTTTTACGCTCTGACGCTCTCGAAGCTGCACATTGCCGCCGCGTCTTCGGTGACAATGGCACAGCCGACCATAAATCAAATTACACCAACGCGAGTTGATTCTGAAACTCGCTGCATATAATACGAATCAAGGCAGAAAACAGATTTTAGAAGTTGGGAAAATAATGAAGGCGGGGAGAATTAAATGCGGGAAAATAACGGAGGCCACACCGTCACGCCGGTCATTCTGCTTCACCGGCGAGCATCTCATCGTGCAACGAGGAAACGATCAGCAACATGCAGCCGTTTTCGGTGTATTGCAGGCCATGAATCGACTCCGGCTCGGCATACTGATAGTCACCGGCGCGCAACACGGTCCCCGCCATGTGCAAATCGCCTTGCAGAACGTAACATTGCTCCGGTCCGGCATGACGATGGCGCGGATACACCGCGCCCGCCGGCGCTTTCACCAGCATGGTCACACTGTCATGGGCGGTATCGACATACAACCGTTTTACCTGAATGCCATTAACGCCGATATCTTCCCACTCGTCTTGATCGGCCCGCACAATCAGTAATCCCGGCGCCGCCAAGGAGGAAGTTTTAGACGAGTCAGACCAGGTTTTCCAAATTTGGGGATTAGGCTCATCGTTTGAAGAAGACTTGAGGCTGCGCAATAATCTTTCTTTTAAAGAGGCCGGCGGTGCGACCAAAGCAAAGGGCGAAGCCTCGGACGGCGATAAGGCGAACGGCAAGGCGTGCAAGACGCGCTTGGCCTCGCCCAGCGCTTGTTGACACGCGGCGCATCCCGCGGCCACATGTTGAACAAACTGATCGGCTTCGTGTTGCTCCAAGGAGCCTAATAAAAAACTTTCAACTTGGTCTAAGAAAATATCTTGCATTGGCTTTTCCATCTCAGCAAATCCGTTCTTCACATCAGTACCATTCACGCCGCTCTTTCCAGCGGGCTAAACTTATCGCCTAAAGCCTCACGCAATTTCAGCAGCGCCTGGCGGGTCCGGGTTTTGATCGTGCCCAATGGCGCTTTAATGGCGGCAGCAATTTCGGTTTGGCTCAAGCCCTGAAAATAGGCCATCTCCAGCACTTCTTTTTGCTCCGCCGGTAATTTGACCAGGGCTTCGCGCAGTGCCCGCCCCTCATCGGCAGCAATCGCCGCCAGCGCCGGATCGTTTTCCGTCGCAATTAAATACTCCGCCGCCGTCTCCAGCTCAACGTGCCGGCTGGCGAGCCGCATTTTCATCCGGTATTGATCGATGGCCAAGTTGCGGCACAGCACGATCAACCACGTCGCCACATTGCCGCGGGCTTGGTTATACAGCGCGGCCTTCCGCCAGGCGGTGAGAAAAGCCTCATGCACCACATCTTGCGCGCGCCCGGTATCGCTGAGAATTTTCAATGCCAGGCTGTACAACACCGTGGCGTAGCGATCATAAAGCGTCGCCAGCGCCCATTCCTGTTTTTGCGCCACGGCCGCTAAAAGCTCCGCATCAGAAGAAGTGGTGGCAGATGTGGAGGCGTTCGTCGCAGTAGCCGTAAAATTTCCTTTCATGAATGACTCTTCCAACTGTGACGCGATCCAATCGTATCCGAAACGTATTTAAAAAATTCAACTTTTCGGCGTTAAAAGCAAGCCTTTTTTGCGCTTCACATGACCGTCCGGCAGTATTTCATTCGGATAATTTTTTTTCAAACTCGTTCAATCGGGTTTTCGCTTCATTGTAAATTCGCGATTTTTCCGCAAACGGAATGAACAAGCTTTTAAAGCCGTTTAAAATAATTTTCTTGACCTGCGAAAAATCCAAATCCCAGGTTTGCACGGCCAGCCACAGCTCATCGGTCATCGTGGTGTCGGAGATCAGGCGATTGTCGGTGTTCAGCGTGACGCGCAATTGGCGGTCGAGATATTTTTTGAAGGGATGGTGCTCGATGCGCAAGACGGTTTTGGTTTGCACGTTGCTTTTCAAGCAAACTTCGAGCGGGATGCGATGGTCGCACACATAATTGAGCAAATCTTCGTCTTCGATCAAACGCGTGCCGTGGCCGATGCGATGCGCGCCGCAGTTGTGGATCGCCTGATAGATGCTGTCCGGCCCATAGGCTTCACCGGCGTGCACGGTGCAATTAAGACAATGTTTGCGCACAACATAAAACGCCTTGGCATGATCCTTGGCCGGGTTGTCGTACTCGCCGCCGGCCAGATCAAATGCCACCACCCCGCGGCGCCGGTATTGTACCGTCAGTTCGGCCAGGCGAACGGAAGTGGCCGGATCACTCGAGCGAATACCGCACAGAATGACGCCGCAACGAATCGGAAAGTTGAGCTCGGCTTCACGCAGGCCATCGATCACCGCTTCGACAATCTGCTCCAGACTCAACCCCTTTTGTTGATGCAGAATGGGGGAGTACCGGACTTCCAGGTACGTGATATTTTCCCGCGACGCATCTTCCGCCAGCTCATACGCAATGCGGCGAATCGAGTCGTAATCCTGCATCAACTTTAAGGTGAAATCGAATTTTTCCAAATAGGTTTTGAGATTTTCAACCTGGCCTTTGACGGATAAAAAATCCCGGACAACATTTTCATCCTGGCTCGGTAAAGGAATATGGCTGGCATTCGCCAATTCAATCGCGGTTTTCACCCGCAATGATCCGTCAAGATGAACGTGCAAGTCGGTTTTCGGAAGTTCAAACAATAAATCGCGGGTGATTTTCATTATTGGCTCCGTTACGAAAGAGACAAAAAATCGGTTGATGAAATCAAGCCGTGACGCTTTGCCGCGCCGGCGTTGAGCGTTTGGTGGTTGTTTGGCCCGCGCCTTCACGTGCATCCGGCAGCAACGTGATGATTGTGCCCAGCGTCAACACCATGCCGCCGATCCATAGCCAAGTCACAAGCGGATTCAAATAGACATGGAACGTCGCCGCGTTGGTTTCAGGCTGATGTTCGCCGAGCACGACGTATAAATCTTCGCGCAAATTGGAAAAGAGCGCCACTTCGGTGGTCGGTTGTTGCTGCACAATATAGAAATGTTTTTGCGGGAAAA
Source organism: uncultured Cytophagia bacterium (assembly GCA_964631505.1). Lineage (GTDB taxonomy): Bacteria > Zhuqueibacterota > Zhuqueibacteria > Zhuqueibacterales > Zhuqueibacteraceae > Zhuqueibacter. The sequence goes on from CAZVZZ010000120.1 coordinate 5,440, forward strand.
TCGTATCCAGCATTTTGCCGTCGCGTTTGACCACCATGCTGGATTCGATAACCACTTTGTTGGCATCGTCAAAGCGCTTGGTGTCTTGATAAATCAGCTCGTAATTGCCAATTTTGATCGACTCATTGGGCTTGAGCTGCTTTTCCGCCTCTTCGGTAAACGCTGCGCCGGTGACGCCGACGAAAATCAGCACCATGCCGAAGTGCACCACATAGCCGCCGTAGCGCCGTTTGTTTTTCATCAACAAGCGCCACCAGGCAACGGGATACGATTCGCCGTTACTGGCGCCGCGCGCCAGCGCCCCGCGATGAAACTCAGTGACAATCGTGATGGTGACGAAGACGCTGAGCGCAAAGGAAATGAGCGCATAAACGTGGCGCATGCCGGCCGCCAGCAATATGACGAGAGTCACCACCATGCCAACCGTTGGCCACAGGAACATCTTCTTTAAATGCTCAACCGAGCTTTTGCGCCAGGCCACCAACGGGCCGATGCCGGTCAACAGCAGCAGTAACAGCGAAATCGGCACGAGTACGGCATTGAACCACGGCGCGCCCACGGTGATCTTGACGCCCCGCACCGCTTCGGAAATGACGGGAAACAGCGTGCCCCAAAATACCGCGAAGCAGGCGCCGAGAAACACGACGTTGTTTAAGAGGAAGGCGGACTCCCGCGACACCACGGAATCCATGCGCACGTCGCTTTTGAGCAAATGCAGGCGCTTGGCCAACAGCGTAAACGAGAAGGTCGCGATCAAACCAACGAATCCCAAAAACAGCGGCCCGAGGCTGGATTGGGTAAAACTATGTACCGACGAAATCACGCCGCTGCGGGTGAGGAACGTGCCGAAGACGCAAAGCGTGAACGTGAGAATGATCAGCACCATGTTCCACACGCGGAGCATGTTCTTTTTTTCTTGAATCATCACCGAATGCACGAAGCCGGTGCCGATGAGCCACGGCATCATCGCGGCGTTTTCCACCGGATCCCATGCCCAATAACCGCCCCAGCCCAGTTCCATATAGGCCCATTTGCCGCCGAGCATCATGCCGACGCCGAGAAAAAACCACGGCACGATCGTCCAGCGTCGCGTCAGCTTCAGCCAGTCATTGCCGATCTGGCCGCTAATCATCGCGGCAATGGCAAACGCGAACGGCACGGTGAAACCGACATAACCCAAATAAAGAATCGGCGGGTGAATCACCATCGCCCAATGCTGCAGCAACGGATTGAGGCCGCGCCCATCCGCCGGCGGCGACGCCAGCAATTCAAAAGGACTGGTGACAAAAACGATCATGCTGATAAAAAACGTGGTGACCGCCATCAACACTGCGGTGACGTAGGGCATCAGCAGCGTTTGTTGGCGCCGGTAGGAGACGATACAGACAAAACTAAACGCCGCCAGCAGCCATGCCCAGAACAGCAACGAGCCTTCCATACCCGCCCACAACGAAGTGATTTTGTAAAAAACCGGCAGCGCTTTGTTGCTGGTGCTGGCGACGTATTTCAATGCGAAATTATCGGACAGCAGGCCTTGCACGAGCGCCATCGCCGCCAAGGTCAAAAAAACCATCACGCCAATGGCGGCGTTGTGGCCGGTGTCCACCAACTCTTGTTGCCGGCGCTGCGCGCCGAGGATACTCGCAATGACGGCATAAACCGCGCAGCCGAGCGCGATCATGAGAAAAATAGGGCCAAATTGGGTCATATAAAAATTTGAGATGATAAAATTAGTTCGTAGCGCGTAACATTTTTATTAAAGGCTTCAACTCACGACGCTGTCTGCGGTTTCTGCATCTGCCCTTCCTCGCCCTCATATTTGCTGGCGCATTTCGTCATGATGTTGCTGGCTTCGAAGCGGCCATTGGTGTATTTGCCTTCGAGCAGAACGCCGACGCCCTCTTTGAAAGTGTCGGGAATAATGCCGTGATAGATCACCGGCATTGTGTTGCCGAGCTCGTCAATCGCAAAGGTCATGGATAAACCGTCTTCGGCGCGCACCACCGAGCCTTCAATGACTTTGCCGCTGACGCGAAAACTTTTGCCTTCGGCGTTCACACCGAGCGCTTGCAATTCATCGACTTTCTGATAATAAGCGACGTTGGTGTCATTGAAGCCGCTCATGATGAGATAGCCCATGATGCCGACGACGGCCGTGAAAACAAAAAAAATAGTCGTTCTTTTGTTAAACATAATATCACCTCGTGCAAAAAGTTAATAATTGTCCACAACCAAAAGTGAAATTCAACGAACAAGTTTAGTTACAAAATCTGCAACCGCGCCGAAT
>CAZVZZ010000121.1:0-3475 GCA_964631505.1 uncultured Cytophagia bacterium
GCGGCGCAGGAGGGCGGCGCCGAGCGCGTGGAACTTTGCGCGAATCTCAATGAGGACGGCACGACGCCGAGCGCAGGGATGATCGAAGTAACGCGTAAAAATTTATCAATCGGCTTGCAAGTGATGATTCGCCCGCGCGGCGGGAATTTTTGTTATTCCGCGGTAGAATTTGAAATTATGAAAAAGGATATTGCCGTTGCCAAAGGGCTTGGCGCGAATGGCGTGGTGTTTGGCATGTTGAATCCCGATGGTACGATTGACGCCGAGCGGACGCGCGAGCTGATCGAGCTGGCGCGGCCGTTGCAAGTGACGTTTCATCGCGCCTTTGATGTTGCCGCTGCACCGCTGCGGGCGCTGGAAACGCTGATCGCGTTGCGCGTTGATCGCCTGCTCACTTCGGGGCAGGCGCGAACGGCGATGGAAGGATTGGGGCTCCTCGCGCAACTTGCGCAACAAGCCGCCGGACGAATCAGCATTATGCCGGCGAGCGGCATCAACGCGGAGAATGTCCGCCGGATTCTCGCCGCGAGCGGCGTGAATGAAATTCACGCCGGTTCGTCGGTAAGCGGAACAAAATCAGATTCGTCGGCGGAGTGGTTTGCCGCGGCGCGAGGCATTGTCGATGCCCAAAAAGTTCTTGCATTGAAAATGAGCATGACCTCTGCGCCGGTTGGCTTTGGTATCACGCCACACGGGTGACCGGCATCAGTCAATTTTTAGCGTGTAGATTCCTCGTGTTGCCACATGAATTAAAAAAAACTTGAAAATAGTGAAAATTTTTCTTGACTTTCGAAGAGTTTTTTTGTATCATGTATTCCGAGTGATGACATCAGCGTCGTGAAATGGGCGTCTGGTGTTGAAAGGTTGTCAAGAGGACGGTTAAGTTTTAAATGTCTCCACAAGGTTGTGGGAACCTTGGCGTATAGGTGAGGATCACAAGTCCCGATGGCCTATAAGTTGAAGGCGTGACATCAGTGTTAAATCTAATAATACTGGTGTGACGCCTTTTTTTTTGGCCGATACTTATACGGGCTACGGTTCGCCCCAAATTGATCAGGATTTAGATCTGGCCGAAAGGGCAGCTTTGACGTGCAAGATTAGGCTTGTAAGTCGAGGCGTGACATCAAAACGTTTTCCTTTATATAAGCAAGACATGGTCGTGTTGCCTATATAAAGGAAGATTGTCTTGGTATCACGCCTTTTTTTATGCTGTTCATTGTTTTAAGCTTTAGCGTGATAAAAATATTGTTCCGCACAAGGTCGTGGGAGCCTTGGCGTGCAGGCTAAAACCTTTTTAGGGTTTTAAGACTTGTAAGTCGAAGGCGTGATCGCACCGATTTTTTTGAGAAACCGGTTTGCGATTGCGCCTTTTTTTTTGCGCTAAGTCAGTTTGAGACATTCGAGCTTCGCTCGAGGACGCAGCATGGTGACAGTGTGGACATGGTCGTTTAATCCGATTACGGTATGAAGGCGGCAAACCATGAGGCCGCTACGAATCGCTCAGGAGGCAGAAAATGGACGAGAGAGAGTTAGCGAAGAAGAATGCTTTGCAAAAATTAGGCATGGCCGATTTGATCGGCCAGGATCCGGTTTTTCTGGAAGCAGTCGGCAAGATCCCGTTGGTCGCGGATTGCGATGCGACGGTGCTGATCACCGGCGAGACCGGCGTGGGCAAAGAAGTGTGCGCGCGCGCGGTGCATTATTTGAGCAAGCGCGCCGGCAAGCCGTTTGTGCCGGTCAACTGCGGCGCGATTCCGATGAATCTCGTGGAGAACGAGCTGTTCGGTCATCGCAAGGGTGCCTTTACCGATGCGCACGGAAATCAGCAGGGCCTGGTCGCGGAAGCGGAAGGCGGCACGTTGTTTCTCGATGAAATCGATTCGCTGCCGCTGGAAGCGCAGAGCAAGCTGCTGCGCTTGCTGCAGGACAAAACGTATCGCCCGCTCGGCGAAACCAAATCGGTGCGCGCCGACATTCGCATCATCGCGGCAACCAACGCGGACCTGCGGCAGAAAGCGCAACAGGGCGCGTTTCGAATGGACCTGTTTTACCGTTTCAGTTTCACGCTGCTGCTGCCGCCGTTGCGCGAGCGCCGCACCGACGTGCCGGTGCTGGCGGAATATTTTCTCGAGAAGCACGGCAAAGAATATGAGCGCGGCAAAAAAACGCTCGCGCCGGCGGCGCTGCAAAAACTGCTGGCGTATCATTGGCCGGGAAATATTCGCGAGCTGCAAAACATCATTCAACAAGCGATTCTGCTCACGCCCGCGGCCGAGATTCCGCCGGCGAACATCAATCTGCCGGACGCCGCGCCGGCGCCGCCTCCCGACAAGATGTCGTTCAACGAAGCGAAACGGCGCGTGATCGACGAGTTCGAAAAAAATTACATCACCCAATTGCTGATTTCCAGCGGCGGCAACATCACGCGCGCTTCCAGCGAAGCGGGCAAAGACCGCAAAGACATCAGCCGGCTGGTGAAAAAACATAATATCGATCCGAAGGCGCTGGCCTTTGCTTTTGTCTAAATCTATCATTCCCTCCTATCTCTCTCTATCGTGCTACCAATCTGCGGGCGCCGTCAGTGACGGCAACGTCGCCGGCGCCTGCAGGTTGCCCCGCCGAAAGTATGTATTTCATATTTTTATTTAATATTATTTTATGTTGAAGGTAAAGTATTTTGTGTTAATTTACAAAATACTTTTTTGCTTTTTATATTTCGCCGTGTTTTGTGGTTGGTGGTAAAATCCCCGCAGGCGGCGGGACAAAATCACCCCGGCGTTTCATGTTGTTGAAAAAACAAAGAAATGGAAAAAGCTCCGGCGGCGCGCGCGCAATTTGCGCCGGGGCAAAAAAAACCCGGCGGCGCGCCGGTGATTTTTGCCGCCGCGGCCTTATTGCCAAAAAAACAACGCCTCGCGTTTAGCGCCAATCGTGGCATTACGGTTGCATAAACTTACGGCGACGGAACGAGAAGCAAGAACAATAGAAATCACTCAATCAGATAGACGGATGATCAGGCCATGAGAGAAGCGATCTACACGCGACAAGAACTGCAAGCGGCCCAAACGATTTTAAGTTATCTGTCGAAGCACCCTTCGTCTTCCGACACGGTGCAGGGAATCGCGACGTGGTGGTTGAATCGCGAGCGCCTCGAATACACGAAAAATCAAATCCGCCGGGCGCTGGCCTATCTGGTCGGCAAAGGCGTGGTGAGCGTCAAGAAGTACAATCAGCAGGAAGAATATTACCAGGCCGGTTCGGATCAAATCAACACGGCGCTGGAGCAGTTGCAAGTGGCATTGAATGAAACCGGCGCCGCGGCGCCCAAGCTCGAGTGCAAGCCGCGGCCGTTCGTGGCGTGGGAACGCGGCGACCGCGAAATGCTCTCCGGCCGGTTTTATAAAATGGCCACCTGGCTGGTTAGCATAAATTGGTTGTTGACGTTGTTGCAATTGAATTTCTCGCTCAAGTGGTA
>CAZVZZ010000121.1:3575-7722 GCA_964631505.1 uncultured Cytophagia bacterium
TTAGCATAAATTGGTTGTTGACGTTGTTGCAATTGAATTTCTCGCTCAAGTGGTAAAACGCCCTTGGTTGCCAATGCGGTCTAAAGCCTGGCCTCCGGTGAAGAGGGCTGGCCAAATCACCAAAACGCAGCGCCGCCCTCTTCACTCCTGGGACTTATTATTTCACCGGTGTGAAGTTTAAACAATAGAAAAATCAATCATTCACTCAATCATCTTTTTACTCAAGGAGTAGCTTCCATGAAATCCTTTATCGCAATGCTCGCTTTTGTGCGCGGTTTGTTCGTTCGTGAAGAAGGTCAAACCCTGCCGGAATACGGCCTGATCATTTTCCTCGTCGCCATCGTTTGTATCGCGGCGTTGACCTTGCTCGGCACGAACCTTTCGGCCCTGTTGACCACCGTGGCCAACGCCGTCTAAGCGTTCGGAAATTTTTCACGATGAAGCGGGCCGGCCGCCAAGCAGTGCAAGGAAGCGCTGTTGGCCTCGAGCGGAGAAGACATCGTCAGACGGAATCGACCACGATTTTTTCTCCTGCCCTCCGGATATGGCGTGAGCGTGGCTCCGCCGGGGCTGAAGTTAAGCGCGCCGGCCGGCTTCATCAACCACGGCAACTCATTTCACTCGCGTGAAATTTTTTAATACAAGGTTTTAATCGTTTACTGTAATCTCACTTTCACTTTTAGGAGCCATGACCATGAAATCCCTTATCGCAATGCTCGCTTTTGTGCGCGGTTTGTTCGTTCGTGAAGAAGGTCAAACCCTGCCGGAATACGGCCTGATCATTTTCCTCGTCGCCATCGTTTGTATCGCGGCGTTGACCTTGCTCGGCACGAACCTCGCGGCCTTGTTGACCACGGTCGCCAACGCGGTATAAGCCCATTCCCTTTGGGCAGATTGAAACATGAAGAGGCCGGCAGAGATTTGGCGTCTGGAAGCAGCAGGATGGTGCAAGTTTTCCGACGCCGAGAGGAAGAGCGGCGTCTCCGGGAACCGGCGGCATTGAAGCTTTCTTGGCTGTGAAATTATGCCGGCCTTCTTCATGAAGTTGACAGCTTTTTTAAATAATCGCTCGAAGTGCAATAATAAAATTTTCGCTATCATGAACCCGCTCAACTTTCAACTGTGGATTGCCCTCGTCGCCGCCGCGACCGTCATAAGCGCGGCGGTGATTGATTACCGCCGGCGATTGATTCCGAACGTGATCACGTTCGCGGCGATGCTGGCGGGGCTGGCGCTGCACGGCTTGCACAGCGGTTGGAGCGGTTTCACTTTCGCGCTGACGGGCCTGGCGGTTGGCGGCGGTTTATTGCTGGTTTTTTATTTGATCGGCGGCATGGGCGCCGGCGACGTGAAATTGCTCGCCGCCGTCGGCGCCCTGGTCGGCGCGGAAAAAGTTTTTGCCGTGTTCGTGCTGACCGTGATCGCGGGCGGCGTGATGGCCCTCGGCCAGATCGCACGGCATTATCCATTAAAAAATATCTGCAGTCGAATTAAAAATTTTGTGGTAACGTTGTCGGTTAAAAATCATTTTCGCGTTGACGATTCGCTCAATGCCGCCGCCACCCATACGCTTCCTTACGGCGTGGCCATTGCGATTGGCACGTTGGCGGCTTTTATAACCCAGTAACTGTTTGGTGAATTTATGAAACTCGCAAAACGAAATTTGTTGCGGCAGCAAAAGGGGCAATCACTGGTGGAATTTGCCTTGTTGCTGCCCATTCTCGTGATCATCGTGTTCAGCGCCGTCGAGTTCGGGCGCTTGTGGATGACGATGAACGTGCTCACCGGCGCCGCGCGTGAAGGCGCGCGCGTTGCCTCGGTCACCGCGCCCAATGCCGCGCTCGTGCAAAACGCCGCCAACAACGTGCTCGCGGCGGTTAACATTTCCGGCGCGACGGTGACCGTGGTCGGGCCGGACGCCGCCAATGCCGTCACGGTGACGGTGCGAATCAATTATTCGGTGTTGACCGGCACGATCGTTCCCGGGCTGACCGGCACGTTTCAACTCACGCGCAGCGCCAGCATGCGCTGGGAAGGATGACCGACGAGAGGCGCCGGTAAGTTGGCCGAGGGATCGGCCGGTTTTTTCAACGTGATACCATGTGGAGTTTTTATGTTTATCTTCAAGCCGAAATTTATGATACCGCTCGCGCTCATTTCGGGCCTGTTCGCCAGTTATGGCGTTTTTTCTTATTTGAAAAATGAGCAGGAACAAATGAAAACGCGGCAAAATGTGACGCGGCCGGTTGTCGTCGCCGCGTATCCCATCGCGCTCGGTACGCCGCTGAAAATCGAAAATTTGCAGGTCAAACAATGGCCGGAAGATCTCGTGCCGGACAGCAGCTTCCAAAACGTGAATGAAATTATCGGGCGCGTGATGAAGACCGACGTGATCGCCGGCGAGCCGATTCTGTCCACGAAACTGGCGCCGACGGGTTCGGGCGGCGGCGTGCCGGGATTGATTCCCTCCGGCATGCGCGCCTTCACGGTGGCCGTCACGGTCGTCAGCGGCGTCGGCGGTTTCATTCTGCCCGGCACGCGCGTCGACGTGCTCGCCACGGTTTCGCCCAACGGCATGAAAGCCGGCACCACCACCAAAACGATTTTGCAAAACGTCGAAGTGCTGGCGGTCGATCAAACTTACAACAAGAATAACGACACCGACCCGGTCGTGGTGAAATCCGTGACGCTGGTGGTATCGCCGGATGAAGCGGAAAAACTCGCACTCGCGAGCAATGAAGGCAAGCTGCAGCTCGTGTTGCGCAACGGCACTGATCTCGAGATGCGCAACACCGACGGCGTGAAGATCAGCCAGTTTAACGGCCACATAGAGCCGGAACCGCAGCCGCGAATCTTTCGGCCCCGGCCGGAGCCGGTAAAGATTGAAGAAGAAGAGGAAGAGCCGGCCCGCGTCGTGGAAGTCATTCGCGCCAATGTGCGCTCGGAGATCGCGTTTGAGCCGAACGGCAGCACCAGGAAAAAAACCTCAAAGCAATAAGGACTTGGCGTCATGTTAAATACCAAAACAATGCGTTATACATTAGTGGTCGCACTGATGATGTTGACCCCGGCTTTCAAGGCCGCGGCGCAGGTGAAAAAACTCATGGTCGGCGTCGGCCAATCCGAGCTGATCGAAGTGCCGGAGGCCGTGAAGCGGATTTCCATCGCCAACCCGGAGGTGGCGGACGCCAGCGTGACTTCGCCGAAACAGATTTTGATCAACGGCAAAACGCTGGGCACCACCAGCATGATCGTGTGGGATGAAAGAGAGCAGTATCGCATTTTTAAATTGATCGTGCACAGCGACGTTTCCAATCACCAGGTGTCGTTGCGCGTGCGTTTCGCCGAAGCCAATCGCACCGCGCTCAAGGAAATGGGCATGAATTTTCTGGTGAAGCAGGGCCTCGGCACGGAGCGGTTAGGCGCCGGCAGTTTTGGCGGCAAAGCCGGCAAGCCGGCCGATCCTTTCCTGCTGCCGTTCAACAACGTGCCGCAGCAGGCGAAGGACGATTTGCGCGAGAGCGTGCTCAATGATAACATCGATTTTTTCCTGTCGATTCCCACGCAGAACATCGCCGCGGTGGTGAAGGCGCTGGAAGAGAAAAATTTGCTGACGACTTTGGCGAAGCCGAACCTGAGCGCGATCAGCGGCGCGGAAGCGAGTTTTCTCGCCGGCGGTGAAATTCCGATTCCGATTCTTTCCGGCGCCACCGGACAGGTCACGATTCTCTTCAAAGAATTTGGCATCCGGCTAAAATTCGTGCCGACGGTGCTCGATTCCAATCTCGTGAATATCAAAGTGGCGACGGAAGTCAGCAGCCTGGATTTTGAGAACGGCATCATTCTCAGCGGGTTTCGCATCCCGGCGCTGATTTCCCGCAAAGCGGAAACGGTGGTGGAGCTGAGGGACGGGGAGCATTTTATTGTCGGCGGCCTGATCTCCAACGACGTCGCCAAAACCTCCTCGAAAATTCCGGGGTTGGGCCATCTGCCGATTCTGGGGAGTTTGTTCAGCAGTTCCCGGTTTTTAAATAACGAAACGGAGCTGATCATTATGATCTCTCCGCACATCATTCAAACGATGCACGATAACGATGTTCCTGAATTGCGCTAATTTTGCTAATTTTCATGAGGAAAATATGTTAAG
>CAZVZZ010000122.1:0-1607 GCA_964631505.1 uncultured Cytophagia bacterium
GCTTCGGCATACGTGGCGTTCAAAAAATGGCCGACATCGCCCTCATAATCAAGTTTCTCGGTCAGCGCGGCAATGAGCGGCGCGCAATTTTCAAAAAGCGCCGGGTTTTTCTTTTTGGTGATTTCCTGCACCACCGGGCTGCATTTAAATGAGGCCGCGGCGCTGTTGTGCTCGATCCAGCCCTTTTGCGCCAGGGCGAGCAGGCTCGGCTCCAAATCGTCGGCGCCGGCAAGCAGGGTTTCCAACATCGTGAAGGCGAGGCTTTCCGCCGGCAAAACCGCAAACGCCGCGAGCACCGCGGTTTCCGCCGCCGCCAGCGGGCTGAGGTCGTACATCGCGCCAATAATGTCTTCGGGCTTTTCCTGGCGCAAGCTGCCGGCGGTTTGGTAGCCGGTGCTCACCATCCGGCTCTGCTGCAGGCCGAGCAAGCCTTTTTGCTGCAAATCGGCGAGCAGGCCGGCCAACGGATAACGCGTTTTCAAGCGGTTCAGCCCGTGCAGGTTCTTCGCCAGCAGCTCGATCACCAGCGTGTTGCCGCCCACCGCGCCGCGGATTTGCTGGAACAGGCCGTCTTCCTGCGCGTGGTGCTCGGGATAATGCGTGCGGAAAAGCCGCAGGGCCTCGGCCTCAGGCAAGCCTTCGATTTTGTAGCGCTCGGCCTGGCTAAATTCGGTAATGCGCGTGGTGAGCAGCACGTGAAAATTCGCGCAACGCCGCAGGTTGAGATAATTCGCCGCCAAATCCTCCAGCTCATTGGCATTGTCGATCACCAGCAGGCACGGCCCGGGCAGCTCCGCCAGCGCCGCGAGCAAAAGATCGAGGCGCTCGCCAGCGGGCATCTTGTCGTCAAATGACAGCCCCAGCGGCACGGCAAGCGCAAGCAGCGCATTCGCGATATTTTTTTCGCTCAACAGCCACGCCACGTGGGCATACGCGTTTTGCTGGGTGTGATAATATTGCGACGTCAGCGAGGTTTTGCCGATGCCGCCCTCGCCGTTGACCAATAGCAGCAGTTGGTTGCCGCTAAAAAGCTTGTCTTTGATCGCCTGCAACTCGGCGGCTCGCCCCAAAAACGTTTCCGGCAAAAACGGCGGTTTGGTGAGAGCATGAGGAATTTTATGAGCGCCGCCAAGTGGAATAACGCCGCGGTCCGCCAGCTTATTCAATTGCTCGTCAAAATGCCCGCACAATCCTTCGATATTTTTGTAAACGGTTTGAAAATGCCCAAGCCGTTTGAGTTTTTCCTGAAAGGCGCGCACGCTGATGAGACCGTCCAAATCGGCGCTGCCGGTGGAAATGGGGGCGTCTTTGAAGTAGGTGTAAATGCGCGGCTTGTTCGTTGCTTGAAACTGGCCGAACGCCGTTTCAAATTCTTCGGCGGTAAATTTGCCGACTTTGGTGCAATACAGCATCACGAAAATATCGCACTCGCGGATGGCTTGGTTGTACTCATCCTGCAAGCGGGTTTGGGACATGGCGTCGAGGAAGTCCTCCCAAATCTCCAAATGCAGAAACACGCCCCGTTTCGCCCAGAGCTTGTTTTTGCGGTTGAGGAAAATCTCAAACTGCTCGCGGTCGCTTTTCAGCTCCGCGGAAGAAGCCAGAAA
>CAZVZZ010000122.1:1707-7682 GCA_964631505.1 uncultured Cytophagia bacterium
TCATCGACGATCACGTCTTCATCTTCGTCGGGCACCACCACGGCGGCGTGGGGCTGGCGGATCGATGATTGAGGATCGAGAATTGAAGATTGCGCGTTGCCGATTGCCTGCCAAGCGCAAAATGCGAGGCACTCAATCTTCCATCCTCGATCCTCAATCTTCCACCCTCGCTCTTCAATCCACAACCTGGTGCCCTCTGCGCTCTGCACTTTCATGGCTCCACCACCTCGTTCAACAAACGATCAATAATTCGGCGATTCGCATTGGGAAACGCGAACTGCGGTAATTCCGCGGGTTCGACCCAACGCCAATTCTGGCAGGCTCGCGGCCGGGGCTCGCCGTTTTGATATAGACAGTGATAAACCTTCAACGTCACGCGCAAATGCGTGTACGCATGCTCGACCACGGCGTAAAAATCGCCGACTTCCACTTCGACCGCCAGCTCGTCACGCAGCTCGCGGCGCAGCGCCTGCGCCGGGGTTTCGCCCGCTTCGATTTTGCCGCCGGGAAATTCCCACAGGCCGCCGAGCAGGCCTTCGTTTTGGCGCTGGTCGATGAGCAGTTTGCCTTTATTCCACACCAGGCCGACGGCGATTTGATGGTGCGGCACGGGCTGGCGCGGCGTCTTCACGGGCAATTGCGCCGGATCCTCCAATTCCTGAAAGGCGCGGCAATACCGCATGGCCACGCAAATCTCGCACTTGGGCGACCGCGGCGTACAAATTCGCGCGCCCAATTCCATCACCGCTTGATTCCAAAAACGGGCGCGGCCTTTGGCGAGAACTTCTTGCGCCAACTGGCGCCAAAGTTTTTTGGTCGCCGCGGCTTTCGCCGGCCGGCGAATTAAAAACCAGCGGCTGAGCACGCGCTCGACGTTGCCGTCCACCACCGCGTGATCGCGATTGAACGCGATGCTGGCCACCGCGGCGGCGGTGTATGGCCCGATGCCGGGAATCAGCAAAAGTTGTTCGTATGCGCGCGGCAGGCGGCCCGCCAAATTTTCACCAACATATTTCGCGGCGCGATGCAGATTGCGGGCGCGGGCGTAATAGCCCATGCCTTCCCACGCTTTGAGCACCTCGTCCTGCGAGGCCGCGGCGAGCGCGGCCAGGCTCGGAAAGCGCATGAGAAAGCGCTCGTAATATTCGAGCACCTTCACGGTTTGCGTTTGCTGCAACATCACTTCCGAAACCCAAATGCGGTACGGGTCACGCGTGCGGCGCCACGGCAAATCGCGATGCTCGGCCTGATACCACGCCAGCAGCTTTTTTTGCAGCGACTGGCGGCGCGACGGCGAGAGAAGTTTGGGGCGAAGCGCGCGCTTGGGGGTTGATTTCGTTCCCGATGACATAGCATCAATTTAACGATTTCGCGGCAAATCGCCAAGAAAATTTTGTCAGAAAAAATCGTTGGAGGCGAACGGGAAATTTCGTATATTAGTCTAATTGCGAACGAACAACCTTGACGGACTTGCAACCATAAACAACGCCTCGAACCCTTCGGGGCGTTATCCATTTAATACCCCATTTCGCGCCAGCGGGGAAATCGGGGTTCGGCGTTTGCATGAGCCAGTTAAAGCATGAGGAGTTTGATTCACCAGTTTTGGAGTTTTGCATGAAGCAATATTATTTCACGGAAGCCGGTTACGAAAAATTGCGCAAGGAAATCGAAGGCGTCGAGCGCTATTTGAAAAACGACATTGCCAAAGAGATCGCCACCGCGCGCGAGCACGGCGATCTGCGCGAGAACGCCGAATATGAATCCGCCAAAAACAAGCAGGCGAATTACATGGCGAAGCTCGGCCTGTTGCAGGAGCGCTTCCAGAACGCACGCATCATTCGCAAAAGCGACCTGCCGGACGGCATTGTCACGCTCGGCAAAGTCGTGACGATCAAAGAGGCGGCCGCAAAACACGAGGAGCAGTTCATCATTCTGGGCGACGGTGAAACCGACTTGGAAAAAGGCATCATCAGTTATCAGTCGCCGTTAGCAAAGTCGTTGATGAATCACAAGATCGGCGACGTAGTGGAAGTGAAGCTGCCGCGCGGCGCCAAGAAGTATGAAATCAAAGCGATCACTTTTTACGAGGAGGGATGAGGCGCAGCGGGCATGGCGCGCTGGTCTGCATTCACATGGTAAAGAAATTGTCATGCCGCAGGAATCCTCTTCATTATTAGGCACGGCGCCAATGACAAACAGGATTCCCCGGCCTGCCCAGAGCCTTTGGCAGGGCAGGCTTTCAAAATGACAAGTGAACGGATAGAAAATTAAAACGGCTCACGAAATCGGGCTTGATTTCGTGAGCCGTTCTATTTTCGTGAGCCACGACTTTCCAGCTTCAACCCGCGCGCAGCGTGCGCCATTTGGCGAGCTGGCGGCGAACGACCGTGTTCAATTTCGAACTCGCGGCCGCACTCGACGTGTTTTCCTCCCAATAAATTTCCAACGCCGGCATGCCGGCGCAGGGGCGCACGACCAGCCAATTTTTTCCCCCACCGTCCTGATCTTCCAACCGGATGCCGTCGCTGAAACTGCAAGCAAGCTGGCCGTGCGATTCGACGAGGCGGCGCATGAGATAAGCTTTCGCCTCATCGGCACAGTGCATGAGGCGATAACCCAGCATGGTGCCGGGAATCATGGCGGCAAACTCGTCGCGCGAAATTTTCAACAGCGCGCGCAAGAGAAACGCCAGCGCCAGCAAGGCGTCCGGATAGGCGACGCCGCAATAAGTTTGCGGATGCGGCAAATTTTCGGGCGTGAGCAGCGGAAAGGCGACGCCGCCGCGACCGTCGAAACCGATCAAGCCGGTTGGCGCATTGGCGGCGCGCAGACTGGCGGCGGTCAACATGCAGCCTTCGTAACGGCGAATTTGCGGCGGCAGTTGTTGCGCCACATTCGGAAACAACCAACCGGCCACGAGCTGCACGCCGGGATTTTGCTCGAGCAACAGGCGCGCGATTAACGCATCGCTGCGGCCGCGCGGCAACATGCCGTAACCGGGCAGCGCCAGTTGAATGCGCTCGCCGACGCCGCCGATCCAAACGCCGAGGCCGACCTCATCGCTCAAAGATTGCACAAATGCTTTTTGCGCGGCGCGCGTGTGGCGGCGAAAACCGGCGGACATATCCAATGGAAACACGTCCACTTTGACGGCGCAACCGGCCAGGGCGAAAAACTCGGCAACGATTTGTTCGGCCGCCTGTCCGACCACGCCGACGCGCACCGGCACCGGTTTGTCCAAAAGCGATTGCGGCAGCGGCTGCAAGCGCGGCGAGATTTCCCCGCGACCGGTGCAGGCGTAATAAAGAACCATCCGCAAATAATCTTCGCGCAGCAACGCTGCTTCGAGCAAGCGCAGATGGCCCCGGTGCGGCGTTTCGATCAGATCGACGCGCTCGAGCGAACACGTTTCTTCCGTCGAAAAATCTTCTGCGGTCGCCTGCAGAAAAGCGAGCCGCAACAGCTCCGCATGGCGATCCGCGCCGAGGTAAATGCCGCCCGCATGTTTGCCCTTTTGCAGGGCCCAGCGCGCCAGCGGCAGCGTAACCGATTCGAGCAAATGCACTTCGCCTCCCGCCGCCAACATGCCCTGCGCCAAGGCCCGGGCCCACGGATTAAAATGATCCTCATCCTCCGTCGCCAACAGCAGCGTCATCGTTTTATCATTTTTATCCTTTTCGCTTTTTTGCTTCTGTCGCAGCACAAAAGTTTTTCCGACCCACCGCATCAAATCCACGCTCATGCCCGCTTTGATCGAGCCGATCAAACTCCCGCCGTCCACGAAACGGCGCAGGTATCCGGTCGGCAACACGCGCTTGGCGTGCAGGGTTTCGCCGGGCGCCACCTGTGCCTCCGTACGCACCACCGCGTTGGCGCTAACAATGGCCGCGGCGCCGATCTGCGCGTTCTCCGCAAGCACCGCGTGTTGATGAATCTCGGCCTTCGCCTCAACGCCGGCGCCGCGCATCAGAATGGCGTTGTTGATCAGCGCGCCGCGCTCGATCGACACGCCGTCAAAAATCACCGCGCCGTGAATTTTCGCGTGTGAGGCAATCACGCAATTCGCGCCGATCACGGAGGTTTCGACGTGCGCATCGGGCGCGAGCTTACAGTCATGGCCGAGGACGAAATGCGAAACACTTTTTTCACCGGCGGGAATGCGCCATGTGTGCTCATCGGGCGCGAGCATTTTTTGCGGCAGACGGCCGCTCAAATAATCCATATTGGCGAGGCGCAAATCTTCCGGCGTGCCGACGTCGCGCCAATAGCCTTCGATGGGAAAACCGTAAATCGCCGCATTCGCCGCGGCCAGCGGCGGAAAAACTTCCTGCTCGAATAAAACCGGGCGCCGTTCGCCGGGAATATGATCGATCAGCTCCGGCTCGATGAGATAAATGCTGGCGTTGATCCAATCGCTGAAAACCTGCGGCCACGTGGGCTTTTCAAAAAAGCGGCGAATGCGGCCGTCGCTCTCGCGCAGCACGAGTCCGTAGGGCAACGGCGCGGCAACGGGGTGCAACGCCAGCGTCACCAACGCGCGGCGCCGGCGATGAAAAGCCAGCATCCGGCGCAGCGGCAGGTCGGCAAGAATATCGCCGGAGTGCACGAGCGTGGTTTCGGTGACGTGCTCGCGCGCAAACTTGACGCTGCCGGCGGTGCTCAAATCTTCGGCCATGGTCACGAAATGAAAATGTGCGTCGCAGCGGCGGCCGTCGCCGAGCGCGGCGATAAAGCGTTCGGGTTTGTAATGGAGAAGGAAAACAAATTCTTTGATGCCGTGCGCGCGCAGATTCAGCACGAGGCGCTCGACCAGAGGCAGGTTGCCGATCGGCAAAAGCGGCTTGGGGCAAGTCAACGTCATCGGTCGCAGCCGGGTGCCCAGCCCGCCGACCAATAAAATCGCTTTCACATGATGTCCACAGATGACTAAAACGTCCTATAACGCTGGGAGTAGAAAATATTATTGCATCACCAAGGCCCAAAGTTCACAAAGGTTTTTCTTGGTGTCCTTTGGGTCTTGGTGGTGAAAAAAAATTGCAGTTCTGATAGCTTTTCTGGAGCAACACTATATCACAATCGTTCCGCCATCCGAAATTTCTTCCGCGGGAAAGGCGCTGGCGTCGACTTTCGGATACACAATGCAGTTTGTCCCGACCTTGATTTTCGCGGGAATGTGCGCTGCTTTGCCGACGACGGTTAGGCCTTCTTTCAAATGATCGGGGAAACGCTTGTTTTCCTGCTTCGCATCACCGAGGCCGACCTGACTGTTGCTGCCAAAACGCGAGAGTTTATCGGCAATCACATGATCGACGACCGCGCCGGCTTCGATCACCGAATCGTGCATGATCACCGAATCGCGCACTTTTGCGCCGCGCAAGACTTTAACGCCGGGCGAGAGAATGCTATTAGAAACTTCGCCTTCGATCACGCAGCCCTGCGAGATGAAACTATTCGCCACGCGCGCCGAGGGTTGGATGCGCGTCGGCTGGCGGTCGCCGCGGCGGCCTTCTTCCTGCAAGTTCGTGTACGTCTTCCACGCGCTGAGGTTCAAGCCTGAATCCGGCCGGAGCAAGTCCATGTTGGTGCTCCAATACGATTGCAGCGTGCCGACGTCGCGCCAGTAGCCCTCGAACATGTACGCATGCACCTTGTGCGTTTTAATCACCGTGGTGATCACGTTCTTGCCGAAATCATGCTCGGGAATTTCCGTGAGGCAATAGGAAAGAAAATCCGTGTTGAACACGTAAATGCCCATCGAGGCGAGATTGCTCTTCGCCTGTTTGGGCTTCTCTTCCCAATCGGTGAGGCGATAGTCCGCATCAACAATGGCGATGCCGAAATGGCGGGTTTCTTCCCACGGCACGCGCATCATGCCAATGGTGAGATCGGCCTTTTGGCTCTTGTGATAGGCGACCATTTTGCTGTAATCCATGTGATAAATATGATCGCCGGAGAGAATCATCACGCGCTCGGAA
>CAZVZZ010000123.1:0-7620 GCA_964631505.1 uncultured Cytophagia bacterium
CGGAGGATTTGCGTTTCCTCGCGAAGCTGGCTGAGGCGGGAGAATTCAAGCCGGTCATTGGTCGGCGCTATCCGTTCGAGCAGATCGTCGAGGCGCACCGTTATGTCGACACCGGACACAAGAGGGGAAATGTAGTCATAACTTTGGTGCATAATAACAAAACCTAAATGAAAATACTCATCCTCGGCAGCGGCGGGCGCGAGCATGCGCTGGTGTGGAAGTTCGCGCAAAGTCCGCAGGTGAAAAAAATTTATTGTGCGCCGGGCAACCCGGGAATTGCGCAAACGGCAACGTGTGTTGATATTCCTGTTTCTGATGTGGCCGCGCTGCGGCATTTTGCGAAAACGCAACAAATCGACTTGACCGTTGTCGGCCCCGAAGCGCCGCTCGTCGCCGGAATTGTGGATGAATTTGCAGCAGATGGACTCCGCATCTTCGGACCATCGCAACAAGCGGCCCGGCTCGAAGGCAGCAAAGTTTTTGCAAAAGCGTTGATGCGGAAATACGCCATTCCGACGGCGGACGCGAGTTTTTTTTCAAATTCACAAGAGGCGCAGGCTTATATTGAAGGAGCACCAGCGCCGTTCGTGATTAAAGCCGACGGCCTAGCCGCGGGCAAAGGCGTGATCATCGCGCGCACGCGCGAAGCCGCACAGACGGCAGTGCAGCGCCTCATGCAATCGCGCGAATTGGGCGACGCGGGAAACCAAATCGTGATCGAAGAATTTATGGAGGGACAAGAAGTGTCGGTGCTTTGTCTCACGGATGGAAAAAATCTTTGCGTGCTGCCGCCGGCGCAGGATCACAAAACGGTTTTTGATCACGACGAAGGGCCGAACACCGGCGGCATGGGCGCGTATGCGCCGGCGCCGTTTATGACGACGGAAATCATGGCGCGCGTCGAAAATGAAATTCTGCGGCCAACGATCGCGGCCATGGCTCAAGAAAATTCGCCGTATCGCGGCGTGCTGTACGCCGGCCTCATGATCACGAAGGACGGGCCGAAAGTCGTGGAGTTCAACTGCCGCTTCGGTGATCCGGAAACGCAGGTGATTTTGCCGTTGATCGAATCCGATTGGGCGGAAGCGCTGTGGCGCGTTGCCAACGGCGATTTGGGAAATTATGAATTTAAAATTTCACCGCGCTGGGCGGTGAGTGTCGTGCTCGCTTCCGGCGGCTATCCGGGAAATTTTGAGAAGGGCAAACTGATTAACGGCCTCGAGCGCATTCACGGGCAAGACACGATGGTTTTTCACGCCGGCACCGTGCTCGATCACAACGGTAACTTTTTGACGAACGGCGGACGCGTGCTGGCTGTCACCGGCGTGGCGGATGCTTTTCTAACGGCGCACGAAAAGGCTTATTGTGCGGCAGGAAAAATTCAATTTGAAAATATGCATTATCGCAAAGACATCGGCATGAAGGCGATGCGGTATGTTTGAAGCGTAATCCGTCATGCGTAAAACTTAAAATACGCATAACGAATTACGTCTTACGTTTTATTCAATCAGGACATTTATTCATCATCGAAAGGACAATCTCATGAAAATCTTGGTCACCGGCGGTGCGGGGTTTATTGGTTCCCACATTGCTGATGCTTTCATCGCGCACGGACACCACGTGACCATTTTGGATAATCTGGTAACGGGAAAACGCGAAAACATTAATGCGCAGGCGACGTTTCATCAAATGGACATCTGCGACGACAACGTTGCCGAAATTTTCAAGCACGGGCAATTTGACGCCGTTTGCCATCAAGCGGCGCAGATGGACGTGCGGCGCTCGGTCGCCGATCCGCGTTACGACGCCGAAGTGAACATTCTCGGCACGCTGAATCTGCTGCAAAATTGCAAAGCCACGGGCGTGAAAAAATTTCTCTTCGCTTCGACCGGCGGCGCGATTTACGGCGAGCAGGTGCGGTTCCCGGCAGACGAGGAACATCCGACGTGGCCGGCGTCGCCGTACGGCATCAGCAAGTTGTCGTGCGAAAAATACATTAATTTTTTCGCGCAAAGCTCCGGCATGAAATACGTATTCCTGCGCTATGCGAATGTGTATGGCCCGCGCCAAAATCCGCACGGCGAAGCGGGCGTTGTCGCGATTTTTTCGACGCGATTGCTGCGCGGCGAGCAACCGACCATCAACGGCGACGGCAAGCAGACCCGCGATTATGTATTTGTCGGCGACGTGGTGCGCGCGAATTTGCTGGCGTTGAATTATCCCACCAGTGATTACTTCAACATCGGCACGGGAATCGAAACCGACGTGAATGTGGTTTATAATCGGTTGAATGAAGCCGCCGGCGCGGGCAAACCGGAACATCACGGCCCGGCCAAGGAAGGCGAGCAAATGCGCAGCGTGCTCTCGAATGACAAAGCGCGCCGCCTGCTCGATTGGCAGCCGACGGTTTCCATCAATGAGGGATTGAAACAAACGATTGATTGGTTTCGCGAAAAGGTCTGAGGTCAGTGAAGTCCGAGGTCCGAAGTCTTTAAACCGTCCGGACGCTGCGAGCGTCCGGACGGTAATCCTCTTTTTATCTTTTTTGCCTTTTATCTTTTTTTTAAATGACACCACCTCTGCTGAAAACCGGCCCAGAAGGCCGCAACATCAACACCCTGCGACAGGAGATCGGCCTCGTCGGTGAGTCGCCGGCGATCTGGCAGATCCTTGAAACCATCGAACAAGTGGCGCCGACGGATATTTCCGCGCTGATCATCGGCGAGAGCGGCACCGGCAAAGAGTTGATCGCGCAAGCGATTCATC
Organism: uncultured Cytophagia bacterium; assembly: GCA_964631505.1. Lineage (GTDB taxonomy): Bacteria > Zhuqueibacterota > Zhuqueibacteria > Zhuqueibacterales > Zhuqueibacteraceae > Zhuqueibacter. The sequence continues at coordinate 2,767 of CAZVZZ010000123.1, forward strand.
GTCTCGGCAATCGTCACGACAAGCCGTTCGTCGTCGTCAATGCCGGCGCGATTCCGGAAGGCATTATCGAGTCCGAATTATTCGGCCACGAGAAGGGCGCTTTCACCGGCGCGGTCGGCAGCCGCAAAGGTTATTTCGAGCAAGCCGACACCGGCACGATTTTTCTCGATGAAATTGGCGAGATGCCGCTGAACACGCAAGTGAAACTCCTGCGTCTGTTGGAAGGCAAGGAGTTTATTCGCGTCGGCGGCAGCAGCCCGAAGCAGGTGGACGTGCGCGTGATTGCCGCCACCAACCGCGATCTCGAAACTGCGGTGCGCAACGGCGAGTTCCGGCCGGATTTGTTTTATCGCCTCAACGCGGTGAATATCCGGGTGCCCAGCTTGCGCGAGCGCCGCGAAGACATTCCGCTGCTGGTCAAAAAATTCGTCACGGATTTTTGCAGCCAGAACAATATCGCGTTCGAAGGCTTTTCAGAGGGCGGCATGCGCCTGCTGAAAGAACATGCGTGGCCCGGCAATATTCGCGAGCTGAAAAACTTTGTCGAAAGCCTGATCGTGATCGAGCGCGGCCGGCGCATTGATGAAATCGTTTTGCAGCGCCACTTGCCGCGCAGCGCGGAGATGGATCGCCGCCTGCCGGTGCCGGTGAATCGCAGCAGCGATGAAGTCGAGCGCGAATTTATTTATCGCGCCTTGATCGATATTAAAAATGAAATTGCGCAGCTCCGCGAATTGTTGGTTGGCCGTTATATTCCGCCGCCACGCCGCCTCAAGCCCGGCTATCCGGAGCCGCTGGTGCAGGATTTGGAAAGCGACATGGTAGCATCCGCGGCCGCGCCGGAAGCCGCCCAGGCCGACGGGTTTGAATCCATTGAAGAAATGGAGAAACGCCTGATTACTGACGCGCTGGCGCGCACCAACGGCAACAAACGCAAAGCCGCGGCGCTGCTCAAGATCAGCGAGCGGACGCTGTATCGCAAGATCAAAGAATATGATTTGCCGTTTTAGAAAAATTAATGAAATCTGGTATTGATCATGAGTATAAAAATTTTTAAAACACAAAGGCACAAAGATCACAAAGAGCTTCTGATAACACTTCTTGTTCTTTGTGCCTTTGTGGTGAAGCTAGGTTGCGGCCCGTACTCGTTTTCCGGCGCCGCAAGCACGCACATCAAAACCATCGCGGTGCCGGTGTTTGAAGATCGCACCGCGGAGTTTGGCGTGCGCGATCGTTTGAGCAACACGATCATCGACGAGTTTACGCGCGACAACACGCTGAAGATTGCCGATCAGCGCGTGGCCGATTCGATCTTGCGCGGCGTGCTGCTGAACGTGCAGGAAACCGCGGGGGTTTATAGTCAAAGCGGCAGCAACCAGCCGGAAAACGTGCAGGAAATTCGCGTGACGGTGACGGTGCAGCTCAAATATGAAGACGTGAAAAAACGCAAAACCGTGTGGGAAGCACAGATGGCGCAATTTGGCAGTTATTCTCCCGGCAAGCCCGCTTCGTCGCGGCAAGCGGCAATCGATGAAGCCATCCGCAAAATCGCCAACGAAGTACGCAACAAAACGGTGTCGGACTGGTAAAACTTTTTCATTTTGCAACGAAAAAAAACGACGGGCACAGCCTTTTCATTGCAAGTCTTCTGGGCCGCATTTGTTGCAGGAATTTAACGCCAAAGAAAGATGTTGCACTTTACGGCGGTTTTTTCTATTTTTAAAACTGGTATTTATGTCCGGAGAGGAGTTGTTGTTAAGCTGCAATGGATAACATTTTAGAGTCGAGCGTTCTCACGATTTATTTTGTTTCGCTCGCAATTCTTTTTGTGTTCGGGTCGCACGGCTACGTGATGGTTTATCTTTACAATAAATTTCGCGCCAGCGGCTCCGCCCCGCCGGCGCCGTTGCCAACTTGGCCGCGCGTCACCGTGCAATTGCCGATTTTCAACGAGCGCTACGTGGTTGAGCGTTTGATTCGCGCCGTTTGTGAACTCGAGTATCCGCGTGAGTTATTGGAGATTCAGGTGTTGGATGATTCAACCGATGACACCACGACGATCGTGAAAAAATGGGCGGCGCATTATCAACAGCAGGGTTTCACCATCAACGTGTTGCATCGCGACAATCGTCAAGGCTATAAAGCCGGCGCGCTGCGTGAAGGCCTGGCCGCTGCAACAGGCGAATTTATCGCGATTTTTGACGCGGACTTTGTGCCGCCCAAGGATTTTCTGCGGCGCACGTTGCCGTATTTTCAAGAAGCCAACATCGGTGTGGTGCAAACGCGCTGGGGCCATTTGAACAGCGAGTATTCGATGCTGACGCGCGGTCAGGCCATCGGCCTCGATGGGCATTTTGTAGTCGAACAAACCGCGCGCAATCGCGCCGGCTATTTCATTAACTTCAACGGCACGGCCGGTGTGTGGCGGCGGACGTGCGTGATCGACGCCGGCAACTGGACCGACGACACCCTCACCGAAGATTTGGATCTCAGCTATCGCGCGCAATTGCGCGGCTGGAAGTTCGTGTTCATGCCGGACACCGTGTGCCAATCCGAATTGCCCGCCGAGATCGGCGGCGTGAAATCGCAGCAATTTCGCTGGACCAAAGGCGCCATTCAAACCGCGAAAAAAAATTTGCCGCGCGTGTGGAAATCCGGTTTGCCGCTGCACGTCAAATTGCAATCGACGGTGCATCTGACCAACAATCTGGTGTTTCCGTTTATCTTGATCGTCGGCCTCTTGAATTTGCCGCTGGTCATTATTAAAAATGAAAGCGCCAACGACCACTCGCTGTTTTTTGCAGTCATCTCGATTTTCGTGCTGGCATTCTTTGGCTCGTTTTTAATGTATTTGACGGCGCTGCGCGAAACGTACCCGGATTGGCGGCGCCGGATTTTGTATTTTCCGTTGTTCATGGCCGGCAGCATGGGTTTGTCGATCAACAACACCCGCGCGATTTTGCAGGGCCTGTTCAAATACCGCGGCGAGTTTTTGCGCACGCCCAAATATCATTTAGAAAGCGCGCGCGACGGTTTTCATGACAAGCAATATTTCACCACGCGCGAGCTTTGGCAGCGCAGCATGCGCAACGGCATTCCGGAAATGCTGCTGGCGCTGTATTGTTTGATCGGCATCGGCGTGGCGATTTATTACGGCGAAGTCGCCGCGATTCCGTTTCAAACGCTGTATTTTCTCGGCTATAGTTTTATCGCGTACCTGTCGTTCAAGCAATATTTGTGGCCGCGCGTGACGATGTTTTTTTCCAATCGCACCGGTTACAGCAAATTGCACCCGGAAGCGACCCCGGCCTAATGGTTCGTGGTTCGGCTTCGCTCATTATGACGGAGAATTCCAGATATGCTGTCATCGTCAGATTGAGCGCAGTCGAAATCAATAAGCGTGTCCCTCATTTCATTCGAGGGTTGGTTCAGGAACTTCCATTTGTAGTGAGTTAGGGTTATGGCATCCGAAGACTTCGGCAGCCTCGAATCATTGCAGGTTTTGCTGCAACAAAATCCCAATTCGTTGACGTTTGGCCGCGTCGCCGACGCGCTGCTGAAACTGGGCCGCGTCGATGAAGCCGTTCAGCTTTGCGAGGACGGCTTGCGCCGGCATCCCTCTTACGTCACCGGCCACATGGTGTTGGGCAAATGCTATTTAAAAAAGAAACTCTTCGATCAAGCCGAAAAGGAATTTAAACGCGTGCTGCTGTTTGATCCGCGTTATCTGGCCGCGCACAAATATTACGGCGATCTGATGCGCGAGATCGGCTGGGACAACACGTGCGAGATGAGTTATCGTAAAATCTTGCAGATCGATCCCTTTGATAAAGGCGTGCGCGCCGTCATCGAAGAGTTGGCGCAAAAAGCGAAAGCGAACAAAATGGAGCCGGCGCCGATTCGCCGCGAGATGCGTCCGGCCAACGAGCCGCTGGCGCCGACGCCGTTCAATGTTCCGCCGGCGCCGGCCGTTACCTTGCCGCCGCCTTTGCCGGAAAATGATTTTTATGCGCCGGCCACCGCCAATCTTGATGATGAATTTTTGCCGGTTCAAACCAACATTAACGTTGCCGATTTTCGAACCGAGGCTTTTGCGCCGCCGGAAAGTGCGCCTTCCGCCAGTCCCGAAATATTGCCGCCGGCCTCGAACGACGAGGAACGTTTCTCCTACATTCTCGATGACATTTTTCAAGACGAAATTCTCGATGATAAGCCGGCGCCGGCAACCGGAAAAAATCCATTGCCGCCAGCGAACAGCCGCCTGGAGGAACATCGTGACGAGGCCGAAACTGGAAACAGCAACGGTTTTGGCGCAAGCCCGGTGAGCGTCACGCCGCCGGTGCGCCCGCCCTCGCGTATTCCCACGCGGCCGGTTGATCTCGATCTCGAATTGGACGGCGACCCGACCACGATCGCGCCTGCGAAGCCGGCGCGCCTGACTTTGGATGAAACCGCGCGCAATGAAAACATTGCAACGCCGCGCGCCAATGCACGCCCCGCCGCGGCGAATCGCCTGCCGGCGCGGCGCCCCAAAATCTTGGAAACCTCCGGCGATGATTTAGTCTCGACCGTTTCCGCGAGCGAGCGCGAAAAAATCGTAACGCCGACACTCGGCGAAATTTACGCGGCGCAGGGCCAATACACCAAAGCCATCGGTGTTTTTGAATTGCTCAGCCGCAAAGAGCCGAACAACAAACATTACCGCGATAAAATCGATTATTTGAAAAAACGCTTGATCGAGACTCAGAATGCTGGATAGAATCGAGCGCGTGCGCGCGGAGATGCGCCGGGCGCAAGTCGCGTCGTTTCTCGTCAGCGCGGCGCCGCATTTGCGCTATCTCTTCGGTTTCACCG
>CAZVZZ010000124.1:0-7593 GCA_964631505.1 uncultured Cytophagia bacterium
GTTTTGCGTGATCGTTCCCCATGCGATCACCGGTCAACTAAGGGATTCACTTAATTATCGAACAGGTTTGCAGCTATGGGCGATTTTGTTTTCAATGATGTCGTTCGTTCCAAAAAAGGCGAGTATTTTCTAAAAACCGTCAACAGCAAATATCAGAATCTGATCGTCTCCTCTTTTTTCCGCAATGGAACGCTGATCGCCTCGAACCAGCAGGATTATGATGCCAAGCTGACGGATGAAGTCTTGCTGACGCGCACGCGCGAATTTCACGAGCAAAAAAAATCTGAAATCCAAACGCTCTTCAAGCTTGCCGAAAAATTAAAGGATTCCGACAATGCCGAGACCAAGAACCTGCTGGGCCTGGCGTTTTTGAAGAAAGGCTTGGCCGAAGAAGCGATCAATGAATTTGAGGAAGCGATCATTCTCGATCCACGGATCTCCGGGCTTTATCACAGTTTGGGCCTCGGTTATACGGAGGTGGGGCGTTATGATGAGGCTATTGCCGTTTTGGAGCAGGCGATTAATCTGAAGCCGGACCGCGCCGATTATCACAATCATCTCGGCGTGGCCTATATGAAAAAGGAGAAATGCAAAAAGGCGGTGGAACGATTCCAGCGCGCGCTGGACATTAATCCGTACTACGCCGACGCTTGTTTCAACCTCGCGCTGGCGCTGGTGTTGAACGGCGTGACCAAGGAAGATTTTCATCTGTCGGTCAACAGTTATCAGCGCATCGTCGAAAATTTAGAAAAAGCGGCGAAGATCAACCCGAATTACAAAAATGAGCAAGTGACGCGCGGCGAAGATTTTCTGCGCCGCAATGAGTATGAGAAGGCCTACGAAGCGTTTGTGCAGGGCCAGCGGAGCATGCCGCGGCAAGTGGATTTGAGCTTCGTCATTGATTTTTACCTGCAAGTGCTGTACAGTCCCCGAAAGCTCAATCGCGCGGCGATCGCCAGGCATATCCGGAAATTGCAGGACATTGTCGATAAGCACCCGAATTATGCGGATTTGTATAATCATCTCGGCGTGGCTTATGTGATCATGAGCAAGCTGATCAACAATCAAGCGATTCAGCAGTTTGAAAAAGCCCAGCAAATCAACCCGGCTTTTGAGCGCGCCAAGCGCAATCAAAAACTGGCGGAGTATGACCACAAAGGCATGCAACTGCTTTTCGACGCGATTCTCAAATAATGCGAAATTCACAGGGAGTTTGACTTGATGCAGGTGAATACGATACAGGCCAAGACGTTTGAGACGGCGCGCATTGCGACGAATACGATTCAAACCAAGGCGGAACGCAACGAAGCGTATTTCGCCCATTTTGCGGATGAATCGCCGGGCGCCAATGAATTTCGCCGGCTGTATTCGAAGCTCAAAAATTTATATGGCGCGGCGGACATGAAAAATTTTCTCGTCACCAGCTCGATGATGAGTGAGGGCAAGAGCACGGCCTCCGCGCTCCTGGCCTGCACGATCGCGCGCTATCGTAACACCAAAACGATTTTGGTGGATTGCGATCTGCGCCGTCCGCGCGCCCATCAGCTTTTCGGCCTGCCGAAAGAGGAGGGCGTGGCAGACGTGCTGACCGGCACGCGGCGCTTGGATACTTGTTTCAAACGCACCGCCATTGAAAATCTGCGGTTGTTGACCGCCGGCAGCGTCGTGGATAATCCGACCGAATTGTTTAATTCGCCGCGCTTGCGTGATCTGTTTTCGGAAATTAAATTTTACTTCGACACGATTATCGTCGACTCGCCGCCAGTGATTCCAGTCACCGACACGCTGATTCTCAGCCCGGAAATGGACGGGGCGCTGATGGTGATTAAAGCCGGCGATACCCACAAAGAAGTGGTCAAACGCGCGGCGGACATGATGCGGAACGCCGGATTCAACATTCTGGGCGTCATCATCAACAATCAAAAAGCCGTGCTGCCGTACTATTTCGACCAATCGTATTACGGTTACAAATACTACGTCAACGACAAAAAAAAGAAGTAACCCGGCGCCAAGTATGACGCAAAATAAATTTTGTATTTTGCCGTTCCCTTGCTAAATTACTACATCACTAATTCACCACAAGGCGCGAAGGCTGAACAAGAGTCACTGCAGCCTGGCGCTGCGGTTTATTTTAGCAAATATCTTTAGCGAGGAGTAAATGGCTCATTATCTTGTCACCGGCGGCGGTGGTTTTGTCGGCGCAAATATCGTGCAGGCGTTGCTCGAACGCGGTCAGCGTGTGCGGGTGTTGGATAATTTCGCCACCGGGCGGCGCCAAAATTTAGCCGGGTTTGAAACCAATATTGATTTGATCGAGGGCGATATTCGTAACCCTGAGGTGGCGGCACGCGCGGTTGCTGGCGTCGATTACGTGTTGCATCAGGCCGCGCTCGGCTCGGTGCCGCGCTCGGTGCAAGATCCGATCACCTCCAACGACGTGAATGTGAACGGCACGCTGAATTTGTTATGGGCGGCCAAGCAGGCCGGCGTTAAGCGTTTCGTCACGGCCTCGTCTTCTTCGGTTTATGGCAATACGCCGCAATTGCCGAAAGAAGAGAGCATGACGCCGAATCCGATCTCGCCGTATGCGGTTTCGAAATTGGCCTGCGAGCGTTACACCGTGTCGTTTCATGCGATTTACGGCCTGCCGACGGTGGCGTTGCGGTATTTCAATGTTTTCGGCCCCAAGCAGGATCCCTTGTCGCAATATGCCGCGGTGATTCCGCGGTTTATCACGGCCATCAAAAAAGGCGAGGCGCCCATCGTTTACGGCGACGGCGAGCAATCGCGCGATTTTACTTTTATCGAAAATGTGGTGCAGGCGAACCTATTGGCGTGCACGGCGCCGGACGCGCCGGGACAATTCATGAATATCGCCTGCGGTGATCGTTATTCATTAAACACTTTGTTGCAGCTCATGGCCGAAATTATGGGAAAGGAAGTTCGGCCAATATACGACGCGGAGCGCTCCGGCGACGTGAAGCATTCGCTCGCTTCCATCGCCCGGGCGAAAAAAGTTTTAGGGTTTACGCCCACAGTTGATTTCAGGGATGGCTTGAAACGCACGGTCGCGTGGTTTTTAGAAAATTCTTGAGAAGGCAAAAGTCAAACGGCGTAATTTACTCGTTGCGAGTTATTTTGTAACCGTCATTGCGAGCGTTTTTCAGCGAAGCAATCTTTTTGAAAATGATGAGAATGCTTCGGCAAAAGGCGCCTCGCAATGACTTACATTCCAGCAACTGACGCGTAATTTTTTTCTTGTCGGTTAGTGACGAAGCTTTGCCATTCTCAGTGCGCCTTTCATCTTTGCGCTTGCATCCATGAGCATTCTCAACGCCCTCACGATCGACGTCGAAGAGTGGTTTCATGTCTCCCTGTTCCGCCAAAAAATTCGCCGGGAAGAGTGGGATCATTTCAAAAGCACAGTCGTTGCCAACACCTGCCTGGTGTTGAAAATTTTGGCGGAGAAAAACGTCCGTGCCACTTTTTTCATTCTCGGCTGGGTTGCCGAACGTTATCCGGAAATCGTCATTGCGATTCAAGAGCACGGACACGAAATCGGCTCGCACACCTATTCCCATCAAATCATTTACGAGCAAAGCCGCCAGGAATTTATCGCTGACGTGCAGCGCTCGCTCGCCATTCTGCAGAATTTAACGCAGACGCCGATCAACAGCTTTCGCGCCCCCAGCTATTCCATCACGCGCGCCTCGCTGTGGGCGTGGGAAGCGTTGGCCGATCTTGGCCTCACCTGCGACTCCAGTATTTTTCCGGTTAAACACGATCTGTACGGCATTCCCGATGCGCCCCGGTTTCCATTTTATATTCATTTAAAAGACCGGCCGCGCCTGGTGGAAGTGCCGCTCTCCACGATTCAACTGCGCGGCAAAAATATTCCGATGGCCGGCGGCGGTTATCTGCGGCTTTATCCCTATTGGTTTATTCGCAACAGCATACGCCGCATCAATCGTGAGGGGAAACCCGCCATCATTTATTTTCACCCGTGGGAATTAGCGCCTGATCTGCCCCGAATTAAAATCGGCTATTTGAAAGAATTGCGGCATTATGGTAACCTCGAGTTCATGGAAATGAAATTGCGCCGGCTATTGGAAGAATTTGCTTTTGGCTCTTTGCACGAGGTTTTACAAACCATTCCGATCCAGAATGATTGGCCCAACACCAATACCGATTGGCAAACCGCGCCACGCTTGGACACATGAAAATTACAACGCTGGAATCGGAAACCCAATTGTGGGACGACTTTGTGCGCCGCCAACCGGCCGCGCGCGGACCGCATCTTTCCGGATGGAAAAAGGTCATTGAAGAAAGCTTTGGCCATACCTGCTTGTATTTGATGGCAGCCGAAAACGATGTGGTGCACGGCGTCTTGCCGCTGGTTCATGTGCGCAGCCGGTTGTTTGGGTCATTTTTAATTTCCGTTCCGTTTTTAAATTACGGCGGCATCGTTGCCGAGACGAGCGCGGCTCGCAATTGCTTGTTTGATTTTGCGCGCGAACTGGCAACGGCGCGCCGTGCGGCTTACCTGGAGCTGCGCCATGAAACGCCGCTGTTGGAGAACGTGCCCACCAAGCAGCATAAAGTTTCGATGTTGCTCGAGCTGCCGGAGCAGCCGGATAAATTGTGGAATGATTTTAAGCCGAAGCTGCGCAGCCAAATTCGCAAACCGATGAAAGAAGGCCTCACGGTCCGGCTCGGCCGCGAAGAAGAGCTGGCAAATTTTTACGAGGTTTTTTCCGTCAACATGCGCGACCTCGGCACGCCAGTTTATTCGCGAAATTTTTTTGCGCAAATTTTGAAAAATTTCCCCGAGTCGTCATGGCTTTGTTCGATCTTTTTGAAAGAGCAACCGATTGCCGCCGGTTTGGTTTTTGGTTTTCGTGACACGCTGGAAATTCCGTGGGCGTCGAGTTTGCGGCGTTATAATCATCTTGCGGCGAATATGCTGCTCTACTGGTCGGTACTCGAATTTGCGATTAAAAAGGGCTACCGGCGTTTTGATTTTGGCCGCTGTACGCCCGGCGAAAACACGTTCAAATTCAAAGCCCAATGGGGCGCACAGCCCCTGCCGTTGCACTGGCAATATTGGCTCGCCAACGGCAACGCTTTGCCGGAGTTGGCGCCGACCAATCCGAAATATCAATTTGCTATCAAAGCGTGGCAAAAATTGCCGCTTTTTGTAACGCGCTTGGTCGGGCCGGCGATCGTTCGGAATATCCCATAATCATAATTTTTTAAAAAAACTAAATGCCATTCTGCATAAATCTTGCTCGATATGAAATCGACTTTTTGACTCTGAACAGGATTTCTGCGGAATGACAACTTCGCGATGATAATTTTTTTTGCGCTTTGTATCGCGCTCATTCTGTGGGTCTACGTCGGCTATCCGTTATTGTTATTACTCTTGACCCGTTTGGCCAAAGCTGAGCCGGCGCAGCGCGGTTCGCTCACGCCGCCGGTGACGTTGATCATCAGCGCTTATAATGAAGGCCAGAGTATTCGTGAGAAAATTGAAAACAGCCTGGCGCTTGATTATCCGGCCGCGCTTCTTGACGTTATCGTGGTTTCGGATTGCTCTACCGATAACACCGACGCGATTGTCAACGAATATACCGATCGCGGCGTGCGTTTGCTGCGCATGGAAAAACGCGGCGGCAAAACCGTTGGTTTGAACGCTGCCGTGCCTCAGGCAAAAGGGGAGATCGTTATTTTCTCCGATGCCAATGCGATGTATCATCGCCTGGCCGTGCGCCGGCTCGTGCGCAATTTTGTCGATCCGGCAGTCGGTTGTGTCACCGGCGAATCACGCTATGAGATCGGAGCCGGCGCCCCGGATTCGGCTGCGAGTGAGAATCTTTATTGGCGTTACGAGTTGGCGCTGAAAAAAATGGAAACGCAAACCGGCTCGCTGGTCGGCGGCGACGGCGCGATTTACGCCATCCGCAAATCACTTTTTCGCCCGTTGCGCCCGGAAGATTTGAGCGATTTTGTTAACCCGTTGCAAATTGTGGCGCAGGGCTATCGCAACGTTTATGAAGAGGAAGCGTTTTCTTTTGAGCGCGGCGCCGAATCGTTTGACAAGGAATTTCGCCGCAAAGTGCGCATCGTTAATCGCGCCTGGCGTGGCCTCTGGCGCGTCCGCCAAGTGTTGAATCCGTTTCGTTTCGGCTTTTACACGGTGCAGGTGATTTCGCATAAGCTGCTGCGCTGGCTTGTTCCCGTGTTTATGGGCGGCGCTTTAGTGGCCAATTTTTTTCTATTGAGTTTTGGCAAACTGCACCAAATTATTTTTGCTTTACAAATTGCGTTTTACGTATTAGCCCTTATCGGTTGGGCCCAATCGCGCCGGCCATCCATTGCGAAACTGTTTTACGTGCCGTATTATTTTTGCCTGGTAAATTATGCCTCGCTGCTGGGCATTATCGGCAACTACCGCGGACAGAAATTCACAGTGTGGAACACGGTGCGGGAGGAAAGTTAGTTTGTTAAGAAGCCAAACAGTGCAAAAAAGTCAAAGGCATTCCACCACCCGGATGGAATCCGCGCTAGTTCCGGCTCGTCCGGTTTATGGATCTCAAAATTGCAAAATTTCAAAAGACATTTCAGCCGTTTCCTGAAAACCGTTTTATTTCATCTCGGTTTTTTCCATCTGCTCAGAAATATTTTTCCGAACCGCCGCGTTGCCATTCTGCGCTATCACGCCGTGGTTGATCCGCGGGCCTGTGATTACGCCAGCCCCAGTATTTGCATTTCGCCGCGGGATTTTGAAAAACACGTGCGCTATTTTTCGCGACGGTATCGCATTGTTTCGTTGGATGAAGTCATCAATAGCATCCGTACGGGAAAACAGCCGCCGCGCAATGCCGTCGTGTTCACGTTTGACGACGGTTATGCCGATAATTTTGTCGCGGCTGAAATTCTCCAGCGCCACAAGGCTTCGGGCACGTTTTATTTAACCGTACATTGCATCGACCGCCTTGAACCGTTTTGGCTGTTCGAAGTCAATTTTCTAATTCTGCGAACCGCCCAATTATCTTTGCATTTGCAAATTAATGAAAAGCGAATCGAATTGAACCTCGCCAACTCCGCCCAAAAAAATCTCGCGATTCGTGAAGTCGTCAAGTTGATCAAAAGCAGCAACCGCGCAGTGCGCGAAACCGTGCGCGAGCAGATGCGCCAACAGCTCGCGGATGAAAATTACAGTTCCGCCGCTGAACGCGTGATGCTCACGTGGGAGCAAGTTCGTAAGATGCTGCAAAACGGCATGATCATCGGTGGTCACACGCTGACGCATTTAAATTTGCCCAATGCAGACCCCGAAGACGCACGCGGCGAAATTATTTCCAGCCGTACTGCACTCGAAAAAAAACTGGGGATTCCCATTCATCATTTTTCTGTTCCCAATAGCGGGCCCTATCCGTATTACAACGACAACGTTAAACAGATGGTGGCAACGAGCGGCTACGTTTCGACCGTCACCTCCGCGCCCGGTTTCGTCGACGCGCAAAGCGATTTGTTCGAATTGCGCCGGATTCGCACCGTGCCGGAATTGTTTGAAACGATTGCCACGATTGA
>CAZVZZ010000125.1:0-7565 GCA_964631505.1 uncultured Cytophagia bacterium
ACGGCCAATTGGTCGACGACACCACGAAAAAGACTATTACCACCGTATCATCGCGTACCAAAGAACTGCAGGAAGAATTGAAAGTCCTGCCGGATAAAAGCCAGACCGCCAAAATGGTCGGTAAGGCGTTGGCGAAAAAAGCGCTGTCGTTGAACATCAAAAAAGTGGTGTTTGACCGCAACGGTTATCTATACCACGGCCGCGTCAAGGCGTTGGCCGAGGGCGCGCGTGAAGGCGGTTTGGAGTTTTAATCTCGTCTCCGATTTTTCTTAGACAATAAATGAAATTCGGAGCCGCGACCAGTCGTTGGTGAGTTTCAGATGCTGCATCCGTGATGCAGTTTACGGAGAATATTTGTGCGTAAAGAGAAAATCAGCTCGAGCGAGTTGGAACTAAAAGAACGCGTGATTGCCATTAATCGCACCGCCAAAGTGGTGAAAGGCGGCCGGCGTTTTGGCTTCAACGCCATTGTGGTGGTGGGCGACGGCAACGGACACGTTGGCTACGGCCTTGGCAAAGCCAATGAAGTCAGCGATGCGATTGCCAAAGGCGCCGACAATGCGAAAAAAAACCTGGTGCGCGTCCCCATTTTGAAACACACCCTGCCGCATGAGGTGAAAGCCAAATTCGGCGCGGCGCATGTGTTTTTGAAGCCGGCCTCGCCCGGCACCGGCGTCATCGCCGGCGGCCCGGTACGGGCCATTATGGAAGCGGCTGGCGTGCAAGACGTGTTGTCGAAAATCGTTGGCTCGTCCAATCCGCATAACGTCGTCAAAGCCACCATTGAGGCGTTGTTAAGCTTGATGGACGCGCGGGCTTTGGCCAAGCGCCGCAACATGACGATGCCGGAATTGTTCAACCGCCGTTTGGTCGAATAAAGATTTGCCGCGCCGGCGTTGCAGGCAATGAGCGTTTTATAAATTTTGTGAACGATTCGTCTGTTATGAACCAGAATACGAAAAAACTGAAAATCACCCAGACCCGCAGTCTTATCGGTCAAAAGCAGGATCAGCGCGACACGGTGAAAGCTCTCGGGTTGCATCGCATTCGCCACTCGGTCTTGCACAACGACACGCCCCAGATTCGCGGCATGGTCAATAAAGTCATTCATCTGATTCGGGTTGAAGAGGTCTGAGATGGATTTAGGAAATTTACAATACGCGCCGCGCTCGCGCAAAAAGCGCAAACGCCTCGGCATCGGTGAAGGTTCGGGCCACGGCGGTACCTCGACCAAGGGCCACAAAGGCCAGTTGTCGCGCGCCGGCACCAAAACGAACCCGTGGTTTGAAGGCGGCCAAATGCCGCTGCAACGCCGTTTGCCCAAACGCGGTTTCACCAACGTTTTTCGCGTTGAATACCAAGCGGTGAATTTAGACAAGCTGGCGCGCTTGAAAAACGTGACCGAAGTCACGCCCGATGTGCTTTTTGACAACGGGCTGATCGGCAAAAAAAATGAACGCATCAAAATTCTCGGCAGCGGTGAACTGAAAAAACCGCTGACGGTTCACGCGCACGCCTTCAGCAAAAGCGCGCTGGAAAAGATCGAGAAAGCCGGCGGTAAAACCACCGTGCTGGCAAAACGATAAGCGCGGGCTGTGATGAGAAGCTTCAATTCAGATAAAGTTTAAAAGTGCCTCACCAAGCCCCGCGTTTCCGTGTAAATTTTTAAAAGCGCGGAGCAAGGGGGCAGGGCGACGAGAAAAACGAATATGCTCGAAAGCATTCAAAATATTTTTAAGATTCCGGAGCTGCGCAAGCGCGTTATTTTCACGCTGTTGGTGCTGCTGGTCGAGCGCGTCGGCACGCACGTGCCGGTCCCCGGAATCAATAGCCGCGTGCTTTTGGAATTTTTTGCGCAGAATCAGGGCGGCGGCCTGCTTGGTTTGTATGATTTGTTCGCGGGCGGGGCGTTTAGCCGCGCCACGGTTTTTGCACTCGGCATTATGCCGTATATTTCCGCCTCGATCATCATCCAATTACTGGGCGCCGTGATGCCGTATTTTCAGCGCTTGCAGAAGGAAGGTGAAGAAGGCCGCAAGAAAATTACGCAATACACGCGCTACGGCACGGTGTTGATCGCGGCGCTTCAGGCATACGGCGTGAGCATTTTCCTCGAGTCGATCGACTTGAGCGGCATAGCCGCGGTTCCAGATAAGGGTTGGGGTTTTCGCTTGTTAACAATGCTGACGCTGACTTCCGGAACGATTTTGATCATGTGGTTCGGCGAGCAGATTACCGAGCGCGGCATCGGCAACGGTACGTCGTTGATTATTTTTATCGGCATTATCGCGCGTTTTCCGGAAGCGCTGTTGGATGAATTCCAGCAGATACAAAGCGGCAACCGGGATATTTTGGCGGAAGTGCTGCTGTTCGCGATCATGGTCGCGTGCGTCGCCGTGGTTGTCGCCCTCACCCAGGGCACGCGTAAAATTCCGGTGCAATATGCTAAACGCGTTGTCGGGCGCAAGGTTTACGGCGGCCAGAGCACACACATTCCGCTGCGGGTGAACACCGCCGGGGTGATGCCCATCATTTTCGCGCAGTCGCTCATGTTTATTCCGCAAATGATTACGCAGTTTTTTCCCAAAAGCGAGTTTATGCAGGGCGTGGCGGCGATGTTCGATTTAAATTCGACGGTTTACTGGGTGATTTACGGTTTGTTGATCGTGTTCTTCACTTATTTTTATACGGCCATTGCTTTTAATCCTGTCGACGTTGCGGACAATATGAAAAAGCATGGCGGCTTCATCCCCGGCGTGCGGCCCGGCAAACACACGTCAGAGTTTATTGACAACATCTTGATCAAAATCACTTTGCCCGGCTCGATTTTTTTAGCGTTGATCGCGGTTTTCCCGCATATCGTCACGCGCGTGATGAATGTGTCGCACAATTTTGCTTCGTTCTTTGGCGGTACGTCGTTGCTCATCATCGTCGGTGTCGCGCTTGATACCCTGCAGCATTTGGAATCTCATCTGCTGATGCGCCACTACGACGGTTTTATGAAAGGCGGCCGCATTAAAGGGAGACGCGTGTCGTAAATCGCTTCCTGCGGAAGCGCCCTTTAAGCGCCGGTTCGGTTTTCGCCAGTTATCTTATAACTTCTCGTTAGCCATGAGAGGCGCATGGAGCTAATTTTTATAGGTTATCCGGGCTCGGGCAAGGGCACTCAAGCCGCGTTATTGAGCCAACACTTCAATAACATCCCGAAGATTTCAACCGGCGATATTTTGCGCGCGGCGGTTACGGCCAAGACCGACCTTGGACTGCAGGCAAAGTTGTTTATGGACGCGGGCGAATTGGTGCCCGATTATTTGATCATTGACCTGGTGGTGCAGCGGATCACCGAGCCGGATTCGGCCAAGGGTTATATTCTTGACGGCTTCCCGCGCAATATTTATCAGGCGCAGGAGCTTGATCGCGTGTTGCTCAACTATCGCCGGCCGATTGCGGGCGTGATCAGCCTCGAAATTGAGAGAAAAAAAGTGATCGAGCGCCTCACGAGCCGCCGGGTTTGCAGCAAGTGTGGGCACTTGTATAATCTGATTAGCGATCCGCCGCCGCCCGACAATATCTGCTCGTATTGCAAAGGCGAAATTTACCAGCGCTCCGACGACAAGGCCGAAACGGTGTTGCATCGCATGAATGTTTATGAAGAAGCGACACGGCCATTGAAAGCGTATTATGGCGCGCAAGGGAAATTGATTCCCATCGACGGCAGCTTGAGCATCGAAAAAGTCCACGCGGAAATTGTCAATCGTGTCACCAAAGCGTTGGCTCAGTTTGAATTGTGGAAAAAGGCGTCGCCGCGGCATTATTCCAAGTGAGACCGGCAACTGTTATTCTGTGATGTTTAGGCAATGAGTTTGATAAAAAGCGAGCGCGAAATCGGCCTGATCCGAGAAAGCTGCCGGTTGGTGGTCGAGACGTTTAAGTTCATTGAGCAGACAATTCGCGAGGGCATGACCACGATGGAGTTGGATTTTGAAATCGATCGCTACATTCGCGGTTTCGGTGGTCGCCCGGCTTTCAAAGGATACAAAGTCAACGGCAAAGTTTTTCCGGCCAGCAGTTGCATCTCGGTGGAAGCTGAAGTTGTGCACGGCATTCCGGGGTATCGGAAATTGAAAGGCGGCGAGATCGTCAGTGTCGATGTCGGCGTTGAATACAACGGTTTTTTTGGCGATGCCGCGAAAACTTATGCGATTGGCGAGATTGATGCGCAGCGCCGGCGCCTGATGCAAGTGACGTGGGAAGCGCTCTACAAGGGCATCGAGCAGGCGTGGGCCAAAAACCGCTTGCATAATTTGTCGAACGCCATTCAACGGCATGTGGAAACCGCCGGTTTCAGCGTGGTGCGGGAGTTGGTTGGCCACGGCGTTGGCCGCCATTTACACGAAGAGCCGCAAATTCCAAATTTTGGCAAGCCCAACGAAGGGCCGAAATTAAAGCCGGGCATGGTGCTGGCAATTGAGCCGATGGTGAATGCCGGCCGGCCAGAAGTTTTTACCGAGGCGGACGAATGGACTGTCGTCACTGCCGATAAACAACCGTCAGCTCACTTCGAGCACACGATTGTCATTCGAGAAGGAGAAGCAGAGATCTTAACACAAGGTTTGTAGGTGCGCCGTATGCCGAAAGAAGAATCCATTAAAGTCGACGGAACGATTTATGAAACGCTGCCCAACGCGTCGTTTCGTGTGGAGTTGGAGAACGGGCATAAAGTGCTGGCCCACATCTCCGGTAAAATGCGCATGCACTTTATCAAGATTCTTCCCGGCGACAAAGTGACGGTGGAGTTGTCGCCGTATGATCTCACGCGCGGGCGGATTACGTATCGGTACAAATAATAACGGATAAAAAAGTAAACAGACAAAATACTGATTTGGATTTTGTCGATTTAAACCGAGTGAAGGTTATATATGAAGGTTCGGTCGTCGATCAAAAAAATTTGCGATAAATGCAAGCTCATCCGCCGCAAGGGCAAGATGATGATTATTTGCAGCAACCCCAAGCACAAGCAGCGGCAAGGATAAAACTCGCAAAGCGCGTAGCGCGCACGGAACACAGTGCAGAGCGTATCAACACGCCAGGCGCTGTGCGCTCGGCACTTCGCGTTCAGCGCTCTGCCTAATTTTTTGGAGATAACAGATGGCGCGTATTGCAGGCGTTGACCTGCCACGCGAAAAGCGTGTGGAAGTGGCGTTGACGTATATTTACGGCATCGGCCGCAACAACTCAAAGGTGATCTTGCAGCAAGCGGAAGTCAGCCCGGATATCCGCGTTAAAGATCTCACCAACGATCAGGTCGCCAAAATTCGCTCGATCATCGGCTCGGATTTTAAAGTCGAAGGCGCGTTGCGCGCCGAGATCGGCATGAATATCAAGCGTCTGATGGATATTGGCTGCTATCGCGGCATGCGGCATCGCCGCGGCTTGCCGGTGCGCGGCCAGCGGACCCATACCAACGCCCGCACGCGTCGCGGTCGCCGCAAAACCATTGGCGGCATGAAAAAAGTAGTCGGCAAGCAATAAAAACGCGTTCGCTTGTGAGCCAGTAGCCTTATTCAGTCGGTAATTTTTAACCGGCAACCGGCAACCGGCGAGCAGGCTAACCGAAACAGGAGATATTCGGTGGCAACAGCAGCAGCAACCACAGCAGCCGCAAAGAAAAAGCGCGGTAAGAAAAAAGAACGGGTTGAAGCCGTCGGTTTGGCGCACATTCAATCCACGTTTAACAACACCATCGTGACGTTGACCGATTTGTATGGTAACGTCATTTCATGGGCCTCGGCCGGCAAAGTCGGATTCAAAGGCTCGCGCAAAAGCACGCCGTTTGCCGCGCAAGTGGCGGCGGAAAATGCCGCCAAAAATGCGATGGATATGGGCTTGCGTAAAATCGAAGTGTTGTTGAGCGGTCCCGGTTCGGGTCGTGAATCGGCGGTGCGTTCGTTGCAGGCCAGCGGCTTGGAAATTTCCGCGATCAAAGATATTACGCCGATTCCACACAACGGTTGCCGGCCGCCGAAACGCCGCCGCGTGTAAGCCCAAAGCATTAAAAATTTTAAATTGAAAATTTTCAATTTAAAATTTGCAATGTTTTGAAAGCCTTCTTCGCGTAAGCTGGATGATAGTTTTTCAAGAGTAGTTTAGCAATATTTTTTCGTTGCGGTTCTCTTTTCGTTGCAAATTTTATTTGTTGTAAATTTAAAAGTTGACGACAAGCGCGTGGCGCTTGTTGCAGTCAAGGAGGTCTTTAGACACAGTTATGGCACGTTACGTTGGGCCAGTTTGTAAACTCTGTCGCCGTGAGGAGAAAAAACTTTTCCTCAAGGGCGTAAAATGTTTTTCGCCGAAATGTCCGGTGGAGAAACGTCAAGCTCCGCCCGGCCAGCATGGCCGGACGCGGCGCACCAAGCTTTCGGAATATG
Organism: uncultured Cytophagia bacterium; assembly: GCA_964631505.1. Taxonomy (GTDB): domain Bacteria; phylum Zhuqueibacterota; class Zhuqueibacteria; order Zhuqueibacterales; family Zhuqueibacteraceae; genus Zhuqueibacter. Next base: position 6,429 of record CAZVZZ010000125.1, read on the forward strand.
GCGTGCAGTTGCGCGAAAAGCAAAAGCTCCGCCGTATTTACGGCCTGCTGGAGCGGCAATTCCACAACTATTACGAGAAGGCGCTGCGCATTAAAGGCATCACCGGTGAAAACCTGCTGCGCTTGTTAGAGCGCCGTTTGGATAATGTCGTTTACCGGCTCGGCTTTGCGCCCTCGCGTAATGCCGCTCGACAATTGGTTCGGCATCGCCATTTTATGGTCAATAACCGTACGGTCGATATTCCCTCTTTTTCGCTGCGGCCCGGTGATGTGGTGAAGGTCCGCGAAAAGAGCCGCAAGATGGAATTGATCCATGCCAGTATGCGCAAAATGAAAGAAGGCCGCTTGCTGCCGTGGCTCGAACTGGATAAAGCGAATCTGGCCGGAACGGTGCTCGAGATCCCAGGACGGGCGGATATTCCCACCGAGGCAAACGAAAACCTCGTGGTTGAATTGTACTCGAAGTAATCCCAATAGACGGGATGTAACAAAGATCGGAGATGCTTGCTATGACTTGGCCAAATTTACAAATGCCGGAGAATGTGGAGCTCGAAGAGTCGAGCTATTCCAGCACTTTCGGCAGATTTATCGTGCAGCCTTTGGAACGCGGTTTCGGCACGACGATTGGTAATGCGTTGCGCCGCGTTTTGCTGTCGTCGCTGCCCGGTGCGGCCATTACCATGATAAAGGTTGACGGCGTTCATCATGAATTTTCCACGATTCCTGGCGTCGTCGAGGACGCCTCGGAAATCATTTTGAATTTGAAAGAAGTTCGCTTCAAGCTGATCAATAAAAAACCCGATCGCGTGCTGATCGAGTTGAAAGGCCCGCACGAGTTTAAAGCCGGCGATATTCAAAACGGCACCACGGATTTTGAAATTCTCAATCCCGACCATCATCTCGCGACGCTGAACAAGGGCGCCGAGCTGCGGATTGAGTTGCGTATCGGTCGCGGGCACGGCTACGTGCCGGCGGAAGAAAATAAAATTCCGGATATGCCGTTAGGCTCGATTCCGATCGACGCGATTTACACGCCGATCAAAAACGTCAGCTATCGCGTCGAAAACATGCGCGTGCAACAGCGCATCGATTATGAAAAATTGATCATGGAGATCACCACCGACGGCAGCGTGACGCC
>CAZVZZ010000126.1:0-3719 GCA_964631505.1 uncultured Cytophagia bacterium
CCGACAATTTCCGAGCCGGTGACGACAATGCCGCGCTGCCGGGCCTGCTCGCGCGCCGCTTCGAGCACGAGATGCGCCGGCGAAATTTTGTAGTTGGTCAAATTGATCGAAATTTGCGCGCGCTGATATTTTTCCACCACCCAGCCGACGGCTTTGACATGCGTGAATTGGCCGTCGTCGTAAACTTCTTTGCCGGACCATTCATGGTCGCGATAACCCAGCTCGCGGTAACGCGCCGCTAAATCTTTGCCATGAACTTCACGGTAATGTTTTGCCAACGCCTCGAAACTGCTGCCGACAAAATCGCACGGGCCGCAGGGGAATTTGCCCGCTTCAAATTTGACCAACTTTCCTTTATAATAGAATGGCGAAATATTGCCGCTGCGTTTATGCCGGCCGCGCTCGCGCAGCGCATACGCGATGTCATCAGCGTAACGTTTGTCGGTGGTGTTGAGATTGATGTTGTACGCGATGAGAAAATCACGCGCCCCCACGACCGTCGCGCCGCTTTTGGGGTTGAAAGTCCGCGGCCCGAAGTCCGGGGTCCAATGCGGGTCCGCGAGTTTCTGCGGCAGGCCTTCATATTCACCGGCGCGAATCGTCGCCAGGTTTTTGCGATCCGGATGTTTGGCGGCGTATTCATAAAGATAAACCGGAATCTGCAATTCCTCGCCGAGGCGTTGTCCCACGTCGTTGGCGAGGGCAACGCAATCTTCCATCGTTACGCCAGCCACCGGAATGAACGGACACACATCCAATGCGCCGATCCGCGCGTGGCTGCCGCGATGCTTCGTCATGTCGATCAATACGCTCGCGCGTTTGGCGGCGCGAAACGCCGCTTCTTTAACGGCCTCGGGACTGCCGATGAACGTGACCACCACGCGATTCGTATCCGCGCCGGGATCGACGTCCAACAGTTGAATGTCTTTCACGGATTCGATTTGATCGGTGATTTGCTGGATGATGGTCGCATCACGGCCTTCGGAAAAATTGGGAACGCATTCGACGATTGGTTTCATTGATACACCTCGAAAGAGTTGATGGCGATTTTAGAATTCGAAAAGATGGCGAAAAATATTTACAAATTCAAGCGAATTCACGGATTTTTAACTTGATTTTTGCATGTAGTCGCGTTAATTTGGAAAACCGTTGAGCTAATATTTTTGCCGAACTTTATTTTACCCGTGATATAGATGGCAACGATTTTATTCAAAAACACTTTGCTAGTGACGATGAACCCCGCGCGCGAAATCCTGCACGGCGATTTGCTGGTGCGGGATGATCGCATTGCCGGAATCAACGGCGAAAACGGGATTGCAACAATCGACCGCACGATCGACGCGAGCCGGTGGGCGATTTTGCCGGGGTTCATTCAAACGCATATTCATCTTTGCCAAACGCTCTTTCGCAATCAGGCGGAAGATTTGCCGTTGCTCGATTGGCTGCGGCAACGCCTCTGGCCGTTTGAGGCGGCGCACGATGCGGCGTCGATGCGCGTTTCGGCAAGGCTCGGCATCGCGGAGCTGCTGGCGGGCGGCACAACGACGATTCTCGATATGGGCAGCGTGCGGCATTATGAGGTGGTGTTTGCAGAGTTGGAAAAATGGGGCCTGCGCGCCGCCGGCGGCAAGTGCATGATCGATACCGGCGTGGGTGTGCCGCCGGGGTTGCTGGAAAAAACCGCCGATTCATTGCAGGAAAGCCAACAACTTTATGAAACCTGGCATGGCGCGGCAAATGGGCGATTGCGATATGCTTTTGCGCCGCGCTTTTCGCTTTCCTGCACCGAACCCTTGTTGCATGAAGTTGGCGTGCGGGCGCGCGATCTCGGCTGCATGATTCACACGCACGCAGCGGAAACCGCGGCGGAGGAGGAAATTCTCTTAAGAGAAAAAAAACACCGCAGCATCGATTTTTTTCGGGAGTTGGGGATCGCGGGATCGCATTGTTGCTTTGCGCACGGCGTGCAGGTGAATGCCCGTGAAATTGCAACGCTGGCGCAGGATCGAACCGGCATCACGCATTGCCCCGGCTCCAATGCGAAATTGGCGAGCGGCATTGCGCCGATTCTGCAAATGCGGCAAGCCGGCGTGCGGCTCGGCCTTGGCGCTGATGGCGCGGCCTGCAACAACCGTCTCGATGTTTTTGCCGAAATGCGGCTGGCGGGATTCCTGCAAAAATTGCGGCACGGCGCGACGGCGCTCTCGGCGCCGGCGATTGTGGAGATGGCGACCATTGACGGCGCGCGCTGTTTGAACTGGGACGACGAAATCGGCAGTTTGGAAATCGGCAAAAAAGCGGATTTGGTGGCGATCAATTTGGATGCGCCGCATGTGTATCCCGTGCAGCACGAAAATATTTACGCGCAAATCGTGTACGCCGCCAAAAGCAGTGACGTCCAGTTGACGATGATCGACGGACGGATTTGTTATGAACGCGGGGAGATCGCGAACATGGATGCCGCCGCGACGCTGGCAAGCGCTGAAAGCGAATGGAAGAAACTTTTGCAACGAACACCATTAGCGGGGTAAAATGAAGAACGATATCGTCAGGGTTGCCATCGGCACGTTGCGTCCGCCGAAAGTTGAAGCGGTGCGCACGGCGATGAATAAAGTGCTAGGACTTCTCGGTTATCGTCCGGAGGCGATCAGCTATGTGGCGCGCGAAGTGGAGAGCGGCGTTTCCGCCATGCCGCTGTCGGTGCAGGAAATTCGCCGCGGCGCGCACAATCGCGCGATAGAGGTGCGCCGCTTAATTGAAGCCGAATTGGGGCCGGTGGATTTTGCGATTGGCTTGGAAGGGGGATTTTTTATTTTGAGCGCCGAAGACAAGGAACACATTCATTTGCAAAGCTGGGCGTTCGTTCATCACAACGGCATCGGTCATTACGGCAGCTCGATGAGCATGCCGGTGCCGATGGCGGTGGCGCGCGAAGTGTTCGATAATAAAAAAGAGCTGGGCGAAGTCATCGACGATTTTGCGAAACGCAAAGACGTGCGCAATCAAGACGGCGCGTTCGGCGTTTTCAGTCTCGGCTTGCTGACGCGACAGCAGGCGTTTGAATTGGCGCTGCTCGGCGCGTTGGCGCCGTTTTATCACTCCAAACTGTATCATTCCCCATGACCTGCTGGCGTTGGAAAGCGCCGGTCTATTCTTTTGCCCGCCGCCGCTTGCCGTTGTTTCGCCATCTGCTGGATGCCGAAAAAAACAACCTCACCAAGCTGGTGCAACTGTTGCCGCCGCTGCCCGGCGCTCATCTCGATCTTGGCAGCGGCACGGGTGATCATCTGGCGATTTTGCCGGCGACGCCGAAGCGCTTCGCCGTTGATCTGGATTGGGCGATGTTAAAACGCAATGCGAATGCGTATCGCGTCCTCGCGCGCGCGGAGCAATTGCCTTTTCCCGCGCAAAGGTTTTCTTTCGTTTCGGCCGTTGGGCTGCTCGAATATCTCGGCGCTGGCGATTTTTTTTTCCGTGAAGTGCGGCGGGTGCTGCAGCCGGCGGGATATTTTCTTTTTACTTCCTCGCCGCCGAATTGGGCGAACCGGATGCGATTGGTGTGGGGTGAAAAATTGCGTTTTTATGCTGCGGAAGAGTTACGTCATGCATTGATTGCCGCCGGCTGGAAAATATTGGCGCAAGAACGCAGTATCATTCAAGAACAATGGCTGCTTGGCTGGTGAAATAACTGCCCCGAACGCGAACGATTTTAAATCGCG
>CAZVZZ010000126.1:3819-7558 GCA_964631505.1 uncultured Cytophagia bacterium
TTCTATTGCCTCGGGCTTTGCAGATACTGCAAAAATTGTTGCGCCTTCTCATTGGTGGGATCGTACTGCAAACCATTTTTCACGGCGGTTATCGCTGCGGGAATTTGTTGCACCGCATAATATACCTGCGCCAGTTGAAAATATACCGCTGCTTCCGTCGGCGCCAGCGCGAGCGCCCGTTGTAAGGTAATCAATGCTTGGTTAAAATCACCCTGGCCTTGATACGCGAGGCTTAAATTGATCCAGATGGCATAATCGTTCGGCGCAATTTCCAAGGCTTTGCGGTGTGCAGTAATTGCTTGGTTGAAGTTGCCACGTTCGTAGGCCGCCCATACACCCAAATAATCCATTGCCATCGCCCAACGCCGGCGCAGTGCATTTTCCGCAGCCCCGGCATTCCGCAAGGCGGCAATAAAAAAATCACGCTGATGGGAATTGAAGCCGGCGCCATAATGCAAAGCCACTAACGCCAGGGCCTTTACCTCCAGATCGTCACTCTCGGCCAGGCTCTGTAAACGCCCAATAATTTCCGCAGGCAAATCCGTCATATCCGGTTGTAAATAATTTTTGATAAACTGACTCAGATTAGCAACCTGTGCCATAGCATGTACCGGCGTTTTATTCAATAACAACGCCGCCGCCGTTTTTAGATCATTGACGCTGGCCGCTTTAAGAAGATTCGCGACCTGTGGATGGTGCGGCTTTATCTTTCCGTACCATTTGTCAAGGTGTCCTTGCAATTGCGTGGTCGTGAGTTGGGGATGGCATTTCTGACAAGCGCTTTCGATTCCCCACGCGGCATCAAAGAGCGGGCGGGGAATGGGAATACTGTGATCAGCGCGGGCAAACTTCAAGCGGTTGCCAACCAAACGATGTTGTAAATAAGGCATGTGGCAGGAAACACAGCGATTCCCCGGCGATGCTGAGCGGTGATGCGAATGTTGCTCGGCTTTGCCGATTTTGCTGGCATGGCAACCGGTGCATTGCTTGTTATCGAAGCGATCCGCCAAAGCTTGGCCCGTTACTTCGCGATAGTTCTGGGCATGCGGATCATGGCAGTCGACGCAGGTCATGGAACCCTCGAGATAGCAGGCGCTATAGAGATGGTTTTCCTGATAGGCAAAAAAACGTACGCGGCCATCGGGTAAATAAGGGGCGCTGCCCAAGATTGGAAATTTTAAAGCAAAGTAATCGGTTATATGCATACCAGGTAGGTATTGGCTTTGGATGACATCCTTGGTCGCATGGCATTGAAAACAAATTTCTAATGATTGGTCCTTGGTTAAAGTGGCAAGCGGCTTCATGCCAATATCCGTAAGCCGGTCTGCATCGTTTTGCTGCATAAGGTCCAAGTGCCGCCGGCCCGGGCCATGACAAGATTCACAGTTGATGTGCAAAGCTTGATAACGCGTATCATAGCGTTTGGTGTTTGCATCATATTGAATGAAAATTTGGCTGCCATGACAATTTTGGCAGTTCGAGTGTTGCGGCTCAACGCCCAAAATACGAGACGGCGGCCAATTGACGAGATCGGTTAACGAAATCGTGCGGTTAATCGGGGCCCACTCGTTTTGCTCGCGCAATTGCACAAACCACGTTTTTTCATCCCGAATATAATCAAATGGCAGAAACTTCAGCGTGCCATCGGGAAACCGAGCAAAAAAACTCTGGGTACCGCCGCCCCATAAATGCCCGCCGCCAATAATCGCCGCGACTTTTATTTCTTGCGTGGCTTGGCCGTTGGGAGTGATCTGGAAAATCAGTTCGTTATTTTTATTGGCCGTCGGCACCACGACAGCATCTTTGAAGTGTAGCGCCTCACCATTGAACTTTGCGATGAGCTTGGCTTGCCCCGGCTCGCCACCCGCATTGCCATGAGTGGACTTTTCCCACACGTTGTATTGTTCCGCATGGCAGGTGCGACAAGCTTCTGCGCCAACGAAATCAGTAAATGCAATGGCTTCGGTGCCTGCCGAGTCGGGCTGCATTGGAGGAATCACGACAGAGGAGGTGCTTTCCGGTATTGAGGGTGACAACTCTGTTCTGAAGAAAAAACGTTTTGCCCAATAAATGCCGATTGTTCCCAGAAAGAACAACGCCAAAAGGTAGATTAGACGTTTACGGGGGGTTCGTGGCACATTGTTAAGTTTCCCTCGCTTGGAGGGATTGCGTTCCGACGGACGGAAATGACTTGGCTTGTTCTTTCGACGCATGCGCTAAGAAAAGGGATAAAATTTGAAGCCTAACTTAACATGTTCACAGTTCAGATGCAACACAAATATTCAGCAAAAAAACATTTTGCAGTTTGGCCCGGAAGAGCGATAGTCGGCGACAAAACAGGTGGTTTGTAAAATAGTAAAGCCGGTGCGTAACCCACTCACCGGCTTTTTCATGGCAATGGAAAGACAATTTCATCGGCTACGTAAGTCAATATCACCGCCGCTGGTGCGCAGCGTCAGCAGGGGGCCGCCACCGTTGAGTTTGCCGCGCAGTTTGCCTTCGCCAAATTTGCCTTGCACGGTGATCGGCAAATCACAATCTACTTCGCCGCCGGAAGTGTACGCGTCGATATCGACTTTAAGATCGCGGCTCAAATAAATCGTGATGCCGCCGCCGGAAGTGGAAAGCTCGCACGGCGCGTCAAGTTGTTTGAGAATTTCGGCGTCCATCGAGCCGCCGGAAGTGCTCGCGTCCACATTGCCCTGCAAGCCGCGCAGCGACACGCCGCCGCCGGAGGTGTGCGCGCGCAAATTGCCGGCTGCGCCATCCACGGTAATCGAGCCGCCCGAAGTTTCCACGTCCACGTCGCCGCTCACTTCGCCAACGTTAATGCCGCCGCCACTGGTGCGCGCGAACAATTTGCCTTTCGCCTGCCGCAAATCAATGCTGCCGCCGCTCGTTTCCGCGGTCACCGGGCCTTCGATGCGACCGAGCGTCAATGAGCCGCCGCTGGTGTTGACGCGCGCCTCGCCGATCAAATCCTCCACTTCGATGCTGCCGCCGGAGGTGTTGAGATCGAGGTTATATTGCTTCGGCACGGTGATGCGAAACTCCACTTGCAAGCCGTTGTTGTTGCGCCAGAATTTTGCCCCGCGCATTTCCGCAATCACGGCAACGCCGCGGCTGGATTCGCTGTAACGAATTTCATAATCCGCAAACAATTCTTGGGCGCTGCGCCGCGATCGGCCTTCCACCCATTTGCGCACTTCGATTTTCACCTCGTTCTGCGGCCACGACCGCACTTGTACCGAACCGAAATCCGCTTTCAATTCCAGCCAGCCGTTGGGTTTCACGGAGAAGGATTTTTCGCTGCGCTCCTCCTGGGCCAATAGCGCAAGCGGGATTAAAAGAAGAAAAAAGACGAAACGAAAATTTTTACAAAACATTTTTATAATCTCCTTTCTGAACGATAATTCTAAAAACAGAGCCCAACGGATAAAAGCGGCCAACGGATTTTGATGAATCCGTTGGCCGCTTTTATCCGTTGGAAAAGTACTTTTACCGCGCCGATGATTTCCGAATCGTAATATTCCCCGCGCTGGTCGTGAGCGTAATCGCATCGCCACCGCCGTTGATCTGGCCTTCGCCGCGAATGTAGCGGCCTTCACGGCTCTCTTCTTCGCGCTGTATTTTCAGCGGAAAATCCGAGGCGATGTCGTAACGCTCGCGGCTGTACCAGCGGCTGTCGCCGAGGCGAATCTCCGCCATGATCGTCGCGGGCAGTTTTTCCGGAATGGTG
>CAZVZZ010000127.1:0-7556 GCA_964631505.1 uncultured Cytophagia bacterium
GTCGCGCCTTCTTTGCGGCCGACGAAACCCAATTTTTCCGAAGTCGTGGCTTTGATGGAAATTTGCGCCGGCGCAATGCTCAATGCTTCGGCTATGTTGGCGCGCATTTGCTCGGCATGCGGCATGATTTTCGGCGCTTCCAAAACCAGCGTGGAGTCGATATTCACTACCGCATATTTTGTCTCATGCAAGAGTCGCGCAATCTCTTTCAATAGCAGCAAGCTGCTGACATTGGCAAATTTCGCGCTGGTGTCGGGAAAGTGTTTGCCGAGATCGCCGAGATTGGCCGCGCCGAGCAGGGCGTCGCCGATGGCGTGACAAAGCACGTCGGCATCGGAGTGGCCGGCAAGGCCGAATTCGTGTTTAATTTCGACGCCGCCGAGAATGAGTTTTCGACCGGCGACGAGCGGGTGAACGTCATATCCGAAACCGATGCGCATTTTGTTATGCCCGATAATCTTAATTAAACGGTTTCCTCGGCCAGCCAGGCAACGTTAGGATCAAAAGTAATGCGATCGAATTTGCGCATAAAAATATCTCTACTTTTATGCATGCACTGGTGAAACGCGTGTCTCAAGCTCATGCAGATGTTGTTCAATTTTCTGTTAAGGTTGAGGTAACCTCAGGAAACAGAGCGCCTGAAGGCGCTACTACGAACGCTACCGCACCACGATATTCACCAGCTTCTGTGGCACGACGATCACGCGCTGGACAGTTTTGCCTTCCATGAATTTTTTCGCACGCGCGCTGGAAAGCGCGAGTTGCTTCAAGGCCTCTTCGTCAATTTCAACCGGCACCAAAATTTGATCGCGGAGCTTGCCGTTTACTTGCACGACGACGGTGATTTGATCTTCGGCGATTTCGTTTTCATCATACGTGAGCCACGGCTGTTGATGCACGGATTTGCCTTTATTCCCCAAAACCTCCTGCCAGATTTCTTCGGCGATAAAAGGCGTAATGGGCGAGATGAGACGTGTGAATGTCTCGACGCCTTCGCGCCACAAATCCATCGGCACCGCAATCGTGCCGCTTTCACTGCGGCATTCGTAGAGAAAATTGAGGTATTCCATCAGCGCGGCGACCGCCGTGTTAAATTGGAAATTTTCAATATCATTCGACACGCGTTTGATCGTCTTGTGCATCCAGCGCCGGAACGTTTTCTCATCGATGCCGGTTTTCTCCACAAATTTTGTTTCGGGAGAAATCGTTTCCGTTGCGAGATTCCACAAGCGCGTGATGAAACGTGATGCGCCTTTGATGCCGGTTTCTTCCCATTTCGATTCGCCTTCAAATGGGCCGAGAAAAAGAATGTAAACGCGCAGCGCATCCACGCCCAGCACTTCCGCAACGGCATCGGGCGTGATGACGTTGCCCAAGGACTTCGACATTTTGCGGCCGTCCGGGGCGAGCAACATGCCTTGATTGCGCAGTTTGGGAAACGGTTCGACGAACGGCACGAGGCCGGCGTCGTGCATCACCTTCGTCCAGAAACGCGCGTAGAGCAAGTGCATCACCGCGTGCTCGGCGCCGCCGACGTACAAATCCACCGGCGACCAGTAATTCATTTTGCTCGCCTCGAATGGCGCTTGCGCGTTTTGCGGATCCGTGAAGCGCAGAAAATACCACGACGAGCAAGCGAAGCCGTCCATCGTATCGGTTTCGCGTTTTGCCGGCCCGCCGCATTGCGGGCAGGTGGTGTTGACCCACGATTCGACTTTTGCCAGCGGCGAACGGCCATCGCCGCTCGGCTCGAAGTTTTCGATCTCGGGCAACAGCACCGGCAATTGCTCTTCCGGCACGGCGACGGCGCCGTCTTTCCCGCAATGCACAATCGGAATCGGCGCGCCCCAATAGCGCTGCCGGGAAATGAGCCAGTCGCGAATTTTGTACGTGACTTGTTTTTTGCCCAAGCCTTTGGCGCTAAGCTCGGCGCACAATTTTTCGATGCCCGCTTCCGAAGTCAAACCGGAATACGCGCCGGAGTTGATCATGATGCCGTAATCGGCGAAACATTCTTCCACACCGTGCGCTTTGCCATCCGGCGAAATGACTTCGAAAATCGGCAAACCAAATTTTTTCGCAAACGCAAAGTCACGCGTGTCATGGCCGGGCACGCCCATAACGGCGCCGGTGCCGTAGCCCATCAAAACATAATCCGCCACCCAGATCGGAATTTTCTCGCCACTCACCGGATGAATCGCGTCGCAGCCGGTGAACACGCCGGTTTTTTCTTTTTCCGTGGACATGCGCTCGATTTCGCTCATGCGCTTGGATTTTTCAACATAGGCGCTTACTTCGGCTTTGCGATCGGCAGAGGTGATGTGCATCGTCAACGGATGCTCCGGTGACAACACGAGAAACGTCACGCCGAAAAGCGTATCGACGCGCGTGGTGAAAACCGGAATCGGATGCACGTGGCCGGCGTGATCCGCGGTGAAAATCACTTCGGCGCCTTCGCTGCGGCCGATCCAATTTTTTTGCATGAGCTTGATCGGCTCCGGCCAGTTGATCGTGTCGAGATCAGCCAGCAAACGGTCGGCGTATTCGGTGATTTTAAAATACCATTGCTGCAAATCTTTTTTGGTGACTTCGGAATGGCAGCGCCAACAGCGGCCGGCTTCGACCTGTTCGTTGGCCAAAATGGTTTTGCATTGCGGACACCACCACTGGCTGCCAATGGCCTGATAGGCCAGGCCGCGTTTGAACAGCAGTTGAAAAAACCACTGCGTCCATTTATAAAAATCCGGCGCGGAGGAATTAACTTCGCGCGCCCAATCATACGAGGCTTCGATGAGTCGCATCTGGCGGCGGTAATTGTCGGTGTTGCGTTTCGTCGTCACCGCCGGATGCACTTTCATTTTTAAGGCATAATTTTCTGCGGGCAAACCAAACGCGTCCCAACCCATCGGGTGCAGTACGTTGTAGCCTTTCATGCGCATATAACGCGCGATCACGCAAGTCGGCACGTAATTGCGGCAATGCCCCACCGACAACCCGTCGCCGGAAGGATAGGGGAAGAAATCCAGCACGTAATATTTCGGTTTATTGGGATCGGCGCCAGTTTTGTACAATCCCAATTCCTGCCAATAGGGGCGCCATTTCGCTTCGAGCGCTTTGAAGTCGTATCGGTTTTCGAACATGAAGAGTCTTTCGTATCAATCGTGTAACGTGGAACGTGTAACGGTTTGGAATGGAAGTTACACCATCAATTCATCAGTAATGCAGTTTTCTCCAAATTTTGCATTTTATCAAGATAACGTTTTTTCCTCAAAATCGCAACGTGAAATTTTTCCAGCACCTTAAATCTGTAATGCCGTCAGGATGGCTCCCGCAAGATCTTCCAATCTTTGCACGCGGTCAAGAAAAATTTTCTGCCCCGCGCCCCAGACGCAAGTCGGCACGAGGTTGTGGGTGTGGGTTTTGGTGGAAAGATCTTCAAAATTACCGTGATCGCTGGTGAGTACAACGGTCGTATCATTTAAATCAACTGCCGCGAGAATGGTGTGCAATAAAATATCGAGGCGAGAAACGATGCTTTCGGTCTGTGATATTTCCTGATTGTGGCCGAACATGTCGGTGAGAATAAATTCAAAGAGCGTGAAATCGGCGCGCGCGGCGATTTCCGCCAGAATCATCGCACTTTCTTGAGGCGTGCGAATCGGCACTTCGAATCCCATTTGGCGAAGAAATTCGTTGGTCAAATCATGCGAGACGGCGCGGCCGGCGCGTAAATCTTCCATGGTAAGCCACGGGAAACCACCGGCAATTAACGCGCGGGCGGTGGCGGAAATGCGTTCGCCGCGCTGAGCAAAATATTTTTTCGACAGGGCGTTGGCAAAAACGCCGGTTTTCCCGAGTGCACGGACGCTTTTAAAAATGCTCGCTTCATCCAACAAGCGGCGCAGCGTCGGCGTCGGCATGCCGGATTGATGATGGCCCAACGCCTGTGCCGCATTACGGCCGGTGAAAATGGCGGTTTGCCCCGAAGCGCTTTGCGGCAGCCCCGGAACATCCATGTCGGCGCGGGTTGGAATGATCACGCCGCCGTGCGGCAATGCCGGCAGCGATTCATTTTTAAAAAAAGAAAAGAACGGCGAAGGAAAACGCGCGAACGGATTTTTTTCCGCCTCACGCTCGCCAATGCCGACGCCGTCAATGAAAAGCAATAAAACACGCATCGAAATCACGGTTAAATGAATTGCCTTTTTTTACGCTGTCGTCATCATTTCTGATTCGGCTTTTGATGAAGTGGTTGCAGTGGGCCGTTGTGGCGAAATATACGCGGCGCTGATGAGCGCGATAACGGCGGCGACGACGGCAAAATAAAAGGCATCTTGCAGGCCCTCCTCGAGCGCGTGTTGCAGAAGTTTTAGTGATTCAACCGGAATTTGCACGCGGGCTTCGGGGCGCAGCAGGCTTCGGACTTGGCTCAGCGCGTTGCCATTCATGCCGAGAAACACGCCGTGCAGCAGCGTTTCCAGCCGGGAGGAAAGAATCGCGCCCATTAAACTAACGCCGATGGAAGAGCCGAGAATACGCGAGAACACAGTGGTGGAAGTGACGACGCCCACTTGCGACGGCTCGACCGAATTTTGCACGGAAACGGTGATGGCGTTGGTGGTTAAACCCATGCCGATGCCGATGATCAAGCTGAGGGCGGCGATTTGCAACAGCGGCGTGGTGGCGTGAAGTTGCGTTTGCAAGAGCAGGCCCAACGGCATGATAACCGCGCCCGTGAGCGCCAGCGAGCGATAACCGAAACGATTGACGGTGTGGCCGCTCGTTAAGCTGCCGAGCGCCCAACCGAGGCTGATAGGAATCATCGTCATGCCCGCTTCCGTCGGCGAGCGGAGCAACGCGCCCTGCACGAAGAGCGGCGCAAACATGATCATGCCGAACATGCCGAAGGCGGAAAAGAAAGTACAGAGATTGGCGGCGGCAATTTCGCGGCGGCGCAGCAGCGCGAGCGGCAAAATTGGATTGGCCGCGCGGCGCTCGATTACAAAAAAGAGAAAAAGAAAAAACAGCGAAACGGTAAACAACACGGCGCGCCACATCGGAGCCGAATGAATTTCGTCGGTAATCGACAACAAAAAAGTGACGACGCCGATTACCAGCGTGGCGGCGCCGGGATAATCGATTGGGCCGGCTGGTGAATTGGCTTCGGCGATTTTGCCGGTGTGTTCCTGCAAATGCCGATTCACAAAAAAGAAAGCGGCGACGCCGATGGGCAGATTGAGATAAAAACTCCAGCGCCACGAAAAATGTTCGACCACGAAGCCGCCGAGGAGTGGGCCAAACATGCTGGTGATTGCCCAGACTGATGCGAGTATGCCTTGCATTCGGCCTCGTTTTTCCGCGGGATAGAGAACGGCGATGAGTCCCATCGAGACGGCGATCATCGCGCCGGCGGCGAGGCCTTGAATGGCGCGGAAGAAAATGAGCATCGTCATGTTTTGCGCCAGGCCGCAAAGCCATGAGGAAATTACGAAGCCTGCAATGCCGGCCAGATAAAGTTTCTTGCGGCTTATTTGGTCCGACAGCTTGCCGGCAATCGGCGTGGCGACCGTGCTGGTGAGCATGTAGGCCGCAAACACCCAACTGTAGAGATTCAGCCCGCCGAGCGCGGCAATCACCGTCGGCATGGCGGTGCTAATAATCGTCGTATCGAGCGCGGAAAGAAATACTTGCAGAAAGATGGCGATGGTCACCATCAGTAAATGGCGTTGCTCGTCGCTCGCGGCATTGAGCGCAATGGCAGAGTGATTCATACCGGATGAAGTGAGCGGGGTGTGGAATTACACGCCGACTTTTTTTCGTGCGGCCGAACGCGGCTCTTTCGGGGCGGGCATTTCCTCCTCGCCGGCAACGGCTTCTTTAAAATTGAGCTGCTCGCGGTAGAAATAATAAAATCCCACCAGCGTGATCGGGATGAAATTTGAGATGTGTAAAATCAACGCGAAGCTAAGCGCGGTGCTGTTGGAGACGCCGAAAAGCATGGCCGCTTGCTGGCAGGCGAGGTGGAAGGTGCCGACATAGCCGGGCGCGGCGGGAATCATGATGCTGATGTTCACGACCACGAGAATAACAAAGCTCGCGCCAATCGGCAATTCTGCGTTTAATCCGAAGGCCTCCAAAACGGCGTAATTAACGGCTGCATACAAGAGCCAAATCACCACCGATTGCCAGATGATCGTCCAGAAACGATCGGTTTTTTTAAAAATCGAAAACCCTTCGAGAAACGAGCCGAGCAGCTTGTTGATGAATTGTTGAATTTTCTCCGGAAACCTGCGGGTAAAGCGGCCCATAAACTGCAGGGTTCGCTGCGTCCGCAGCATCAGCGCGGTCATGAACAGTGTGATGACGGCAGTGCCGATGAAAATAAGCACCGAGCCTTTTTCGATCCAGCCGGGATAATCATGAAAAAAAACCGAAAAGCCGATGAGCACGAGCAGCGCGAGAACGTCGATGAGGCGCTCGACGAAAATCGTGGCGAACGAGGCCATGCGCGAAACGCCGGCGGATTTGCCGATGGCATAGGCGCGCAACACCTCGCCGGCGCGCAGTGGAAAGACGTTGTTGCCGTAATACCCAATCATCATCGCCGAAAACAATTTGCGAAAACCGATGCCCGGTTTGATCGGTTCCATGAAATAACCCCAGCGCACGGCGCGCAGCCACAGGCTGATAAACATGAAGGCGACCGCCGGGAACAGCCAGAAATAGTTGGCCTGCTTCAGCGCCGCCCACATTTGCACGAAGTCGATTTGCCGGAAGGCGAGATAAATGAATATCGCGCTGATCGCAAGGCCGAGAATAAAACGTTTTTGCATAAAGTTATAGGAACAAAAAAGCGAGGCGATGCGCGCCTCGCTTTTGAATCGTCGAATTTTTACTCAGAATTTAAAAGGCAATTCCGCGGTGTTGGCCGGCATGGCTGCGCCTCAGGTTTTGGAAGCGGATTTTTCGCCGGCACAGCAGTCGCTGGCGCCGCTGTCGCCACAATCTTCTTTGCTCATCGGCGCGCCGCCCGTGCCAATCGAATAGCCCAGCTTGGTGATGCTGGCTTCTATTGCCGGAACGGTGAGGGCCGCCGCGTTGTATTTGATGTAAGCTTTGCTTTCGCCGAGACGCACGTCCACCTCTTTAACGCCGTCGAGTTTGCTCAAGCTTGCGTTGATTTTATCAGCGCAGTTTTGGCACGACATGCCGTCGATACTGATTTCAGTGGTCACGATGGCGCTTTCCGCTTTTTTTTCGCCGGACAACAAAACGAGACCGAGGACGACTGCGGCGATAATCGTGGTGGCGCCGAACAAGGCTTTTTTCATGATTTGCTCCATAAGATTGACCGTCCGTTCGCCATATTACGACCATGTCATAAATGCGTCGTGCGGACGGTGAGTTCGGTATTTTACCTAATTATACCAATGAAAGAATATAGCCGCAATATAAGACTTCCACGCACGAGAGTCAAGAGATTTTCTTGGTTTGTCCGGGCCTGCGAGCGCCCGGGCAGTATAAATTTTAAAAGTTCGCAACTTCGTTTATTTCGC
>CAZVZZ010000128.1:0-7489 GCA_964631505.1 uncultured Cytophagia bacterium
GGAAAATATTGCGTTTGATGAAAATTTGCCGTATTTTTCATCATGGCCACGACTGCCCCAAAAACCAAAGGCCAGCTTGAAGCCGACATCAGCACGGCGGTGACGCAGTTCGAGCGCGAGCATCTCGGGCGCGGTCCGAAAGAATCGCGCACGTTCATCGTTCAGGACATGATTCTGATTCGCCTCAAAGGCGTGCTCACGCCGGCGGAAGAACAGCTTGCCGCAGAAAAAGACGGCGCGCAGTTAATCAAGCAGGTGCGCATGCGGCTCATCGAAAGCTCGCGCAGCTTGCTGGAAAAAATCATTCAGGAAAAAACCGGCGCCGCCGTGACGTCCTTGCACACCGATATCAGCTCGCGTACCGGTGAACGGGTGTTTGTATTGTGCCTGAATAAAAATCTCGAAGAAGAATTAAAAAAAAATTCGGCGGCATGAAACTTTTGTTGGCCTAGCTGCGTCTAAATTCATACAAAGTTGGTACGGCAACCGGAAAATTGATCAAACGCAATGAGCCGGTTGAAGTAGCCCGCGCCAAAGGAAATAAACGTTGGTTGACAGGAGAGAAGACAAGCCCTAACGGGCGGGTCGGCTAAAGTGTAAGCCAGCACTCAAATTCCTCGCAAGAGGATGAGTGCTGGCTTTTTTGTTTTAAGGTGTCGCTATGAAAAAAACCAAAGCCGAATTAGAAAAAGCCATCAGCGCCTCGGTAGCGGAATTCCTGGACAAGCAAATGGGCGAACACGCCCGCTCGGTCATCGCGTTTTTGTCCGGCAACACGGTGACGGTGCGCGCCACGCACTGCCTGTCGCCGGGGGAAAAGATGCTCGTGCGTGACGAAGAAAGCTGGCGGTTGTTTAAGGAATTTAAAAATCAGCAATTCGAAAAAGTTAAACCGCAGTTGCAGGCACGGCTGGAAGAAGTAACGGCCAGCAAGATTCTCGATATCGTTTCGGTGCTGGGACAAAACGGCGTGCGTTTCGAATTGGTCACGCTCAATCGCCATTTTGAAAACTGAGCCAGGCGGCTTACTTTTCGAAAAGGCTTGTTATTGCGCCGAAAAATATTTATATCATAACAACCAATATTTCTGAACTTGAGTGGAAGCTAATGTATACCATTGGTGCAAATAGCGCAGTTGCCGGCTCCGAATTGTTCTGGATCATCTCGATCTCGGAAGGCATTTTTCTTTTCCTGATTTTGTGCTGGCAATTTCTGTTTGCGTCGGAAGAGTTCAATCTTTTCGCGATGGCCGCGCCGGTTTTTCCGGCGTTGATCGGCGAAACGCACCAGTGGTTGACGCGGCGGCAATGGCTGTCAAAGCTTTTGCGGCTGGGGAGCAGCACAACTCGCCGTTATTTTCTTTCCTGCATTCGTTCCGCGGAGTCTTTTATCTGGCGGGATAGGCTGGCGCGCCCCGGATTTTTGAAAACGCCGGCCCGCAGCGACATTCCGCCTCCCTGTTGGGCTTAATTCAACTGTTTCATTCTTAATTCAACGTCCGTTTCGTTGCACCGGACGCCGTTGCCGGCAGTCCGGATGCGAAGCTGCACGCGCCGCCGTGGCGTTGCATGCCCTTTTCGCGCGGCGTCGAATTGAATTTTATAAAAGCTAATTTCACTTACAAGGAATCAACCATGAATAATTTCAAAACTTTTGCTCTGATGGCCGGTCTCACCGCGCTGTTTGCGGTAATCGGCAATGCCCTCGGCGGCCAGACTGGCATGTTCATCGCGTTTGGCCTCGCCGTGGCCATGAACTTTTTTAGTTATTGGTTTAGCGACAAGATCGTGCTTAAAATGTACGGCGCCAATGAAGTGACGGAAAGCGACGCGCCGGATTTATACCGCATGGTGCGCAACCTCGCGACGCGCGCGCAGTTGCCGATGCCAAAAGTGTACATCATTCCAAACGACCAGCCGAACGCTTTTGCCACCGGCAGAGACCCACAGCACGCGGCAGTGGCCGTCACCGAAGGCATTCAGCGCATTCTCAGCCGCGACGAGCTGGCCGGCGTAATCGGCCACGAATTGGCGCACATCAAAAATCGCGACATTCTCATCGGCACGATTGCGGCGACGATTGCGGGCGCCATCAGCATGATTGCGAACATCGCGCAGTTCTCGATGCTCTTCGGAGGTGCTCGCAGCGACGACGAAGAAGGAGGCACCAACCCGATTGCCGCGCTGGTCTCGATCATCGTCGCCCCGATTGCAGCGATGTTGATTCAGATGGCGATCAGCCGCGCGCGTGAGTACATGGCGGATGAAGAAGGCGCGCGCATTGCCGGCAACCCGCGCTTCTTGTCGAACGCGCTGCGCAAGCTGCACAACGCTTCGCAGCAAATTCCCATGAACGCCACGCCGGCCACCGCGCACATGTTTATCGTTAGCCCGCTCAGCGGCGGCAGCGCGATACTCAACTTGTTCAGCACCCATCCGCCGATGGAGAAGCGCATCGAGCGGCTGGAGAGTTTGCGGTCGTATTAATTTTCTTTTCGTGTAACGTGGAACGTGTAACGGCTTATGAAGTTAAGCACGTTACACGTCACACGTTACACGGGTAAAATATCTAACAATAGAAAAAGATGCACATCCTCAACCAGCTTTTTGCAAACAATCGGAACTGGGCCGCGCAGATCACCCAACTCGATCCGGAGTTTTTTGTTAAGCTCTCGCGCCAGCAGGCGCCGGACTATTTGTGGATCGGCTGCTCGGATAGCCGCGTACCCGCGAATGAGATCGTCGGCCTGCTGCCGGGCGAGTTGTTCGTGCATCGCAATGTGGCCAACCTCGTCGTGCACACGGATTTAAATTGCCTCTCGGTGATGCAATTCGCCGTGGAGGTTTTGCAGGTCAAACACATCATCGTCTGCGGCCACTACGGTTGCGGTGGCATCAAAGCGGCGCTGACCGGCGACCGGCTCGGTTTGATCGACAACTGGCTGCGCCACGTGCAGGACGTGCGGCAAAAATACAACGCCCATCTGAGCATGATAAGTGACACCTCGAAGCGCAGCGACAAACTCTGCGAGTTAAACGTCGTCGAACAAGCGATCAATGTCTGTCAAACTACCATCGTGCAGGATGCGTGGGCGCGCGGCCAGCGGTTGACCGTCCATGGCTGGATTTATGCGATCAACGACGGCCTGCTGCGCGACTTGAATATTACGATAGCAAATCCGGAAGCAACCATCGAAGTGTATCAAGCCGCGCTCGCCGCGCTGCGCTAACACGGAGTGCAAGCTTTAGCTTGCCGACGCAAAGCCTTTTAAACAACTCGGAATGCAAGCTAAAGCTTGTACTCCGGTGGATGATAAAATTTTTCCAAGGAGACCGAACCATGCAATGCCCATCGTGCAAAACCGTCGAGCTGAAAATGGCCGACCGCCAAGGCGTTGAAATCGACTACTGCCCGCAATGCCGCGGCGTGTGGCTGGATCGCGGCGAGTTGGACAAGATCATTGACAAATCCGCGACCGCCGCATTGTCCGAGCGCCGTGAGGTTGACGACGACCGTTACGAGAATCGCAAGTACGACGAACGCTTTGAAGGTCGCAAATATGACGACGACCATTATTATCACAAAGGCCGCCGCCGTAAATCTTTTCTCGGTGAGATGTTTGATTTTGATTAGAAAGATTAAAGCTGAGCGCGGGCTATGCCCTTAGGGTATATGGGTGCGCCGGGCGCGTGGGCAACGTGGTTCAGTGGCCGACGGCTTTACGCCTCATATACCCGCCAACCCATTCACTGTGGCTGTACGAATGATTATGATGGTTATCAATAGAATGGAACGCACATGATTCTTCGATTAAAACAAGCTCTCGGCTATATCTTCCTTCTCATCGGCGTCGCCGGTGTATTTTTGCCGCTGATGCCCGGAACGATCTTCCTCATTATGGGGATCGGCTTATTGGGAGCGGAGCATAAAATGGTGGTTAAAATTAAAAACCTGATACGTCACCGCTTGCAACCGCCGAAAAAGGATGAGAAGAAAAAGACGGACTTTCCACATTCAGCGAGCGCAATTTAAACGGAAATATCTGTATAAAAAAATTCTGCCGCTGAATGTATGTTGGTGAATTTCCGCGCGCCCAATTTAAGTTGCATCCATTGATTGCAAATAGTATTTTAATTGTTCAGGTTTTCAAACGCAGAATAAAATTTGAAAGCTTTTTGGCCACAGCAATGAAATCTCACAGAAAAATTTTTACTTCTGTGTGATTTCATTGCTGTGGACAAAGATTTTAAATTCTTAAAAAATAATGGCCGAAATTTCCGATACCACATCGACCTCCAAAAATCGCCTCGCGGGATGGATGCTCGCGTTGTTGCCTTTCGGCGCAACCATTTATTTGGCGAGCTTCGTCAACGCCGTGGCCGCGGGGCAAGCATTGAGCTTCTCCGTGCCGTGGGTACCCAGCCTCGGAATTAATTTTTCATTTTATATCGACGGCCTCAGCTTGTTGTTTGCGCTGCTCATTAGCGGCATCGGCACGCTAATCGTGATTTACGCGGGCGGTTATCTCGCGGGCCATCCGTTGCTCGCGCGCTTCTACTTTTATATTTTTTTGTTCATGGCCGCGATGCTCGGACTCGTGCTATCCGGTAACTTGATCACCCTGTTTATTTTTTGGGAGCTCACCAGCATCAGCTCGTATTTGCTGATCGGCTTCGAGCACCAACGCGAGAGCGCACGCAAAGCCGCGTTGCAAGCACTGCTCGTCACCGGCGCGGGCGGCTTGGCGCTCATGGCCGGATTTATTTTGCTTGGCCACGTCGGCGGCAGCTTCGAACTTGCCGCGCTGCTCGATCAAGGCGAAGTGGTTCGCGGCCACGGTCTTTATTTTCCCCTGCTCTTGTTGATTCTCGCGGGCGCTTTCACCAAATCCGCGCAAATGCCGTTTCATTTCTGGCTGCCGAACGCAATGGAAGCGCCGACGCCGGTGAGTGCATATTTGCACTCGGCTACCATGGTGAAAGCCGGCATTTATTTGCTCGCGCGCTTCAGTCCGATTCTCGGCGGCACCGAGGCATGGCATTATCTCGTCACCGCGTTCGGCACGGCCACAATGCTGCTCGGCGCGCTGCTTGCGTTTCCGCAAACCGACCTCAAACGCATTTTGGCTTACACCACCGTGAGCGCGCTCGGCACGTTGACGTTGTTGCTCGGCCTCAACACCGTTTTGGCAACCAAAGCCGCGATGGTTTTTTTAATCGTGCATTCGCTTTATAAGGGCGCGCTGTTCATGATCGCGGGCGCGGTGGATCACGAAACCGGCACGCGCGATGTGAACAGATTGGGCCGCTTGCGCCGCTTGATGCCGATCACCGCCATCGCCGCGACGCTGGCGGCATTGTCAATGGCGGGACTGCCGCCGATGCTCGGTTTCATCAGCAAAGAGTTGTTGTACGAAGCGAAGATGGGCGCGCCGGAGGCCGCGTGGCTGATCACCGCGGCGGGCGTGCTCGCGAACCTCGTCATTGTCGCCATTGCCGCGACGATTTTACTGCGCCCGTTTTTCGGTAAAAATTTTTCCGCGCCGAAAACGCCGCACGAAGCGCCGCTCAACCTCTGGATCGGCCCCGCCATTTTAGCCGCGTTGAGCTTGCTCATCGGCCTCATGCCGGAAACCGTCGCGCGAAATTTCGTTGCTACCGCTGTGAGTGCGGTGCGCGCCGAGCCAACTGAAATCAAACTCGCTTTGTGGCACGGTTTGAATCCGGTTCTCGCGCTCAGCGTTTTCACCGTGTTGTGTGGCGCGCTGGTTTATCTCGGCAAAAACGCGCTGGTAAAAACAACCGCGCCGTTGCGTTTTCTCTCCAACCTCGGCGCGGAGCAAGGTTACCAATCGGCGCTCAACGGCTTGATTAAAATCGCGCAACTGCAAACGCGCGTGTTGCAAAGCGGCTATCTGCGTTATTATTTGCTGATCACGATTCTCACGTTCACGGTTTTGGTGGGCGCGACGCTTGCATCGAATCGCGAGTGGAATCTCGCGTGGTCGTGGACGGATTTGCATCTGCACGAATGGGCCGTGGTGGTGATGATGGTTGCGGCAACGATTGCAGCGGTGCGCTCACAATCGCGTCTCGCGGCGGTCGCGGCCATGGGTGTAGTCGGTTACGGCGTGGCGCTGATCTTCATTTTATACGGCGCGCCGGATTTGGCGATGACACAGTTTGCGATTGAGTCGCTCACCGTGGTGCTGTTCGTGCTCGTGGTTTATCGCCTGCCGAAGTTCGCGAAATTTTCCAGCGCCCCAACGCGCGCCCGCGATTTTATCATCGCCGGTGCTGCGGGCGGCGTGATGACGCTGCTCATTCTCGCGGTCACGGCGCAGCCGCTGGTTTCGCGACTCACGCCGTATTTCGCGGAGAACAGTTGGCTCATGGCCAAAGGCCGCAACGTGGTGAATGTGATTCTCGTGGATTTTCGCGGCTTCGATACGCTCGGCGAGATCACCGTGCTCGCCATCGCCGCGCTCGGCGTGCTCGCGCTGATGAAATTGCGTCTGCAAGACGGAGGCAAAAAATGATCTCGCTGATTCTCTCGACTGCCGCGCGCTATTTGCTGCCGCTGCTGTTGCTGTTTTCATTCTTCTTGCTATTGCGCGGCCACAACGCGCCAGGCGGCGGCTTCATCGGCGGCCTTGTTGCTGCCGCCGCATTCGCGCTGTATGCCGTTGCCAACGGCGCCGCCGAAGCGCGAAAAATTTTGAGCGCGGAACCGCGCGTGTTGATTGGCTTCGGTTTGTCCGTCGCGCTCGCGAGCGGTTTACTGCCGCTTTTTCTCGGCCTGCCGTTTATGACCGGCCTCTGGTTGCCGAACGAATTGCCGGCGCTCGGCAAAATCGGCACGCCCGTGCTGTTCGATCTCGGCGTGTATTTCGTGGTGATCGGCGTCACATTATTGATCATCTTTTCGTTGATGGAGGATTGAATGGAAGTCGTGCTCGCGATTCTCGTCGGCTTTTTGTATGCCGCAGGTTTTTACATGATGTTGCGTCGCAGTATCGTCAAAGAAATCATCGGCCTGTCTTTGCTCGGCCACGCCGCGAATCTCTTGATCTTCACGCTGGGCCGTTTGACCACCGCCGCCTCGCCGATCATCGCGAGTAACGGTGAGACGCTGCAGCCGCCACATGCCGATCCTCTGCCGCAGGCGTTGATCTTAACCGCGATCGTCATCGGCTTCGGCGTGCAAGCCTTCGCGCTCGTCCTTCTCAAACGCGCCTATCAAACGACGGGCACGGATGATTTGGATGAAATGAACACGACGGAAAACTAATGATCAGTATTCAGTGCCCAGTTTTCAGTAGACAAAGAACAAAAGCAAAGATAGAAAAAATGCAGGATAAAAAAATGAAGCCGTGAAAATCCGTGCTATCCGCGTCATCCGCGTTCAAAAGCTTTTTAGCTTTGCTGATGCCCCGCTTCGTGATTTCATTTTTTAATTTTTACGAAAACCGATTTAAACTGAATACTGA
>CAZVZZ010000129.1:0-5850 GCA_964631505.1 uncultured Cytophagia bacterium
GCGTGTTTATTCCTCATGGCCGTGCAAACCACCAAGCCGGTGAAAGTCATTTTCTTCGGCGATTCCATCACCGAAATCGGCGTGCAGCCCGGCGGTTATATCGACAAAATGCGCTGGATGCTCAAAGACAAAAATATTTCGAATTATCAATTGACCGGCGCCGGCATTGGCGGCGACAAAGTCTATGATTTGTATCTCAGGTTGGAAGATGACGTGCTCAGCCAAAAGCCGGATTGGGTTTTCATCTACGTCGGCGTCAACGACGTCTGGCACAAAAAATCTTTCGGCACCGGAACGGATGCCAACAAGTTTGAAAGATTTTACGTCGCCCTCATTCGCAAGCTGCAGGCGCAAGGCATTCAAGTGGCGCTCTGCACGCCGGCGGTGATCGGCGAAAAAACCGACGGCAAAAACGAGCTGGATGCGGACTTGAACAAATTTTCGGAAATTATTCGCAAGCTCGCCGGAAAATACGGCCTGCCGCTGTGCGACTTGCGGCGAATTTTTATGGAGCACCTCGCGCAGAATAATAAAGAAAATAAGGAAAAGGGGATTTTAACGAATGACGGCGTGCATTTGAACGAGGCGGGCAATCAACTGGTGGCCGAACAGATGTTGAAGATTTTCGCGCAGCCGTGAGAATCGGCCCAACGCCGGCGGTGACCAAAAGCCGCACTATAAACGTCAAAAAGTACACAAAGATCTTCTTTGTGCGCCTTAGGATAACTATAACCAACGAGTTCAAAGATGAAAACTCTTTTTGCTTTTGTTATTCTCGTCTTGATTCGGGCGCTTCCCGGTTTCGCGCAGGATCCGAGCAACGAGCCTGATCCGAAATTAACCGAAGTCTGGGAAAACGAGCCGCGCGTGATCACGCCCGGCCGTGAAACTGAACCGCCTTCCGATGCGATCGTTTTATTCGACGGCAAAAGCCTCGCTGAATGGGTGGACAAAGACGGCGGCGCGGCCAAATGGAAAATCGGCGGCGGCGCTTTCACCGTGGCCAAAGGCACCGGCGATATTTCAACGAAGCGCGCGTTCGGCGACGTGCAACTGCACCTCGAATGGCGCACGCCCAAAAAAGTTTCCGGCGAAGGACAGGGCCGCGGCAACAGCGGCGTCTTTCTGCAAGGCCGTTACGAAGTGCAGGTGCTCGATTCCTACAACAACCGCACGTATTCCAACGGCCAGGCCGGCAGCATTTACAAGCAATACATTCCGCTCGTCAATGCCAGCCGCGGCCCGAACGAATGGCAAACCTACGACATTATTTTTATCGCGCCGCGTTTCAAAGCCGACGGCACGCTGGAAACGCCCGGCCGATTGACGGTGTTTCACAACGGCGTTTTGATTCAAAACAACGTCGAGCTGAAAGGCGAAACCGTTTATCGCGGCCAGCCGTTTTACCAAGCGCACGCTTTAAAAGCGCCGCTAAAATTGCAGGATCATGGCAATCCCGTGAGCTATCGGAATATTTGGATTCGCGAGTTGTGAACCAGGGCGCAACATAAATGTTGTGCCTCTATCCGGAAAAAGTATGAATCAATTTCTAAAACCCTCGTGCATTTTTTTTATACTTGCCCTCTTCGCCGGCCTCGCGCTCGCGCAAATTTCCTCCGAAGATGTGCAAAAAATCAAAAAGGCCTTGCCAGCGCAAGCAACGGCAAAACCCCAGCAGCCGCGCCGGCTTTTGGTGTTCACGCGCGCGGAAGGCTATAAACACAGCGCGATTCCGTTGACGGCAAAAGCCTTTGAGTTGCTCGGCCAGCAAACCGGCGCTTTCACCGCCGTCGAGAGCGCGGAAATGTCGGCGTTCACGCCGGAAAATTTGCGGCAATTTGACGCCGTGCTTTTTGCCAGCACAACGCAGCTTGCTTTTGAAGATTTAAACTTGCGGCAAAGCTTAATGGAGTTCGTCAAAAGCGGCAAAGGCATAATTGGCATTCACGCCGCCACGGATAATTTTTACAATTGGCCCGAAGCCGGTGACATGATGGGCGGCCATTTTGACAGCCATCCGTGGCAGGCCAACGGCACGTGGGCGATTAAAATTACTGATCCCACGCATCCGCTCAATGCCGCATTCGTGAACAAAAATTTTCAAGTCAGCGATGAGATCTATCGCTTACGCCCGCGCGGCTTGCGGCAAAACGCGCGCGTGCTTGTGGCGCTCGACATGGCGGATAAAACCAACCGCGCCGCGCCCGGCACGCTCTTCGGCGACCGCGACGTGCCGATCAGTTGGGTGCGTGATTTCGGCAAGGGCCGTGTTTTTTGCAGCTCGTTTGGTCACAATCACGACATCTTTTGGAACCCCGCGATGTTGCGGCATTTCCTCGACGGCGTTCAATTCGCGCTCGGCGATTTGCCGGCGAATACAACGCCATTGCCCGTCGAAGTTGAAGCGGCATTTGCTCCTGGAGAAATCGAGACGCTGTTTGCCGCCAGCGCAACTTACGAATACGGCCAGAGCCGTGAGCCGCTGGTGAATTTAATTGAATACCTGCGTTTTGCGGCGGTTTCCCCCAAATTGCGGCAGCAGAATGAAAAACGGCTTTTGCAAATTCTCATGAGCCGCGCGAGCTTGCCCGGCAAGCAATTTATTTGCGAGCAACTCAGTTTGTGGGGCACAAAATCCTCGGTGCCGGCTTTGAAAAAGATGTTGTTCGATTCGACCACTGCGGAGATGGCGCGCTTTGCGCTCGAACGCATTCCCGACCCGGCGGCGGGAAAAGTTCTCCGCGACGCGTTGACGAAAACCTCGGGCAAAAGCCAACTGGGCATCATAAACTCACTTGGTCAGCGCCGCGACCCACAAGCGGTGGCGCTGCTGAATAGATTTGTGACGGGCGCCGAGGCGTTGACCGCTGCGGCGGCGATCAATGCGCTGGGGAAAATTGGCGGCGAGGAAGCGGCGCAAATTTTAGCGCAGACCCAAACTCAAACCTCCGGCGAGCTGCAAGCATTGGCCGGCGATGCGTATTTGCGCTGCGCCGATCAGTTTTTCGCGGCGGGCGACAAGAATAAAGCGGCGGCGATTTACGCGCAATTGAGCGCGCCGCAATTTTCGACGCCGATTCGTTACGCGGCGCTGCGCGGCATGGCGCGCACGCACGGCGGGCAAGTCAGCGAATTTATTTTGCGGCTCTTGCAAGACGCCGAAGCGACGACACAAAGTCTCGCGGCGAGCTTGGTGCCTGAAATTCCTCGCTCCGAAAGCGTGTCGGGAATCGTTGGAATTTTGCCGAAGTTGGCGCCGCCGAATCAGGCGCAAATTTTGACGTCGTTTGCAGAGCGGCCGGATGCGGAAGCTCGGCAAGCCGCGCTGGCCGCAACGCAGAGCCCGCACGTCGAAGTGCGCGTGGCTGCGGTGCAAACGCTGGGAAAAATTGGCGACGAGAATGCCGTGTTGCCGCTGGCAAAAATTGCCGCGATGAAAGGCGAGGACGCGGCCGCGGCGCGAAAAAGTTTATACCGCTTGCCTGGCACGGCCTGCAATGAAACCATCGTAAACAATTTTGACGCTACCGCGCCGGAGGTGAAGATTGAATTGATTCTCGCGGCGAATCAGCGCCGCATTGCAGCCGCGACGCCAGCGTTGTTGCAATTGGCGAAAGCGCCGGAGCCGCGCGTGCGTTGGGAAGCGATCACGGCGTTGAAGACAGTGGCGGAAGATCGGCATTTGGCCGAAATTATCACCTTGCTCACGGAAGCGTCGAATGACGGCGAACGCGGCGAGTTGGAAAAAACCGCCATTGCCGTGGCGCTGAAATCGCCGTCGGTCGAGCGCCGGAGCGACGTGGTGCTGGCGCGCCTCAAAAATTTGCCGGCGCAAACGCCCTCGGCGACGCGCGAATCCTTCTTGCATGTTTTGGGCGGCATCGGCGATCCGGCGGCGTTGCCGGTTTTGCTCGCCGCGTTGAACGACACCTCCACCGCGATTAAAACCGCCGCGATTCTGGGGCTGGCGGATTGGCCGAATGCCGAACCCGGCCCGCAGCTTTTAGCGGTCGCGGAAAAATCGAAAAACCGTTCGCATCAAGTTTTGGCGTTGCGCGGCTTCGTGCGTCTGCTGCGTTTTGAAAGCGCGCGGCCTTCCGAGTCGACGATCAAAAAATTTCAGCGCGCGATGGCGTTGGCGGCCAACCCGAACGAGCAGAAAATGGTTTTGGGCTGGTTGGCGGAGGTCAAAGCGGTGGGCGCGTTGGAGCTGGCGGTGGCGCAGCAGAAAAATGCCGCGTTGCGCACCGACGCTGAAATTGCGGCGACGAAAATTGCCGGCGCGGTGAGCGGCAGCCATCCCGCCGCGACGCAAATTTTATTGCAGCAACTGTTGCAAAATGCGTCGAACGACACGCTGCCGCATTTGCGCGAAGCGCGGGCGCTGCTGCAGCAAATTGAAAGCTGGGGCGATTATCTGACCGCGTGGCTGGTTTCGGAGGCTTACACCAACAGCGACGCGAATATTTTTGATTTTGCTTTTTCGCCGGAGCCGCCGGAAAAGCCCGGCGTCAAATGGCAGGTGATGCCCGCCAGCACGGAGAAAACAACGCCGTGGTTGTTGCAACTCGACAAGGTTTTGGGCGGTGAAAATCGCGCCGCGTATTTGCGCACGGAGATTTGGTCGGATCAAGCGCAGCGCGTGAAAATGGAATTGGGCAGCGACGACGGCGTGAAAGTTTGGCTCAACGGCGAGCTGGTGCATGCGAAGAATGCGGCGCGGGGCGTGACCCCCGGCGAAGATGTCTTTACAGTTAATTTGCGCGAAGGCAAAAATTCGCTGCTGCTCAAAATCACGCAAAGCACCGGCGGCTGGGGCGCGTGCGCGCGTTTGCGGAATTTAGACGGCGGCCAATTAAACGGCGTGCGCGCGGCACTACCGGAGGCAAAAAACTGAAATAGTTCGGAGACACTGCCTTTATGAAAAATCCCTTTGCGGTTGTCGTTCTGCTTTTTCTTTTTTTATTATCCGCTCGCGAAAGGACGCTCATGGCGCAAAAAGACCTGTCGATCAAACTCGAATCGCTTCGCGTCGAAAATCAACTCAACCCCGTCGGTATCGATGCGCCGCAGCCGCGCTTGAGCTGGCAAATTGTTTCCGCTGGCCGCGGCGTCGTGCAAACGGCCTATCAAATTCGCGTCGCCGTAACGGCTTCGGATCTCGGGCGAAATGACGTTTGGGACACCGGTAAAGTTATCTCGGATCAATCGGTTCATGTCGCCTATCAAGGACCCGCGCCGCAATCACGACAACGCCTTTACTGGCAAGTGCGCGTGTGGGATGGCCGCGATAAACCTTCCGCCTGGAGCGCGCCGGCTTTTTGGGAAATGGGATTGCTGCAACCCGAAGATTGGCAGGCCACGTGGATTCATCCCAATCTCGCGGACGAGGTGACGAAGCCGCAACCCTGTCCGCTGCTGCGCAAAGAATTTACGCTGCAAGGCGCGGTCAAATCGGCGCGGGCGTATGTGACGGCGTTGGGTTTGTATGAAATGGAATTAAACGGGCAGCGCGTCGGCGATCAAGTTTTCACGCCGGGCTGGACGAGTTATCAGAAACGCTTGCAGTATCAAACCTATGACGTGACGTCACAATTGCGGCCGGGCAAAAATGCTGTCGGCGTCATCCTCGGCGACGGCTGGTATCGCGGGCATTTGACGTGGGATATGCGCCGGAATTTTTACGGCGACAAGCTCGCGTTGCTATTGCAGCTTCACATCGTTTATGAAAATGGCAGCAGCGAGATCATTGCCACCGATGAAAGTTGGAAAGCTTCCATTGGCCCGATTCTCAGCTCGGATATTTACAACGGCGAAATTTACGACGCGCGTTTGGAGAAGCCGGGCTGG
>CAZVZZ010000129.1:5950-7457 GCA_964631505.1 uncultured Cytophagia bacterium
GGAGCGCGCCGAATTTCAATGACGCCGGATGGGCCGGCGTGAAAATCATCGAACACAGTAAAACGATTCTGCTGGCGCCCGTCGGTCCGCCGGTGCGAAAAATTGAAGAACTCAAACCCATCGCCATCCTCAAAACGCCGGCGGGCGAAACCGTATTTGACTTGGGCCAGAACATGGTGGGCTGGGTTCGCCTCAAAGTGCAAGGCCCGTTCGGTGCAACGGTCACGTTGCGCCATGCTGAGGTGTTGAACAAAGAAGGCAACTTCTATCTCGATAACCTGCGCAAAGCCGAACAGAAAATTCAATATACGTTGAAAGGGAGTGGCCTCGAAATTTACGAGCCGCGTTTCACGTTTCACGGTTTTCGTTACGTCAAAGTTGAAGGATTTCCGGGCGAGCCGAAGCTGGAAAATCTGACCGGCATCGTGATTCATTCGGACATGGCGCCGGCCGGAAGTTTTGCGTGTTCGCACCCTTTGCTCAATCAATTGCAGCACAACATTCAATGGGGACAAAAAGGAAATTTTCTCGACGTGCCGACCGACTGCCCGCAACGCGACGAACGCTTGGGCTGGACCGGCGACGCGCAGGTGTTTTCGCGCACCGCGGCTTTCAACATGCAGGTGAATAATTTTTTTGCAAAATGGCTGCGCGATGTGGAAGCGGATCAACAGCCCAATGGCAGTGTGCCGTTCGTCATTCCGAACGTATTGGGAGCCGACGCCGGCGCGGCCACCGGTTGGGCCGATGCGGCGACGATCATTCCGTGGAACATGTATCTCGCTTACGGCGACAAGAAAATTCTCGCGCAGCAGTACGCGAGCATGAAAGCGTGGATCGGTTACATGCAGCAAAACAGCGCGGATGATTTATGGAACAAAGGCTTTCATTTCGGTGATTGGCTGTTTTATCGGCCCGATGATGACAACGACGGCCGGTCTGCGGTCACCAACAAATATCTGATCGCACAATGTTTTTTTGCGCATTCGACGCAGTTGGTGATCAACGCCGCCAAGGTTTTGGACAAAAAAGAAGAGGCGGCGCAGTACGCCGAGTTGCTGCAAAAAATCAAAGCCGCGTTTTTAAAAGAATACGTCACGCCCGGCGGCCAGCTTGTTTCCGCGACGCAAACGGCGTATGTGCTCGCGTTGCAGTTTGACATGCTGCCGGAGTCGCTGCGCCAGCAAATGGCAAAACGGTTGGTTGAGAATATCAAAAGCTACAACAATCATCTCACCACCGGTTTTCTCGGCACGCCGTATTTGTGCCACGTGTTGACGCGCTTCGGTTATGCGGACGTGGCGTATGCGCTGTTGCTGCAGGAAACTTATCCCTCGTGGTTGTATCCGGTCAAAATGGGCGCGACCACGATTTGGGAACGCTGGGATGGCCTCAAGCCCGACCAATCGTTTCAAACGCCGGGCATGAATTCTTTCAATCATTATGCGTACGGCGCCATCGGCGATTGGATGTATCGCGCCATCGCCGGCATCGACACCGATGAATC
>CAZVZZ010000130.1:0-7384 GCA_964631505.1 uncultured Cytophagia bacterium
CTCGTAACGTGATGCTCGTGGTCGTAGGACGTTCGGTGGTGCCGGCCCGTCTGGCGATCATGTGGATAGCGGGTTCAGTGGTCTCGTCGAGCAACAGCAAGCCCGAGCCGGTATGGCCGGCGCCGAGCTTAACGCGAATCGTTCCTTTTGTGTCCCGCAGCCGAAACACCACTTCGCCGTCCGGTTCCACGTTGAGTTGCGCTCGAATCTGGCCGTGGCTATCCACCAACTCCAGCGCGGTTGTTTTCAAAACTGTCGTGGCCGGCGTCTGTGCCGTCGTGAAACCGGCCTGGATAACGAGGAAGAGCAGAAGCGCCAAGTTAAAGAATGCGAGCACGAGACCAAATCGTTGTGATTTCATACAATCCTCATGGGCAAGAAAAATTCATTGCTTTAACGGCTTGCCCGTTGGCCGCCGCTACTGGCGCCAATCAACAAATGAATGGTCGCCTCTTTGCCGATAATATCCCAGCCGCGGGCGATGCCAAAATCATCGCGGTTGATCACGAAGGTCGATTCGAAGCCGGCCAGTAAACCCATATCGCCGACGCGATTGACGCCGAGTATCTTGACCGGAATGGTGATCGCTTTCGTCACGCCGCGTATCGTCAAAGCGCCGGTCACGAGCAAAGTGTCGGCGCCTTTTTTCTCAACCTGCCGACTCTTAAAACCGAGCGTCGGATATTGGGCGACGTTAAAGAATTCTTTCGAGCGCAGCGCGCCGTCACGATCCGCATTGCGGCTGTCGATGCTGCCGGCCTGTACCGCAAATTCCACCTGGCTCGCCGCTGGATTTTTCGGGTCGTAGATGATCGCGCCGGTAAAATCTTTGAACCGGCCTTCTTCTTTAAAGACTTTCCATTTATAAATCGAGAAACCGATGTGGCTGTCTTCTTGGCGCACGCTAAAAGTTTGCGGTTGGGCAAAAAGTGGAATGGATAAAAAAAGCTGTGCGGCAAAAATAAAAGTGGCAATACCCCGAAACAGTTTATGATTCATGGTCGTCTCCTTTTCAAGCTTTAAATGTCGTCATACCATTTTTTGCCCAATAAGATACCGCTCGCTTAAAAAGGGTTTGAAATTAAATTTGCTTTTTAAAATTTTTAATTTATTTTCTACCTACCATTTTAAAGCCCAACCTGGAAAATGCTTCGTTAGAGGCGATGGCTGAGCTTTTTGATGAAACACCGGTGAGACGGCGACAGTAAGGTGCCAAGAAGTGTACCCCAACAACTTTTTAGATTGTTAAGCAAAATAAAATTTTTTATCAGCCCGCTGGCTATTTTCATTCTCATGCTTGGCGGCGCCGCGCTGTTGAGTGCGATAAATTATTCCTGGTCGGCTTGGAAGCCCGCCTCTTGCATGCCGGATAATTGCTTTTGCGAAGCGATTCACCCCGGCACGGTTGCGCAACCGGCTAACACGTGGTCGTCATTCGGCTTTGTGCTCGTCGGCCTGCTGGTGATGCGCCAATCCGGCGAAGATGTCCGCGTGCGCAAGCAGAATTTGCTGACGAGCCAGCGCGCTTATCCATTGCTGTACGGCGCGGCATTGATCATCACCGGGTTGGGCAGCGCGTTTTATCATGCCTCGCTGACTTTCGTCGGGCAATGCTTTGACGTGATGGGTATGTATTTCATTGCCAGTTTCATTATGCTGTACAATATTGCCCGCTTCAAATCGTTTCCTGGCAGAAACTTCGTTATCGCGTATCTGTTGATCAATGCAGCGCTCGCTTTTTTGCTTGTCGCCTATCCGGCGCTGCGGCGTTATGTTTTTGGCGCCATCATTCTTGCCACGTTGTGGCCGGAATATCGCCTGCGCCAAACGCGAACGCTTGTCATCAACAACTTCTTTCTCAAAGCGGCATGGGGAACGCTGATTCTCGCCTTGGTGATTTGGACGCTCGATCTCACCAAAATGCTTTGCAATCCCACCAGTTGGCTGCAAGGCCATGCGCTCTGGCATCTGCTCGGCGCTCTGGCCGGCGGCTTTGTGTTTTTGTATTATCGCTCGGAAAATTTTAGCCCTCATGCCGCCATCGAAAAAGTAAACGCTTAACCTGCAAGAGCTGATTCAACCGGTTTCGATTGTGCCGGCAACGCGTCACGAGTTTTCTGCGGCGCCACCTCGGCCCGGCAGTTGGGACAAAACGCCCACTCCGCTTTGATCGGATATTGGCATTGCGGGCAATAGGTGCTGGAAAGATCGAAGCCGCAATGCGGACAGAACGCGCCGCCGTTGATTTGATTTTCGCATTTGGGGCAATGCAGCGATTTCATGCTGGCCGGCCGCGTGATCAAATAGATCGCCAGCCCGAAGATGAGCGAGATGAGCGCGATGAATGCCCACACGCCCGGATTGCTCACCCCGCGCTGCTGGGCGTCGATATAAACCCAACTCGGCAGCAGAAACCAGAGAAACATTCCGGAGAGCACGGCAAAAGTTCCAAACACCGGCTCAAGCAGCCGATAATAAACACTCTCGCGGGTGGCGTAATACCTGCTGAAATATATTTTGTGATTGGCGGAGTCGTCAATTTTCAAAAATAACATTCCGGTCACGGTGCCGGCGGCGTTGCTGACCGGCGCCGACAAAGCCACGGTGCGCGGCCTGACATATTGATAGTCTTCGGTGAGCTCTTTATAAAATCGCCAATCAATCTGCCCATCGCGGTCGCCATAATGATAGCTCTGCCGCTGACGCTCTTGTTCGGATAAGCCCCGGTCGGCAAAAGAAATCCGCTCATGCTGATCAACCAGCTTCATGAGAAAGTCATTGCGATCCCGGTAAAATCCGTCCCGCACGATCAGCTCGTTGTTTTGATCAAACCCCGCATTTAATTTCGCGAAAACCGGTGCGGGCACCCCAAAAACGAATTCGCCGCGCGGATTCGACATCCAAAGATATTTTTGGGCCTGCTCGATCTTTTGATTTTCACGCAGCACCGCGGATTGCAGCTCCGCAACGACGCGGCTCGCGCCGAGGTCGCCGGGCTCGATTCCTGCTATTTTCCCGGCGATTTCTGCGAGATAAGCCTGGTTTTTTTCCGTCAACTCGGCGAGATGCGCATTCAATCTGGCAACATGCTGCTTATACATGCGGCCTTCGAAGAAGCCTTCGAACAGCAACATCACGATAATGGAAAGGGCAAAAATGATCGCCGCCGGGACGGCCATTTTTTGGATCAGCTTTTTCTTGTTCATTGTTTTTCCGCTTTCAAATGTGCAAGGTTCTTTTGTTTAAATCGAAATACAAAATGGGGGCTAAGGACAACGTGATAAATGTTCCGAGCGCCAGAAATGCCAACGCCACAAAACCAAAGTTGCCCAGCGCCTGAACGAGCCAATGCTGCGACCAGGACGCCCAGAACGGCAGCAGGCTGACCCGGCTTTGCACGAAATAAATCAATAACACCATAAACGCCAGGGCAAAAGCAATCGCAAAAATCGGCCGGGCCGAAACGGTCGGCCGAACATAAATCGCTTTCGGTTGCGCCGCCGGAATATTGGCGAGAATGCGATCAAACGTTCCAGCCCAAGGCTGCTCATCCTGCCAATGGCTCAAGGTCGAATGCATTTGATTCAAGAAGCGCATATACTCGCGACAATTCTCGCAGGCCGCAAGATGCTGCCGCAGGTTTTGCTCTTCCAACGGCGAAACTTCCTGATAAAACAGGCGCAGCAACTCGTCTTTATTTTCGTGGGGCATGGTTTAGAACTCCAGAGGTTCCAAGAATTCCTTCAACTGCGCCAGCGCGCGATGAAATCTGGCTTTCAACGTTCCTTCCGGGGTTTTGGTCATTTCGGCGATCTCGCTGAATTTCAATTGCTGGTAATGCTTTAAAATAACGATTTCGCGCAGCAACGGGCTGAGCTGGCCCAAAGCTTTGGCCACGGTGTCTTGCAAGTCCGCGTGCTCGAGTTCGATATCCGGCTCGTCGGTGCGAGGCGCGACCGGCTCCTCGGACGAAGTGATTGCGGAAACTTCGAGATAATGATACGCGTGGCGCTTTTTCGTCATCTCGTTGCGGGCAATATTCAAGGCGATGGTATAAAGCCAGCCTTTGAAATTGCCGCGCCCCTGATCGAACGAGTGCGCCGCGAACCATACGCGTGTAAAAGTCTCTTGCAATAAATCCTGCGCCAGCTCGCGGTTCCCCGTATAACGCCAGATGAAATTGTAGATGCGTCCTTCATAGCGCATATACAAAGTTTTATAAGCACGCGTATTCTTCCGGAGCACCATATCCATCAGCTCTGCGTCTGTACTTTTTTCCATGCCGGGGCTCGATTGCTCTTTTTATAAGATACAGGGCCATGCGCAAAAAAGTTGTGGGGGGGAGAATAATCGATGCCATCAGGGAGGCAAGAGAAATAATCGGTGGCTTGCGAAAAATTTTCGCAACGGTGCGAGATGGCACGAGAACGAGCTTTGAAGTTTATGATTTAATAAGGAGAAGAAATAAATCCATGCCCGGCCTCGTCGCCACGAACGCTAATTCATGACATTGAAAATGCAAGAGGCGATTATGCTGTTTTACTTCAACAGTCTCTCCCTTACTTCCATCCCGCGCAGCGCCGCAAACAGCATCAACCCGCCGGCGCACAAAACACCGATTCGATTTTGCCACATCCATAGATTCCACGTTTCAGGATCAAGCTGGCGCGGAACATGATAAGGATTGAAGAAAAGAAAATAACGCGTCTCATTCAGCAATTCGGTAAACATCAAAATCAGCGTCAACAAACCGGCGGCAACCATGCCGGCGGCGAGGCCGCTGCGAAAACGCACAGCGAAATAAAGCGTCATGCTGCCGGCAAAAAAAGTGGGGACAAAACCGTGCAGTGCCATGCCGGCAATGGGAATGTCCGTGAAAGCAAAAAAAGCAAGCACCGCGAAAACAAAGGCCAGAATCAATAAAATCGCATTCAGCGTGCCGAGACGAAGCAGCCAGACTTTGTAGCGGGAGCCGGCCGTGGTGAACATCACTTCCAGCGTGCGGTTGTCTTTTTCGGAGGTGATGACCTGCATGCTCAGAAACACCGCCAACGCCGCCAACGGAAATTCCAACAGCAACGGCAAAACGTCTTCCATGGGCATGCGGTCAATCATCGATTGGTTGTAATTGATCGCATACGCGGCAATAAAATACGCCAGGATTCCGAGCATAAACCAAACAAACTTATGCGAGAAAATGACCTGTGCTTGGAGACGGAAAATTTCCCAGGCCACGGCCAAGCGTTCGCGGCCGGTAAGCTCGGCGAAGCGGGAATAGCGGAGGGAGGGATTCATGGCGTGGTGGATTGATGGATTATTGGATTGTTGGGGTATTGGGGTGTTTAACATGGATGGCGTTCCTTTGGAATTTTGAATTTTTCGTTTGACACCTTTTTCAGACACGTTTCGGCGGAATGGTTGCACCACAATTTTGACAGCGCACGGTTTCTTTCTTTTGGTCTTTTGCAACGATCTGCTGCTGCCTGCACTTCGGACATTGGCGCGCTAACGCTTGGCCCGTCGTGTGCGCGACGATCCAGGTAAAAATCGGATTCATGCTTTTCTCCGTTTTTATTTTTGCAAGGAAGTTTTGCCCTCGCGTTGCTCCAGGAAACTGTGAGGCGAAGACTCGGGCGCAGCAGACTCCGCAGCCAAATCACCGCCAAATAATTCGTCATGAATGCGGTCGCGCTCCCGGTCGATTTGTTCTGGCGTCGCGCCGAGCTGGCGGAGAATGAACTCCATCATGGTGAGCGCCACTTCGCCTTCGCCGGAAAAAACAGCGTCGGCGCCGGCTTGTTGTAGAGCCGGAAGCTCACGCAAATAAGAGGAGCGCGTTAGAACGCGAATTTTCGGGTTCAGCTCTTTGACCAGACGAATCACTTCCGCGCTGCCACGCATGCCGGCGGCGCTGATGATAAAACTGACCGCATTTTTCACCTCGGCGGCCTTCAGGGTTTCATAATGACTCGCGTCGCCATAAATGGCTGTTGTTCCTTGCTCGCGCAAACGGCGCACCGTCTCCAGATTCATCTCGATGATGGTCGGCTCAACGTCGTTTTCGCGGAGCAAGCGTGTTACCGTTCGTCCCACCGGACCGTATCCGACAATGATCGCGCGGTGATGAAAAGTTGAAGCCGGCGCAGCTTCGCTGCCATCGCTCGCATTTGTTTCAACTTCCGTTTGTGCAAGAGCATTCGACCGTCGCCGCCGCAACCATGCTTCCAGAGGATCGATCAGCCGATAGAGCAGAGGATTGATGGTGATCGAAACAATGGCCGCGGCCACGAGCGTGTTCGTGGCGCGATCATCAAGAATGCCCAAATTTTTGCCGAGCGCGGAAAGGATAAATGAGAACTCACCGATTTGCGCCAGAACAACGGCGATGGTGAGCGCGACGCGCATCGGATACTTGAGAAGCAAAACAATGAGAAGCGCCGCCAGCGGCTTTCCGAGCAGAATAATCGCGAGCGTAGCTGCCGTTAAACCAGGCTGGGCGACTAAATAATGCGGGTCGAACAGCATCCCGACCGAGACAAAAAAGAGCACGGCGAATGCATCGCGCATGGGCAAAGCTTCTGCCGCGGCGCGCAGGCTGAATTCCGAACGCCCCACCACCATGCCGGCGAGAAAAGCGCCGAGCGCCATCGAAGCGCCGAAAAGCTGCGCCGATCCCACCGCGATACCCAGCGCCACCACAAGCACGGTGAGCATAAACAATTCGCGCGAGCGCATCGCTGCAATGTGGCCGAGCAACCAGGGGATGATTTTTCCTCCAACCCAAAACGTGAATACCACCATGGCGCCGAGCTTCAAAATCGCAACGCCGAGCGCCGCCAGCACATTGCTTGTTCCTACTTGGCTTGTGCTGAAAATCGCGGGCAACAGCACCAAAACCAAAACAGTAAAAAGATCCTCGACCACCAACCAACCGATGGCGATGTGGCCCGTCGGCGTGTGCAGCTCATTGTTATCCGCCAGAATGCGCATGAGCACAACCGTGCTCGCCACGGAAATTGCCAAACCGAAAACAGTGCCGGCGGCCAGACTCCAGCCGCAGGCAACTCCCATCACTGCGCCCAGCACGGTCGCGGCAAGACTTTGGAAGACTGCTCCGGGAATCGCAATACGCCGCACCGCCAGCAGCTCCTTGAGGTGAAACTGCAATCCCACGCCAAACATCAGCAGAATAACGCCGATCTCGGCAAGCTGATCCGCCAAATGCTTGTTGGCAACAAAACCAGGTGTGTTTGGCCCAACCACAAACCCCGCCAAAAGATAACCGACGATCGGAGAAAGCCCCAATCGATTTGTTATATAACCGAGCACCAATGCGGCCGCCAAGCCGCCGGTGATGGTGGCGATTAAATCAATATTGTGCATG
>CAZVZZ010000131.1:0-7300 GCA_964631505.1 uncultured Cytophagia bacterium
GTTTCTTTCTCCTCATAATAAAACACTTCCATCGTCATCGCATCCGTCGGACACCGCAACGCGCACAAGCCGCAGCGGATGCAGGTGTCGTCGTCTTTCAGCATCGCCGACGCCGGTTGAAAGGGATCGAGATGATATTGCGCTTGCAATTGGGTTCGCGTCGCTTCATCGAGATCCAATTGTTCCAGCGGCACGAGCTTCAAGCAATATTCCGGACAAATGTCGACGCAACGGTTGCACATCACGCATTTCTCGGCGTCATAAATCGTTTGCACGTGACAGGCAAGACAGCGTTCGGCTTGGCGGCGGGCTTGTTCTTCGTTGTAGCCTTGCTCCACTTCGGAGATGCCGGTGCGGCGCTGCAGATCAATCGTGGGCGGCGCTTGCCGCTCGAATTGCTCAAAATCTTCCGGACGGGTGAATTGCCGCGTCGGAATTTTTTCGATGGCGAGATTAAAATAAGTTTCAAGCCGAACGCCGCGCAAATGCTCGTCAATCGACAGCGCGGCTTTTTTGCCGTTGGCAATCGCGTCGATGATGTTGCGTGGGCCGAATGCAACGTCGCCACCGGCGTAAATTCCCGGCGCAGTCGTCGCCAGAGTTTCAGGATTGATTTTGATGAACCGGCTCGGCGTCAGCTCGATGCCGTCGGAAGGTTTGATGAACGAAAGATCGGCTTGCTGGCCGATGGCGAGAATCACCGAATCTGTCTCGAACATTTCGGAGTAACTGGCATCATAAACCGGATTGAAGCGGCCATTCTCATCATACGTGCGCGTCACGCCGATGAACTCAACGGCTTTGACTTTGCCGTTGGCGCCGACGAAACGTTTCGGGCCGCGCTGCGGATGAAAGACGATGCCTTCGTGTTGGGCTTCTTCAAATTCTTCGTGGCCCTGCGAAGAGCGCAACACCGGCATTTCCGCAAACGATTCCAAACTGGCGATGTGAACTTCGGCGGCGCCGCCGCGCATCGCCACGCGCGCCGCATCGACGGCTTCGTGAATGCTCGGCGCTTCCGGCTCGGGGCCGCCGCGCAGCGCCATTCTTGCCGCGTCAAACGCCACAAAACCGCCGCCGATCACCAAAACTTTTTTGCCGAGATTGACGCGATAGCCGTTGTTGACGTTGAGCAAATAATCAATGGCTTTGATCACGCCGTCGAGCTGCACGCCTTCGATATTGAGATCGCGGCCTTTCTGCGTGCCGACGGAAATGAAGATCCCTTCGTAACCTTGTTGTTTCAACTCGGCGAGGCCGAACTTTTCGTTGAGCGGGGTGTTGTAACGAATTTCCGCGCCGAGACTTTTGATTTTATCAATCTCTTTGTCGATCAAGCTGCGCGAGAGGCGATATTCGGGAATGCCATGGCGCAACATGCCGCCGGCGACATTCGTGGCTTCAAAGACTGTGACTTGATAGCCCATCAACGCGAGATCGTGCGCACAGGAAAGTCCGGCCGGGCCGGAGCCGATTACCGCGACCATCTTTTTGCGCGCAACGTTTTTGCGCGTTTGAATCTGCACGGGCAAATGCCAGCGCCACTTGTTGCCGGCTTCGTCGCTGCCTTCGAACAACCTGTCTTGCGTGTCGGGATCGAGCGACTCGATGCCGTACTTTTCGGTGACGAAGCGTTTGAGCGCGCGAATGCTCACCGGCGCATCGATCTTGCCGCGGCGACAGCGATCTTCACACGGCGCGGCGCAAACGCGACCGCAAACACTCGCAAAAGGATTGGGCGAACGCGAGGTGAGATAGGCCTCTTGATACTTTTGCTCCGCAATCAATTGCACGTAACGGCCCGCGTCGGTGTGAATTGGGCAACCGATCTGGCAAGGGACGAGGTTTTTCCAAAACTCAATATCAGGAATCCGGATTTTGTATTTTTCAGCCATAATGCTCCGAGTTTCGTGTCTCAAAACTTATACAACTCTTGTGCCGGTAATTCAGATAAACTTGTCCTATTTTTGTGCGCCAAATTCAATATTTGAAAGACAAGAACTGATCACTTTTCTCAAGTTTGCAAAAAAACGCCGTGGTTTTCTCAAGTTTAAGAAGAATGCTGATTTTGAGGTTTCGCGCCGCGAACGGCATGTTCACGCGAAATTTTCGCAAAACCGTTTTGCACCAATGTTTCATTGCGCAGTACATTTGAGATGGACACGCGGATAGCTTTCCAATGTGCATGAAACGGACACGGCATGTCATCGCTGCAATGCGCCAAACCGAGCGCACAGTTTTTGGACACATCCGGGCCGTCGATGATATCGACGATTTCCATCAAGGAAATCCGCTGGGGCCGGCGCGCAAATGTAAATCCGCCGTGGCGGCCTTTGGTGGAAATCAGAACCTCGCCTTTGACGAGCGATTGAAAAGTTTTTGCGAGAAACGGCGCCGGCGTCTCGGTGCGTTGCGCCAAATCCTGCACCGTCCAGAAATCCTGTTCGGGATGGCGCGCCATTTCGAACAACGCGCGCAACGCATATTCGCACGCGCGGCTAAAGAGCACGGGCATTTAAAATGATCTCCGCATTTTGAATAAATGGAGTGTGACAACTCTCGTGCCGAAAATTCAGAGCGTTTTGTCCGGTTTTTTATCACAACTCCAATATTTTACTTTCATGTGTTTTGTGTTTTTCTCAGAATTGCTAAAACGTGGTGCGAATTTCTCAAAAACAGGAATGCAACCAAATTTTCAACACGCCTGGTCGCCCCAACCATTGACGTGACATTTCTTTCCGTTGATTCCATTTTAGCCTGGTAAATATGCTTGAATGTACAAACAACTTTTCTTATATTATTTTCACCATGAGGCATCAGTGTGTTTGCGGACCAACATGAAAAATCAATTTAACGGAGAACCAAAATGAAAATCGGTATTCTTGGATCAGGCGACGTTGGCAAGGTATTGGCCAACGGCTTCATTAAGCACGGTTACGAAGTCATGGTCGGAACCCGCACCCCGGAGAAGCTATCCGCGTGGAAAGCGCAAGCGGGGCCACGCGGGCGCGCTGGCAGTTTCGCGGAGACCGCGGAGTTTGGCGATCTCATCGTGCTGGCCGTGAAAGGCGCCATCGCGAAAGACACGCTGCAAATGGCCGGTGTCACGAACCTAAAAGGCAAAACCATTATTGACACCACCAATCCCCTCGCCGAGACGCCGCCGGAAAAAGGCGTGCTGAAATTTTTTACCACG
Source organism: uncultured Cytophagia bacterium (assembly GCA_964631505.1). Lineage (GTDB taxonomy): Bacteria > Zhuqueibacterota > Zhuqueibacteria > Zhuqueibacterales > Zhuqueibacteraceae > Zhuqueibacter. The sequence goes on from CAZVZZ010000131.1 coordinate 3,197, forward strand.
CTCGACCATTCGCTCATGGAGCAATTGCAAGCCGCTTTCCCGGAAGCGCGCTTCGTCAAAGCGTTCAGTAGCATCGGCAACGCGTTGATGGTTAATCCGGATTTCGGCGGCATTAAGCCGACCATGTTCATCTGCGGCAACGACGCCGCGGCGAAGCAAGCCGTGAGCAAGATACTCGACTTGTTCGGCCATGAAGTGGAAGACCTGGGCGGCGTCGAGGCGGCGCGCGCCATCGAGCCGCTGTGCATTCTCTGGTGCATCCCGGGTTTTCTGCGCAATGATTGGATGCATGCGTTCAAGTTGTTGAAGAAATAATAACGCAAAAGGAGTTTATCGTGAACGACCATTACGAAATTTTGCTCGAAAAAGATGCCGTTATCGGCGTCGTGAACCGGTTATTCATTAACACCGACAATCGCGATTGGGAGAAGGTGAAAGCGTGTTTTGCCGATAACGTGCTTTTTGATATGACCTCCATGACCGGCGGCGAGCCGGTGACGATGACTGCGCAGCAGATTGTCGACGGTTGGGACAAAGGCTTGAAAGCTTTGCAAGCGATTCACCACCAAGCCGGAAACTATGTCGTCAACCTCGGCAACAACGAGGCGGAAGTGTTTTGCTACGGCGTCGCTTTTCACTATTTGCCCAACAAGACCAATCAAAACACCAGAACGTTTGTCGGCAGCTACAATTTTCATCTGGCCAAAGGCGACAGGGCTTGGCGCATTGACCAGTTCAAATTCAATCTGAAGTTTATCGATGGCAATGCCAATCTGGAAGCGAGCCAATAAATTTCAAAGCAAAGGAGAGCATTATTAATGATCACTCGCAAGCTTGGTTCCGCCGGCCCTCGGGTCTCTGCGCTCGGCTTGGGCTGCATGGGAATGTCCGATTTTTACGGCGGGCGAAAAACCAACGACGCTGAAAGCATCGCCACCATTCGTCGCGCGCTCGAACTCGGCGTAAATTTTCTCGACACCGGCGATTATTACGGCGTCGGCCACAACGAAGAACTGATCCGCGAAGCGATCAAAGATTTTCCGCGCGACCGGGTTTTTATTGCGGTCAAATTCGGCGGGCTGCGCAACTATGACGGCAATTTTATTGGCATCGACACGCGCCCTGTGGCCGTGCGAAATTTTTTAGCCTACAGTTTACAACGCTTGCGCGTCGATTACATAGATTTGTATTATCCGGGGCGCATTGATCTGAACGTACCGATTGAAGAGACGGTTGGTGTTTTGGGAGAGCTGGTGAAGGAAGGCAAGATTCGTTACGTGGGACTTTCGGAAGCCGGTGCGGCAACGCTCCGTCGCGCTGCCGCGGTTCATTCGATTGCGATGCTGCAGACCGAATACAGCCTCTGGACACGCGAGCCGGAGACCGAGGTTTTGCCAACCTGCCGCGAGCTGGGAATTTCTCTGGTCGCTTATTCTCCGCTCGGGCGCGGATTTTTGACCGGGGCATTCCAAAATCCCGCGGACTTTGCGCCGAATGATTTGCGGCGCTATTTCCCGCGCTTTCAAGGCGCGAATTTTACGCGCAATTTCCAGATCGTCGAGAAGATCAAAGCCATTGCGATGGAAAAGAACTGCACCCCGGCGCAGCTCGCGCTGGCGTGGCTCTTGGCGCAGGGCGAAGACATCGTGCCGATTCCCGGAACGAAACGCCGTGAACGGTTGGAAGAAAATTTGAAAGCAGTGGAAATTAATTTAAGCAATGATGATTTGCGCCGCGTTGAAGAGGCCGCGCCGCGCGGAGTCGCCGCGGGAACGCGCTATCCGGAAGCGATCATGCACATGGTGAATCGTTAACGTATAAGCTGGACGAGCCGGAACCAAACCGGCTTCCACACTCAGCATAAAATATTGTTGGAAAGAATCAACCATGCCATTCAGTAATGTCTACAACGATGCCCAGCGCGCTGAAGCTTACGCCAAACTGGAATTTCCCGGCACGTATTATCTCGGGTATCGGGATTTGCCGGCAATCATCTCCGAACACGTCAAAGGGGAAAAGGCGCTGGATTTCGGTTGCGGCACGGGCCGCTCGACGCGTTTTCTGAAGCGGCTGGGCTTCGACGCGGTCGGCGTTGATATCAGCGAGGACATGCTGAAACAAGCGCGCGCCCGCGATGCATCCGGTGATTATCGCCTCATTAAAGACGGCGAGGACAATCCGCTTCCAGAGGGCGCTTACGATTTGGTGTTGGCGGCCTTCACGTTCGACAATATTCCCACCATGGAAAAGAAAGTGGTGCTCTTTAAAGCATTAGGGAGATCGCTGACGGATGCAGGGCGAATCGTGAGCCTGGTCTCGGCGCCGGAAATTTATACGCACGAATGGGCTTCATTTTCAACAAAAGATTTTCCGGAAAACCGCGACGCCAGAAACGGTGATCGGGTTAAAATTATCATGTTGGACGTCGACGATCGCCGTCCGGTTGAAGATATTATTTGGACCGACGAAGGCTATCGGGAAGTTTTTAGGCGCGCCGGTTTGGAGGTGGTGCAGAGGTATAAACCCCTGGCCAAAGCCAGCGAGCCGTTTGCATGGGTGAATGAAACGAGGATTGCGCCGTGGTCGATTTACGTGTTGAAAAACCGGAACAACTGAGAAGGAGAATTGAGCGCCAAGCTTTATCGAAATTCAAACCTTCGCCCGCAGAAACAGAAATCCCACAGAAAAGATCGAAAACTCTTTCTGTGGGATTTTCATTTCAGTGGACGAAAAGCTTTTAGAATAAGGCCATCATCATTTATATCCGAACAACACCGAGTAAACGATCAGTCCGATGAGAATAATGCCCAGGCTCAAAAAGAAGAAACCGAACACTTGAATCGCCCGCTCCCATTGCGGCGAAATCGTTTTGGTGACCAGCACTTTGCGCAGCGCGCCGCTGGCTTTCAGCTCTTCGTATTCGCGCGGGCGCTGGGACTTGTATTCTTCCAGCGGGGTGACGCCGGTGAAAATCACCTTGTCCATCGGAAACGCTTCCGGGCGCAGATGGGTGTTGAAAAAATGCACCGTAAAAATGAATCCCACCGCCAGCAACGCTTCGTCGCTGTGAATGATCGTTGCAACGTTGATCAGCCAGCCGGGAAAAATTTTGGTGAAGAACTCCGGAAACCACAACATCAAGCCGGAGGCGCCGATGATCGCCACGCCCCAGAACACCGCGAGATAATCGAATTTTTCCCAGTACGTCCACCGGCCATACGACGGGCGCACGCCTCTGCCCAAAAACCATTTCACCGTCGCGACAAAATCTTTCACGTCCTGCTTGTTGAACCAAAGCGACTTCGCGTCGAAAATAAATTCGCGCAAAGTTTTGCGCTGTTGGCGCTTGATTTTGATCACGGTGAAAAGATGATAGAAGAAATATCCAAACGTGATCACCGCGGCGAAACGGTGAATTTTTCCCGCCACTTCCACGCCGCCGAGCAAATTCGCCACAAAGCCGGCCCACGCCATGCTGGAAAATTTCAGCATCATGCCGGTGAGCGCGAGCGACATGAAACTGGTGATCACAAACAAATGCGTAATGCGTTGTGCCAACGTGAAGCGCTGAATGTAATAGCGGCCTTCATGGACCTTGGCTTCCTGCTTGCGCTCTTTATACATTTTATACGAGCGGGGCAGCCACAACAACGTGTGCACGCCGAAAAAGCCGAACACCGTGATCAGCAAGCCCGTCATGCCCCAATACGTGTAAAAGAGAATCGGATATTTCACTTTGTCGTGATGCGTCGCATGCGTTAAATAGCCGGTGAAGCGCATCGTCGCATCCTCATGGCATTTTTTGCACGTATTCACGACGTTGTGCAATCCCACCGCGGAAGCCGGATCATTCACGTTCAAAATCGCGTGCGCGCCGTGGCAATCCGAGCATTTGGCCGCTTTCAAATAGCCCAATTGATACGCCTTGCCGTGCATCGTCTCGGAATAAGTTTCCGACAATTCTTTATGGCACGAGCCGCATTGGTGCGTCACTTCCGTCATGAACGCATCTTTCTCCACGCGCGAGATGCCGTGCGCCGTGTGGCAATCCATGCAAGTCGGGAGCTTTTGCTTGCCGTTCGCGTCGGCGGCGTAATGCACGCT
>CAZVZZ010000132.1:0-7197 GCA_964631505.1 uncultured Cytophagia bacterium
AATTCACGCACGCGCTCCGCCGGCAGGTTTTGGGGAGATTTGCTGCAAGACGACACCGTCAGCAAAAATACGAAAGCTAAAAATTTTCTATCCATAATAAATGAAAGTGGCCACGGATTGCAGAATAGTTAAAACGTTTTTTATTCGTGGGCTACTTTCCATCCGTGGGAAATAGCTTCAAAAAATTCAGTTACCGAAATCTCTTTGCCCGGGTGTGAAAAAACTTCACCAGCGGATCGATATAAGGTTGATCGGTGCGAATATTGACGGGATCGACGTTCATCGAGCGCAGCGTTTTTTCGCGCAGCAAGCCGCGGCGCGAGGCTTCCAGCGCAAACTTTTTGCGATTGGCTTCGATGGTCGTATCGAGCAAATAAATTTCGCCGGTCTCCGCGTCTTCCAATTCCACCAAACCGACATTGGGTATTTCCGTTTCACGCGGGTCGGTGATGGGAATGGCGACGAGATCGTGGCGCTTGCTGGCGATGCTCAACGCCTTCTCGTAACCTTCCGAAAAAAAGTCAGAGACGAGAAACACCACGGCGCGGCGCGTGATGACGCGATTCATGTATTCCAACGCAGCGCTGATGTTGGTGCCGCGGCCTTCGGGCTTGTTGTACAGAATCTCGCGCAGCACGCGATACACGTGCTTGCGGCCTTTCTTGGGCGGCACAAATTTCTCGATGCGATCCGTGAAAATGATGAGACCGACTTTGTCATTGTTTTTAATCGCCGAGAACGCTAGCAGCGCGCAAATTTCCGCGGCGATGTCGCCTTTCATCTGCTGATGCGTGCCGAACTCGCCGGAGGAGCTGGCGTCCACGAGCAGCATCACCGTCAGTTCGCGCTCTTCGTCGAAGACTTTGACATACGGATGTCCCGAGCGCGCCGTGACGTTCCAATCGATGTTGCGAATGTCGTCGCCGAACATGTACTCGCGCACCTCGGCGAACTCCATGCCGCGGCCTTTGAAGACGGAATGATACTCGCCGCTGAACACGTCGTTCACCAACGAGCGCGTGCGAATTTCGAGCCGGCGAACTTTTTTGAGAATTTCTTTTGGGATCATGCTGGCAGTATCATCAGGGATGATTGTTTGGATTTTCGATCGGCAAGCCTTCGGCTCGAGCGGCTGCGTTCAATTTATCATCACCTGAAACGAAAACCAGGGGTGGTAAATTGTTTAAGCTTCTTTTGGCGTGAAAATTCAGAGCAGTCGCAAGTTGAACGGAGTCGTACCCACGAAGGCCGTGCTTTTCAGCCAAAGTCATGGCGTGATCAACGATTCGATCAAAAATGTGTAAAACAATAAAATTTAATCTGAATTCGCCCTTAAATGCAGCCAAGGCGTTCGTTACATCTTGCAGTGTAATCGAACCCAAACGGCCTCTTTTGCAAATTGCCGCAACAACCTCGGCTCCGCTTATCAGTGACGCACAGACTTCATTTCCGCTTGCTGGATCAGTTTTCGCAACCACCCATGTTGATCCTAATTCGGCCACATACCTTTTTACAATGCCGCTGCTATCAAAATAGTAAGTAGTCATTATCGTGGCTCACGATCTTCGATAATGGTTTGTGAAACGGGCTCACCCTTGACCGGAACTGGTTTGAAATTAGGCGGTATATTTATTTCGGCCGGTGGAAATGATACGATCCAACCTTCCGCGCGTAAACGTTCGATGAATTCGTGCTCTCTAATTTTGTCAAATTCTTGCAAAATGATTTCAAGAGCCTTTTCTATGCTCACTCCACGGGCGCAAGCTTGCGCATCGAGACGGTCATACATTTCTTGCGAAACATTGATGGGTTCTGCGGTTTTCATGGCTCGTCTCCTAAAATTAATGAGTACCCTTTTTGCTACAATTTAATAACGTCTGATCCTTACGGCACTTCAATCCGGCTCAACACCTGCCCGACCACGTACTCCGAAGTTTTCTCCTCCGCTTCGGCTTCGTAAGTGATGATGATGCGATGGCGCAAGACATCGAGGCCGATGGCGCGGACGTCTTCGGGTGTCACGTAGCCGCGGCCGCGCAGGAACGCGTGTGCTTTTGCCGCCTGTGCCAGAAAAATGCTCGCGCGCGGGCTGGCGCCGTAGGAGATCAAATCTTCCAGCTCGTCGAGGCGATACTTCTTCGGCTCGCGCGTCGCAAAAACGATATCAACAATGTAACGCTCGATTTTTTCATCCATGTAAACTTCAGCGACGACGTTGCGGGCGTTCACGATATCCGCCGGCGTCACCACCGGGCGAATCGTATCGAGGTGGCCGCGCGTCATGCGGCGCATGATTTCCAATTCTTCATCTTTATTCGGATAACCGACCGACAGCTTGAGCATGAAACGATCCACCTGTGCTTCCGGCAAGGGATAGGTGCCTTCCTGCTCGATCGGGTTTTGCGTCGCGAGCACGAGAAATGGATCATCGAGTTTGAATGTGTTCTCGCCAATCGTCACCTGCCGCTCCATCATCGCTTCGAGCAGCGCCGATTGAACTTTCGCCGGCGAACGGTTGATCTCATCCGCCAAAATCAAGTTCGCAAAAATCGGCCCTTTTTTCGTGGTGAATTGGCCGTTGCGCTGATCATAAATCAGTGTGCCAATCAGGTCCGCCGGCAACAAATCCGGCGTGAATTGAATCCGCTGAAACTTGGTTTGGATCGCCGCGGACAGCGTTTTGACGGCGAGTGTTTTCGCGAGGCCCGGCACGCCTTCCAGCAGCACGTGGCCGTTGCCGAGCAGGCCGACCATCAGTCTTTCGATCATGTATTTTTGGCCGACAATAACCTTGCCGACTTCGCGATTCAGCCTTTCCACAAATGCGCTTTCGCGCCGAATTTTTTCGTTGAGTGCTTGAATGTCAACGTGCATTAGTTCTCCTTAACAGTCGTGGCGGATTTATTCAGTTGCAGAAAATTTTCAGTGAGCGCATAAACGCGCGCCAGTCGCGCCGGCTCACCGGTTTCTCCGGAAAATTTGAACAGATCGCAAGTTTGTAAAATTTCTTCGATGGCCGTCGTTTGCTCCTCGGCGGCCGCGGCTTGGCGAAAAGCCGCGATGACTTCTTGCGTTGCAACGCCTTGCGCTGGAATTTCGTAACGCCGCCGCAGATAGCGCCGCAACAATTTTGACAAGGTCGCGAACGCATCTTTTAACTCGGTGGTATTGATATTCACCGTACTTTTCAATTCGTCGAGAAATTCATCTTCAAGCGGTTTGACGGCCAGCGCCGCGGTTTGTGCCGCCGCCTTCTTTTTCGCGCGCGCTTCCATTTGAAAAACCACAATCGCCAATCCCGCGCAAAGCAGTAGGCCGATGGTCAATGCGAGTCCAAGCGGCGCGTCGTCCGGCTCAGGCAACGGGTCTGTCACTTTGATGCCGACACGGCTCGTGTAAAGACTGTGTTGCTCGCCGGTAACTTTGTCGAGATAGCTCACGCGCATGCCGTCAACGTAACCCATGCCAAGGCCTTCGGGGCGCAGCGAATACTCAAAAGTTTTGATCGACGCCGGTTGGCCGCTTTCAACGCCAACCCAATTCGATGAAGATGAGCCGGCAATCGTAAAATTGGAGAGCTGCGGCAGATCGGGTGGATGGAACTCAATGTCGGAAAGCCGCCCTCGCCATGAGAGTTTGATCGTATAAACCGCAAAACGATTCAACGCCACTTCCTCCGCTGCTGCCGCGGCGCTCATGGAAACTTGCACCGGCGCACGCAATGATGAGTCTGCCGGTGTTTGGGCGTTCAGCAGAAATGGAAACGTTGCAATCGCCAAAAAGAATAATGCGCAACGAGTTAGATTTCGATTGTGCTTCGACATGCTCGCTAAATTATGGAAAGAAGAAAGACGCCGTAAAAGGTTGCCCGCGCCGCCGAGTGGCAGTCTGCTATGGGCAAACGCAAAAAAGCCGCAATGGCAATCTTTCGGCATTGGCAGGCGCTGATTTTCAACCGCAGCGTTCTGCGTATGGCAACCTGCCGAAAAAAGGTCATCCGGCTCTTTGAATAAGACGACGAATGATACAAAAGGTTTTATGGCTTGGCGCGTGATTCCGTCGCGCCGTTGGTTTTGCCGTCGGCAGTGGAGGCCTTGTCAAAAATATCGATTTCGCTAATATCTTTGCCGAGGTGCTCCAATTCCCATTGCACGGAGGCCGCCAATTCGTGCTGCGGATATTGCGCGATAAATTGATCGTAAGACGCCTTGGCTTTATCGAAATCCTTGATGTGATTGGCGTAAATGTAACCGATCATGAACATGGATTGCGGCAAATATTTGCTCTGCGGAAATTTTTCCACGAGGCGTTCATAGGTCGCCACCGCTTTATCAAACTGTGCCTTTTTGTTCAAATAAATCATCCCCAATTTTTGCAAAACGGAATCCGCGTGGGGGCTGTTCGGGAAACGGGCGCTCATCTCTTCGTAAATTTTCAGAGCACCGTCCATGTCTTCTTTTGCTTCAAATTGCTGGGCGGCGGTAAAAAGCTGCTCTTCGCTCATTTTTTTCCCGCAGCCGCCTGCGATTAAAATGAACAGACCCAGCAACGCCAACAACGGCTTTGCCATTTGCATATTCTCCAAATTCGGTTTAAGATGAAATTAATACAACTTTTTAATCTATAAAGTTCAGTCGCAAAAATCAAGAAATTTTTAGACGCTTTTGGGCGCGCTTGCAAACGACAGCATCCGTGCGGTTATTCGCTAAAAACTCAACAGATTGATGAGATTGAAATTGCTGCCGTGCAGAAATTTCCCCAGGCCGGTGCGCAGCTCGATTACGGTGGAATCCACTTTCGCGATGGCGGTGTTCAAGCGCCGATAGGTTTCATCATCATAAATGAGCTTGCCGAGATTGCCTTGGCGGTTTTGCAGACGCGCGGAGATCTCGTTGAGTGTGATCGTAAAAGAATCCAGCCGGCGGGTGGTGCGATCCAAAGCGGCAAAGGTGCTGTCGATTTGCGGGCCGCGGCGTTCGATGAGGCCGCGCAACTGCGTTGAGGTGGCTTCGGCATTGTTCATGGTTTGCTGCATCGCCATTTGATTGTTTAGCGCAAATTGCCGCAGCGCCGCGGTTGTCGCTTGCAAATCATTGAGCGTTGCAATAAGCGGCCGGCGAACCGTGGTCTCATCTAAAAACGCCGAAGCCAGCGTCAGCGTTGAATCGAGCCGCTGCATCAACTGATTGGAGCGCACCGCGAGGTTGCCCATTTCTAAAAACATTTCGGAAAATCCCGCGGTCTGCGCGCCGCGCAACGGTTCACGGAGGTTGGGCAAATCGAGCAATGGGCCGGAAACGCCGGGAACAATTTCCACTTTCTTGCCGCCCATCATCTCGACGGCGGTGATGTACGCTTTGACGTCCGCATACAATTGCACGTCACGGTCAAGCTTGAGATCGACGCGCACCAAGCCGTTTTCCAGGCGAATGCCGGCGACCTGGCCTTTGCGTACGCCGCTCACCGTCACCGGATCGTTGACGCGCAACCCCCCGGTGTTTTGAAATAAAAAGGCGACTCGAAGTTGATCGGAAGCTAAACGGTAGTTTTTTCCCCATAAAATTCCAAACAGCAAAATCGCAAGGCCGGCGATGACGGTGAGACCAACAATAAATTCGACGTTTTTTCTCATGCGTACTCAATAAAACTTAAATTCCAAGCGTCCCCCGGCGTTGGGACTACTCAAAATCTCTTTCCAAATACCGTTCCATGTCAAACGGCTCTTCGCCGCTGGATTGAATTTTGCGTTTGAGGCGTTCGTCAAAATCGCGCGCCATGTTGTGGCCGGAGACTTTGAGCAGTTGCGACATCGCCACGACTTCGGCGATCACGGTGATATTCTTGCCGGGAAAAATCGGAATTTTGATAAACGGAATTTCCACGTCGAGGATTTTCTTGTATTGCTCGTCGACGCCGATGCGCTCGTAATCCTCGGAGTTGTCCCACTCTTCGAGATGCACTTCGACTTCGATGCGCTTTTGCGGGCGGGTGGCGTGAATGCCGAAAATGCTGCGAATATCGATAATGCCGAGGCCGCGAATTTCCATGTGATATTTCAGCATTTCACTGCCCTGTCCGGTGAGAATGCCGGCGGCTTTGCGGCTGATGAGCACCACGTCGTCGGCCACGAGGCGATGGCCGCGTTCGATGAGATCGAGCGCGATCTCGCTTTTGCCGATGCCGCTGCGGCCGGTAAACAGCATGCCCACGCCAAACACGTCGACCAGCGTGCCGTGTACGGTCGTGGTCGGCGCAAATTTCTCGTCGAGAAAATCGCCGAGTAGATGGGTGAACTGTGTCGTCTTGAGCGGCGTGCGAAAAACCGTGATGCCGCGCTGATTGGCGATATCGACGAATTCCGGCGGAATCGGATTGTTGTCGGTAACGACGATGCAGGGGATGTCGAAATTGAGCGCCGTTTGAATCGCCTCGCGGCGGTCGCCGGAATTCAAGCCTTCAAGAAAACGCATCTCGGTGTTGCCCAGCACCTGAATGCGGTCATACGTAAAAACTTTGGTGAAACCGGCCAGTGCCAGCCCCGGACGGTTCAGCTCGCCTTCTTTGACCATCTTGCGAAAACTGTACGTGCCGTTCACGATTTCAAGGGACAACCGGCCTTGCACGCTGCTATAAAGTTCTTCCACGGAGAGATTGACCATCGTGCGTTCCTTCCACTTTTGAAGGGCAGAATATTTTGCCACTCATCAATTTTTCGCCCTGCTCCTAACCCGGCGAGGCAGCCAAATCCAAAAGATTACGGGCGTAGCCCATAAACGGAATGATGGTCGCACTTGCTACGCCCGTAAAATAACCGAATAAAAATTAAAATGCAACAGAACAATTAAACGGCTTGCGCCAACGGCTCGGGAACGGCCAAAGCCGCTTTGGCATTGCCTTTTTTATGCCATTTCTCCTTATACTTATCCAACTGCCGCTCTACTTTGTCAACGGCCAGCGTGATGGATTTGCGAATGTCTTCGCTCTTCTCCTTTGCCGTCAACACCTGGCCATAGACTTTCAGCTTGATTTCCGCAATCTGGGTGAGCTTCTCCCACGACAAGATGACTTCACCATCAATAATGCCATCATAATATTTCGTCAGGCGTTCAACCTCCTTTCGAGTGAAGTCCTTTAACGGTTCCGGGGCCTTAAAATGACGAGCGGTGATTGAGATGTTCATCGTACATTCTCCCTTAA
>CAZVZZ010000133.1:0-7195 GCA_964631505.1 uncultured Cytophagia bacterium
GTGGCCTATTTGTCATTGCGACAGCAGTTCGGTTTGCGCTCATTGCTTGTCCTTATTTTAAAGAGGCGTTTTGTTTATAAGGTTACGGTGCTGCAGCCATGCCGGTATGTTGGATATTCCGCCGAAACATCGGCCATGGCGTAGCGCCGAGCCGGCCAAGGTTGCAAAGCCGATGCACGCCGTTGTCGGCGCCGATGACAATGTCGGTTTGCGCGTCACCGTCGAGATCGCCGATCCACGGTGAAGAAGAAATTTTATTGCCGCAATCGACGGGAAATCCGGTCGCCGCAGAACCATCCGCATTAAACGCATAGAGAAAACTATCAAGTGAACCGACAATGACGACCAAGCGGCCAGCGCCGTAAATCTCGGCGACCGAAGGAGAAGAACGAACTTCGTCGTTGGTTTTTACCGGCCATCCCAATAGAACATCTCCCACTGCATTCCACGCGTAAACATAGCCGTCCGCGGCGCCGACGATGATATCCAGCATGCCGTTTTGATCAATATCCACAACGGTCGGAGACGATTCGATTCGATTTCCCGCCAGACGCGGAAAACCAGGAAGCTCGCTGCCGTCACGGGTGAACACGTGCAGCAGTCCCGCGTCGTCGCCGACAATGATTTCAACGCGGCCGTCGTTGTCGAGATCGGCGAGCGCGGGTGAAGTGTTGGAATCCATTTTGAGTTTGATGGGGAAATTCGCATACGGCGCGCCGTTGAGATGCCAGGCGTAAAGATGGCCACGACTGGCTTCGCCGGGAATCAAGGTCGTGATGGCAAGGAGATCATGGTGCCATGCAGCGGTCGCTTCCGTCCAACCGCGAATGCGCTGCGGCCACCCGGGCGCAGGATGGCCGCGACGATCGAGCACCAGCATTTTTTCATAGGCGCCGATGGCGATGAGTGAGTCTGCAATGATGGTGGGCGAAGACCAGATGAGACCACCGATTTCGACGGGAAAATTTTGGACGAATGCCGGTGCGGCAGTTAATGAATCAAGCTGCCAGCCAATCAGCTTGCCGTTTTCGCTGCCGATAAAAAGCTCGGGATAATCGTCGCCATCCACATTCCAAGCGACAGCGGAGGAATGAAAGCCGCGCCCGTTTTGTGCCGGCTGTTCTACGAGTTGCGGCCAACTCGCGAGAACGCGCAGCGAATCATCAAGGATGTAAAAATCGCCATTAATGGCGCTGATGGCGATTTCGAGTTTGCCGTCGCGATTGAAATCGACAACGAGCGGGGAGGCGGACACCGGGCGAGGGGTGGGATAAAAAAGATGGTTGGCGGGAAATTTTATTTTTTCGCAGGCAGCGAGGGTGATGATGATTGAGCAAAGGCAAAGACGGTTGAAAAAAATTTTCCAACGGGCAGAAGCATTGCAATGGATGAAAAAATCATGACAAAAGAAATGGATACTATTATTGAATAGTGATTTTACCGTACTCATTGCGCCGTTCCTGGAGTTGATCCCGTGAAGAAATTTTCTACTGCAGGTTTGATGATTTTTCCCATTGCATTGCGCGGCAAAGCACTGACGATTCGTATTTGCGCCGGTATTTTGTAATTCGCCAGCCGTTCTTTCGCCCAACGGCGCAGCGATTCCAATGTCAATGCACCACCGGGTTGCACAATGATCGCCGCGCCCACACGCTCGCCCCACTTGTCATCGCTGATGCCGACGACGGCGCATTCTGCGATGTCGGGATGCGTGCGCAGCACCTCTTCGATTTCCAATGCTGAAACTTTGTAACCGCCGGTTTTGATCATGTCGACGCTGCGGCGGCCGAGTATGCGGTACGAATTGTTTTGGACCACCGCCATATCGCCGGTACGAAACCAGCCGTGCTGAAAGGCCTGCTGCGTGGCTTCGGGCCTGCGCCAATATTCGCGAAAAACGCTCGGGCCTTTGACGAGAATCTCTCCGGCGATTCCGGCTTCGACGTCAGCGCCGTTGTCATCGACGAGGCGAACTTCGACATGGGGCAGCGGCACGCCGACGCTGCCGGGAATGCGCTCGCCGCGCAAGGGATTGGAGAGCGCCATGCCGATTTCAGTCATGCCATAACGTTCCAGTAAAACGTGATGCGTGACTGCTTTCCATTTTTCTAAAACACGAACCGGCAGCGCGGCGGAACCGGAAATCATCACGCGCATTTTTTCGCAAGCGGCGGTCAGCGCTTGTTGTTCTGGCAGCGCGGCCCGCTCCCAGGCTTCGATCAGCTTGAGATAAATCGTCGGAACGGCCATGAATAAGGTAATATCGCCGCTGCGAAAGCGCGACCAGACTTGGGCGGCGTCAAACTTGGGCAGGATTTCACAGGTGGCGCCGGCCCACAGCGTGCAGCTCAAGGCGTTGATGATGCCGTGAATATGGTGCAACGGCAACACGTGCAAAAGATGATCGTTGGCCGTCCATTCCCACGCCGTGATCAATGTTTTGATTTGCGCTTCGATATTTTGATGCGTGGAGACGACGCCTTTGGGTTTATGAGTGGTGCCGCTGGTGTAAACGATCATCGCGCGGCGGTGCGGATCAATTCGTGGTAAAGTATTAAATTCAGTGTGGGTTATTTCAGTAGTCAATAAAAATTTTACGTTTCGTGTGGCAGCAAGCGGCCGCACGATTTCGGCAAAATCCGAATGACAAACGATGATCTCGGCTTCCGAGTCGGCGATAACGTATTCCAATTCCGGTTGCGGATGCGAAATACACAGCGGTACGGCGACGCCGCCGGCACACCAGATGCCCCATTGCGTGGCGGCGTATTGAAAACCGGGCGGAACGAGAAAGGCGACACGCGTTTCTCGCAAATCATTTTTGCCCGCGAGCAGGTTCGACGCAATTCCGGCGGAGGCTTTGAGCAACTGGTGGTAAGTGAATGTGCCTTCGGAAGCGATGATGGCGGTGCGGGCTTGGTGCCGGGTTGCTTGCGCAATGAGTTCGAGATTGGACATTTTACTATCACCGAAATAAAACGGCTGAAGGCGTTACGGCGGATTAATCCGTCACCATCAAACCCCGCTTGAATTGCGTCTCAAATAAAAAAGCATAAAAACCGCCTTGCGCCAACAAATCTTCATGTTTTCCTTGTTCGACGATGCGGCCTTTGTCAAACACCAAAATCCAATCCGACTCGATCACCGTGGACAGGCGGTGTGCGATGATGATCGAAGTTCGATTTTTTTTGAAGCGCTGCAATGCTTCTTGAATCAGCGCTTCGGAGGCGGAGTCGAGCGAGCTGGTGGCTTCATCGAGAATCAGGATCGGCGGGTTGCGCAAAATTTCACGGGCAATGGCGAGGCGCTGTTTCTGGCCGCCGGAAAGGCGAATGCCGCGCTCGCCGATTTTGCTCTCGTAGCCGTTCGGGAAATCGGCGATGAACTCGTGCGCATTGGCGGCGCGAGCGGCTTTTTCAATGTCGCCGGGGTCAGTCACGTGATTGCCGTACGCAATATTATCGCGAATCGAGCGGTCGAAGAGAAAAACATCCTGCGGCACCACGCCGATCAGGCGGCGCAAATCGTAAAGATGCATCGTCTGGAGGTTTTTGCCGTTGAGCAAAATGGTCCCGGTGGTCGGCTCATAAAATCTCGGAATAAGATGCGCAAAAGTGGTTTTGCCGGCGCCACTCGGGCCGACCAGTGCAACCTGCGCGCCGGCGGGAATTTTCGCCGAGAGGTTTTGCAGCATGGCCACTTCCGGCATATAATTGAAACTCACGTTGTCAAAAATGATTTCGCACTGCGGCGGTTTTTGGCGCGTGCGCGGCGCGGCCATCGTTTCCGCCGGCGTGTCGAGCACTTCGTAAATGCGCTGCAGCGAATTCATCGAGCGCTGCAAATTGGAATTGAGCCGCATCAGCGCGCCGGTGGCGCCGAAGAGATTCGACAGATACATGAAGAACGCAAACAAATTGCCGAAAGTCGATTCGCCCGCCATGATGCGATAGGCCCCGACGAGCACGATGAAATACGCACCAACCGTGGCAGCGAGACCAATCATTTCATCGGAAAAGATTTCCAACCGATCGCGGCGCACAACGGCGCGCACGTGCTCGCTCAACGCGCGAACGTAGCGGCGCAGCTCGACTTTTTCTTGCGTCGTGGCTTTAATCAGGTTGATGCCGATGATGCCTTCGTGAATTGCGCTGGAAGTTTTGGCTTCGGCTTCCTGCACGGCTTCATTGCGGCGGCGCAATGGGCGTGAGAACAGCAGGTTCGCGCCAAAAAACACGACCGTCAAAATCAAGCCGGTGGCGGCGAGCGCGACGTCCAGATAAAAGAGCAGACCGATAAAAATGACGACGCGCACGAGATTGATGACGGCGCGGAGAAAGGTATCGGCCATGATGCCGCTGAGATTTTTCAAATCGTCGCGCTGCCGGCTCATGATATAGCCGGTGTCGTGCTGCGTGTAGAAACCTGTCGGCAAGTGCAATAGATGCGCAAACAGATGCCGGCGCATGCGATACAGCACCAGCAGATGAAACCGGTTATTCAACAGCGACTGCAAGTAACTCAAAATCTGTCCGCATAACGTCAGCCCGATCAGCGCGCTGCCGATGACGAATAATTGCCGCCGGTCGCCGCTCTGCACCACGGTGTCGATGAGATGCTTGACTAAAAACGGCGCCGCAACGCTGATCGGCAAGCCGATGATCATCAGCGCCGCAATGATGATGATCAAACGTTTATAGGGCTGCATGAAAGGCCAGAAACGTTTGACCAGCGGCCACGTTTGGTGGGGCCGCGGCAAAACCGCGGCGTATTTGATCCGGAAATGGGCCATGAGAATAAAAAGTAAAACGTAAGGCGTAATTTATGTGAGAGCGAGATTTTAAATTTTTACGTCCACTCCCAGCCCCGGTTGGTCGCTCGGAATCAGGTAGCCATCCTGTAACACAAAACCGCCGGTAGCCACGTCGTCAACAATATCGAACGCGCCGTCGAGGTCAGCGTAGTGGACGCCGCCCAATGCGCACGCCAAATGCACGCCGGCAGCAATCGAAATTCGTGATTCGTCGTTGCAGCCCAGCATCACCGGCATTTTACCGGAGGCGGCAACGGCGGTCGCCTGCATCGTACTGGTGATGCCGCCGGTTTTCATCAACTTCAAATTGATCATATCGACAGCGCCACTCGCAGCGAGCGTCAATACGTCGTTGCTCGTCAGCGCCGATTCGTCGGCCATGATCGGAATTTGCGCTGAATCACGCACCGCTTTCAGTGCCGCGATATTTTTGGCTGCCGTTGGTTGTTCGACAAATTCGAGGCGTTCCCCGGCAACGCGGCGGCAAAATGCCAGCGCTTGTTCGGCGGTGTAGCCTTGATTGGCGTCGATTCGCAGCGCGAAAGTTGGGCCGATGGCAGCGCGAATCGCGCGAATGCGTTCGGCGTCTTCTTCCCAATTGGCGCCGGTTTTGATTTTCAACGCGCGAAAACCGGCGCGTACCAATTCCCGCGCTTGCTGTACGCTTTCCGTAACCGCGGCGATGCCGATGGTGATTGAAGTTAAAATTTTAGGCCGCGCCCAACCGAGCAGTTTATATAAAGGCAGGTTGACGGATTTGCCGAATAAATCGTACAGCGCCGTGTCAATTGCCGCACATGCCGCCGGAATTCGCACCGCATGCTGTTGCAAAAATTCGTGATGCGCCGATAGGGCGCGCGCCTCGCGGCCAAACAACGCCGGCATAATCGTCGAGGTTAGAAGCGCTTCTGCCCGGGCAATCGTCTCGCCGGTCACAAATGCATCCGGCGCGGCATTTCCCCAACCGATCAAGCCGTTGTCCGTTTCAATGCGAACGAGGAGATTGGGCGCAGCGGTAATGGAATCGTAAGCGATCGTGTACGGATTGCGGAGTTGGAAAGTTTTGGCGAAGAGGTCGATTCGCTTGATGGTCACAACACACTCCAATTGTTGATATGCGCGACAGTCATCGTTGCGCCAGCGCCTCCATAATTTTGTCAAGTACTTTTTGCGGCCCGTGTTTCAAAATATCGCAGCAGGGAATGCCGAAGCGCGTTTCATATTCCCGCACGGCCGTTTCGATTTCGGCGTCCGTCATCTGCTCATGATTCAATGTGAGCGCCAGCACCGGGCGATCGGCGAGCAGCGCAATCAATTTTATCTCTTTTTCCAACGGCGCCATCGGAAAATCCGGAAAGCCGTCGTAGACCGTGCGCTTGGGCGCGGTTTGCAGAATAATCGCATGGGGCCGGCCCGCCGCAATTAATTCAAAGCCGCCGGGATAGGCCGGATGCATCAAGCTGCCTTGTCCTTCCAGCAGCATCACTTGCGGCTTTTCCGCTTGCCAGCATTGCCAAATCGCGTGTTCGATTTCGCCGCTCACGTAATCGTTGACAATCGCGTCGAGCCGAATGCCGTATTTGACGCCTTGCAGCCACGCAGTTTGGCCGGTGCCGATCATTTCGGCTTTGACGCCGATCGTATTCAACGCTTCCGTGATTTTCCACGCCGTCGTGCGCTTGCCGATTGCCGAATCCGTGCCGAGCACGGCCAGGCGAATGGATTCGACTTGTTTAATTTGGCCGGAGAAAAAGTGCAAATCTTTTTTGGCCGGCGGCTTGCGAATATCGCGTATTTGTACGCCGTGCCGTTGTGCCAGCGCGCTGAATTCGGGATCGTCGGTAAGAAACTCGTGCAAGCCGCTGTCGATATTCAAACCGGCGCGCATTGCGGCGGCGACAATGTCGCGATAACTCGGCGGTAGCTTGCCGCCTTCCGGCGCGAGACCAATCACGAAATATTTTATCGGCAGCGAAATGGTGTGCAACGCCTCGGCAAGGTTGGGATAAATTGGAATACCGCGCGGTTGGCCATCCAACACCTCGCCGGCGTCTTTGCCGGCGCAGGTGGAATCGATGACGCCGAGAATTTTGTAGCGCTTGGTGAAGCGCACCAACCCATGCGCGGTTTTGCCGTTGAGGGTTGTAAAGGCGCCTTCGCAAAGAACGAGTGCGTTGCCGTCCATAAAATTTTAATTTTAAAATAAAATTTCCCCAACGGCCAAACGGCATTCGCTGGGGAAATCAAGTTGTATAATTTTTTGCCGGCCGGATTAAACGGCGTCGCCCGGCGTTTCGGATTCTTTCCGCATTTGTGAACGGCGGATGACGCGCGCTACTGATTTTTGAAATGGCGGCAGCTCGCCGCTTTGTCCGCGGATCA
>CAZVZZ010000134.1:0-7113 GCA_964631505.1 uncultured Cytophagia bacterium
GCCAAAGCCGGCGGCCTCAGCGCGCCGTTCATGTCGATTTACGTACCTGCCGAATATGAAGCAAACGGCGGCGCCAAAAAATTGGCGGATCGACTCATCGACATGGTGGAAAAATTCGAGAAAGACGCGCCGGACAAATTCGCCGTGGCAAAATCCGTTGCGGACGTGCAAGCGCAATTCGCCAAAGGCTTAATCTCGTTGCCGATGGGCATGGAAAACGGCTCGCCCATCGAAGGCAACCTGGAAAATTTAAAACATTTTTATGATCGCGGCATTCGCTACATCACATTGGCGCATTCGAAGAGCAATCATATTTCGGATTCATCGTATGATCCCAATCGGAAGTGGAAAGGCTTAAGCCCATTTGGCAAAAAAGTGGTGGCCGAGATGAACCGGCTCGGCATCATGATTGACATCTCGCATGTGTCGGATTCGACGTTTTATCAAGTGATTCGTCTCACGCAGGCGCCGGTGATCGCTTCGCACTCGTCGTGCCGCCGGTTCACCCCCGGCTGGGAACGCAACATGGATGATGCGATGATCAAGGCGCTGGCAAAAAACGGCGGGGTGATCGGCATCAACTTCGGCTCCTCGTTTTTGGTCGACTCAATTCGACAGGCTGAAGACAAAATGTGGAAATACATCCAGAACAATAAAATTAACCCGAACAGCGAAGCGGGAAAAACCGCGTTGGAAAAATTCCGCATTGACCAAAAAATCGGCTACGCCGACATTGCCGACGTCGTTGCGCATATCGATCACGTGGTGCAATTGGTGGGCATCGATCACGTCGGCTTCGGCTCGGATTTCGACGGCGTCGGTGACACACTGCCCACCGGCTTGAAAAGCGTCGCGGATTATCCCAATCTCATTTATGAGCTGTTGAAAAAAGGCTATTCTGAAGCGGACATTCAAAAAATCTGTTCGGGAAATTTTCTGCGGGTGTGGTCAGCAGTGGAAAAGGCGGCGCAGAGACTGCAGGCGGGTAATAAATAAACATGACCATCCTCGAAACTATCGCGCAAAAATTGAGCGCGCTTCCACAAGTCGAAGCCATTGCCTTGGCCGGTTCACGAACGGCTCAGACTGACGATGCAAAATCGGATTTCGATTTTTACATTTACGCCGTCTCCGAAATTCCCCTCGCCGCGCGTCGCCAGCTCGCGGAACATTTTGCCGAACGCATTGAAATCAACAACCAATTCTGGGAGCCTGGTGATGAGTGGATTGACAAACAGTCCGGCATCGCCGTGGACATGATGTATCGCCACCCGCACTGGATTGAAGAGCAAATCGAGCGCGTGCTCGTCCGCCATCAAGCGTCCGTGGGCTACTCAACGTGTTTTTGGTATAATGTTTTAAATTCAAAAATTTTGTTTGATCGCCGTGGCTGGTATGCGCAATTGCAGCAGCACGCCAGCCAACCGTATCCCGAGCCGTTGCGCCGCGCGATTGTCGCGAAGAATTATCCCATTTTGCGCGACAACATTTCTTCCTATCTGCACCAAATCGAATCCGCCGTAGCCCGGCAGGACCTCGTCAGCGTGCATCACCGGACGGCGGCGCTGCTGGCAAGTTATTTCGATATTTTGTTTGCAGTCAATCGCCAGCCCCATCCGGGCGAAAAACGGTTGGTTAATTTTGCCAAAATTTTTTGCGCCCGCCTGCCGGCGGCAATGGAAACGCAAATCGCGCAAGTCATTGCGACACTGGCGGATGACGAAGCGCTTCTGCCGGCGCTCCACAATCTTTTGGAAGGGTTGGAAAATTTGTTGCGGGATGAGAAGTTGCTTTGAGCGGTTAAAAACTTCTGTTTAAAATCCGTACTTCTTCCGTTTGCGCCAAAGCGTTGCCGGATCGATGCCCAAAATCTGCGCGGCTTCGTCATAATCGTGTGCGTGCTGCAGCACGCGTTTGATGTGCAGCTTCTCAACTTCCTCGAGCGAAAACGCGTGCGCCGGTTTCTCCGCCGCCAGGCGCACTTCTTCCGGCAAATGCGCCAAATCGATGCCGCCGTCCTTTGCCAATAAAACCGCGCGTTCCATCACGTTTTCCAGTTCCCGCACGTTGCCATTCCAACGGTAAGCGCGCAGCGCTTTCATGGCCTCCGGCAAAATTTCCACCACGGTTTCCTTGGCAAATTTTTTTAAAAAATATTGCACCAACAACGGAATATCCTCCGGGCGCTCGCGCAGCGGCAGCAGCTTCAGGCGCAGCGCATTCAGCCGGTAAAACAAATCCTCGCGAAAGCTTCCCTCTTTCAAGGCCTCGTCCAAATTTTTGTTGGTCGCCGCGATAATGCGCACGTCCACCTTGCGGGTCACACTTTCGCCGACGCGCTCAAACTCTTTGCTTTGAATCACGCGCAACAGCTTCGCCTGAATGCTTGGTGGAATTTCCGCAATTTCATCGAGGAAAATCGTGCCGCCGTCGGCCACTTCAAAGCGGCCCTGGCGGTCTTTGACGGCGCCGGTGAAACCGCCTTTTACGTGACCAAACAACTCGCTTTCCAACAAATTTTCCGGCAGCGCCGCGCAATTCACTTTGATCAACGGCTTGGCCGTGCGCGGACTGCGTTGATGAATGAACTGCGCCACCAATTCTTTGCCGGTGCCGCTCTCGCCTTCGATCAACACGCTCATCGTGCTCTCCGCCACGCGCGCGGCCAGGCTCAGCGCCGCCATCATCTCGCGATTGTGCGTGATGATCGTCTCATTAAATCCCTGCGCCTGCGCCGTCTCTGCCACTTTTTGCCGCAGCTCGCGCACTTCCTGCGCCAATTGATGATATTCCAACGCCTTCATCGCAAAAAGCTGCAGCTCTTTGAGGTCAAACGGTTTTTGCAAATAATGGTAGGCCCCTTTTTTGATCGCTTCGATCGCGCTGTCAATCGAGCCGTGCGCCGTGATCATCGTCACCGTCGTTTCCGGCGCATGTTTCTTGATTTCGGCTAAAACTTCCATACCGTCCAGCGGCGCCATTTTCAAATCCACGAACGCCAGGTCAAAACGCTCGCGCTGGATCACTTCCAACACTTCCTGCGGCTTGGCAATCAGCCGCGCCTGAAAACCGCTGGCATCGAAACAAATGCCCATCGTTTTCAGAATATTCGGCTCGTCATCGACGACGAGAACTTTGGCGGTGCGGTTTTCCATTATTGGCTCACTGGAATCGTAAACGAAAACGTGCTGCCCTTCCCCACTTCACTGTTCACCCAAATTCTGCCGCCGTGCGCTTCGACCACTTCCTTCGCAATCGCGAGGCCGAGCCCAACGCTGCCGGGAGTGGCGTCGGTGGATTGCTTGACTTGCACAAATTTTTCAAAAATCGAATCGAGCGCTTCAGCCGGAATGCCGCGGCCAGAGTCCGCGACGCTGATTTGCGCCATGCCGTTCTCGCGGCCGGCACTGATCGTAATTTTGCCGCCGGGCGGCGTGTACCGCAACGCATTGCTCACGAGATTCGTGATCACCCAGGAAAGTTGCTCATGATCCGCAACAAAACTCGGCAAAGTCGAGTCAATCGCCGTTTCGAACACGATCTCTTTCATCCGCAGCGGCACGCGCAAATGCTTGAGCGCGTCTTCGAACAACAGTTGCAAATTGATCGCCTCCTTTTTCATTTGATACTTGCCGGATTCCAGGCGCGACAGATTGAGCAATTCCTTGACGAGTTTTGTCAACCGTTCGCAATCGGCTTTGGCAGTGGCCAACAGCTCGCCTTGTTGCACACTGAGACTGCCTAGCAAGCCTTGCAGCAGAATATCAATCGTCATGTTCAGCGACGTGAGCGGCGTGCGAAATTCGTGCGACACCGTCGCCATAAAATCCGATTTGAGCTGATCAAGTTTTTTCAGGCGCGTCACGTCTTGCAACAGCGTCACCACGCCCTGCACATGGCCCTGCTCATCCGCGATCATCGTTTGGCGCGGCCGAAAATAAAACGCCTTGTCGCCTTGCGTCACCGCCAGCAATTGATCCTGGCGCGCAATCTCGTCACGCAAATGGGCGTCGGCGGTCAACAATTTGGCGACGCGCGCATCCGGCACCAGTTCTTCAATCGGCTTGCTTTGCCAACCGTTGGCGAGCACGATTCCGAACACTTTGGCAGCGGCTTGATTTACCGCCAGCAAGTGATTGTCTTCGCCGGTCAAAATCACCGGGTCGGCAATGCTGCCGATCACCGCTTCCGATTTTTTCTTTTCCGCGATCAATTGCAGAATGTTCATTTGCTCATAGGTGCGCAGCCGCTCCGTCATTTTATTGAATTCGCGCGTCAGCTCGCCCAATTCATCTTCCGCCATTATGTCGATCTTTTGATTCAGCCGGCCCTGGCTGATGCGGCGAATCGTTTGCGTTAATTTGCGCACCGGCCGCCGAATGCTGCGTGTCGCTTGAATGCTGGCGACAATGCTGAGCGCCAACGCAATAATCGCCGCCACAATAACGGCATAGGTGGCGCGATCTGACGTCATTTTTGCCTGTTCTTCCGCCGTGCCGACGGCTTTCTTGTTGGCATCCAGCAATTGCAGGCTCAACGTATTGAGCTTGGTGAGTTGCGGTTGAATTTCGGCGGCATACATGGCCTCGGCGTTTTTCTCGATGCCGTATTGCTGCAGATGCAAATACAGCTTATTAAACGAAGCAATAAAGCGCTCGTGGCTTAACTTGAGGCTGTCGAGAATCGCGCGATCCGTTTTCAGCTCGAGGCCGGAGATGGTTTGCACGTAAATTTGGAACAGCTCATTGTTCGCGGTGAATTTCCCCATGGAAGAATCGAGCGCGCCGTGCAGCAGCGTTTGGATCACGTCATTCTGCCGCTCCAACGCACCAATCAAATTCTCGGTCTCGCGAACGCTTTGATAATTTTCGCGCAAAATCCGGCCGGTGTCCCCCAATTTCGAAAAATTATACACCGCAAAAATACTGGTGGCAATATTGATGCACACCAGCACCAAAAAGCCGAACGCAATTTTATAGCGCAGACTTTTCGTCAGCGACAGCGGCTTGTCGCCGAGGCTCGCGAGCCACCAGAGGATTTTATTGAGCAGCATACAAAAGCCGGATTAAATTTTCGGCCAACTCAAGACGCGCAGTTTTTGATCGCCCAGTTGGTAGTATTTAATGTTGTCCCGGCTGATTCGCGCCACTTTGCCCATGCGACTAGCTTTGGTTTTAAATTCGGGCAGGCGCAATAATCGCCGCAACAAAGAAGGAATTAGCCATTGTTGGGAGTCGAGCAAAGCGAAACAGAGTATGCAATAGGCATGGCTGCACAAATGCCGGCGCCAGAAACCAGTTTCGTCAATTGTGATAAAAGTAGGTGCCGAGAAATCACGCAAAAGTATCGGTATCCGTTCGTCTTTGACAATTTCATACACCCGGATGTCACGAACGGGACGAGTCGCTGCGATCTTTTGAATCGGCTCCAATACCAGTTTATCAGCAAGGGCATTATCGATGATAAACAGGCTTATTGATGTTTCTCAATCAACGCATCCTTTGCCAAACCCACCGCTTCTAGAATCGCCTCTTTTGAAACTTCCGGCCAATTGCGCCTAAGACTTGTTAAACTCATTCCCATCGCGGCATAAGCCAGCACCACATGCACCGGCACGCGCGTACCCTTAAAAGTCAACTCGCCGTGATAAATTTCAGGATCGCGCACGAGATATTCGCCGATCTCGAGCCGTTTTTTCAGGCGGCCGTTTTTCAAACGGCCATTGGTTTTTGGGGGCATGGTAATCTCTTCATGATGACGCGCAGACGGGCCGTCTGCGTTACATTAGCTGCCAAGAAATTGCTTCACGACGCTGGCGTTGCGCTCCGTCAGCGTAATGCGGTTGCCGTCCGCTCGCAGAATCGTCAAACTAACGCCCTCGTTCGGAATCGCATTTTTGTTGCTCTTTTGCGGCCGGTTCATGCGCTGAATCCAATGCAATAACGCATCGATAACATGCGTGTTCTCGGCGCTAACCGCAATATCCGGCATTTCGTTCTTTTCGTCTTTTGCCGCCGTGGCCGGCGCTGCGGCGTTGCCTAAAACTTCACGAAGTTCTGCCTGCCACTTCACCGGCAAGCGTTTGGTTAAAATTTTGAAAGACGTCATGTCCTTCCTCCTTAAAAAAAATTTTAAATAAAAAGTTTTTAGATTTTGCACGCCGGCTAAACCGGCCGCGCCACCAATATCAGCATTTTATTTTATCGCGTCGATACCTGCACCAGCACGATGCAAAGGGAATCGTTCATCGTCTCACGCACCACTTTGACGCCCGGAACCCGCGCTTGAATTTTGCCGAAATCGGTGGCGTAATCCGATTGCTGCCATTCCAACAAATATG
The DNA here is from genome assembly GCA_964631505.1 of uncultured Cytophagia bacterium. Lineage (GTDB taxonomy): Bacteria > Zhuqueibacterota > Zhuqueibacteria > Zhuqueibacterales > Zhuqueibacteraceae > Zhuqueibacter. Next base: position 6,341 of record CAZVZZ010000134.1, read on the forward strand.
CCGCCCAGCGGCTCGCATCCATGGTCGCCGCCATTTTCGCATGATTCAAGGCGACGTTCGGCGTTGTGGCGCTGGGGTTGATTCGTCCCTTGCCAACCGCCCAAATGACGCCGGCCCTGGCATCGATAGCGCGCCGGCCCAATTCCCGGCGCAGGCTTATATCAGTGGGTTGCTGCATAATTTTCTGCTGCCACTGCAAAAGCGAATCGGCCTCGCCTTCGGTCAAAATCCGCGCGGCCGGTGCGGTTGCAGAATCAGCATTCGGCGCCGTTTCCGCCATTTGCAATGAGCCGGCCGTTTCTGCCGGCGCCGGTTGCCCTCGTTGCGAACCGTTGTTGCATGCCGCCCAGCCCACCGCAACCACGGCGAGCACGGCGAAGGTTTGTATGTTCATGCGCATTTCTCCTGCGGTTAAAAAAAATTCCTATATAAATGATAAACGACCACGAGGACAAATGCAAGCGGAACCTGTTGGAGCGCCCCAACTCGTGAAAATGCATCTTGACTTTGCCGAAGAACTTGTGTAAATTTCCGGCGTGATTTTTATCCAGCAGAGGCAGTCTTATACTTTTAAAAATTGCGAGAGCAAATGCGCGAGACCAAAATCCAAACCGGCAATCCGATTTTTGACGAGTTTTATCCTCGCATCAAAAAGTTTTTGCAGGCCGATGTTTCCGAATTCGTGCTCGACGGCCAGCGCGTACGCGGCTATCGCAGCCCGGATTCCAAGCCGATCTGGCTGCGCGATCACACGCTGATGATGCGCGGCTACA
>CAZVZZ010000135.1:0-6993 GCA_964631505.1 uncultured Cytophagia bacterium
GAGCATCAGGCCAAAGCGATTCTCACCGGCATCGGTTTTCGCCCCGACCAATTGGCGCGGCCGCTGCACGAGTTTTCCGGCGGCTGGATGATGCGCGTCGCGCTGGCCAAGCTCCTGCTCGCGCAGCCGGAAATTTTGTTGCTGGACGAACCGACGAACCATCTCGATCTCGAAACCGTGGTGTGGCTGGAAAATTTCTTGCTCGATTATCCCGGCACGATTGTGCTCACCACGCACGATCAGGTTTTCATGCAGCGCATCGCGCAACGCATCATCGAGATCAGCCGCCGCCAGTTTCATACTTACATCGGCAACTTTGAAGATTACGTCGAAGAGAAAGCGGCGCGGCAGGAACAGCTCGAAGCGCAATATCAAAATCAGCAGCGGAAGATCGAGCAGACCGAGCGGTTTATCGAGCGGTTTCGTTACAAAGCCACCAAAGCACGCCAGGTGCAGAGCCGCATTAAGCTGCTCGATAAAATGGAGAAAGTGGAGCTGGCGCACGAGACCCGGCGCGCGATGAAGTTTCGTCTGCCGCAGCCGCCGCGCTCCGGCAACGAAGTGGTGCAGCTCTCCGGGGTTCACAAACGCTACGGCGAGAAAATCGTGTACGAGAATTTGCATTTCACCTTGCTGCGCGGCGAGAAGGTGGCGCTGGTGGGGCCGAACGGCGCGGGCAAATCGACGCTGATGAAAATCATCGCCGGGGTGACGGAGATTCAAAACGGGGCGGTGCAATACGGCCATCACGTGACGATGGATTATTACGCGCAGCATCAATTGGAAATTTTGAATCCCAACGCGACCATTTTGGAGGAGCTGACGGCGGAGACGCCGCATCTGACGCCGGAGCAGCGGCGCACGCTGCTGGGCGCGTTTCTTTTTTCCGGCGACGACGTGTTCAAGCCGATTGCGGTGCTCTCCGGCGGGGAAAAGGCGCGCGTGGCCCTGGCGAAAATGCTGGCGCGGCCCGCGAATCTGTTGGTGATGGACGAGCCGACGAACCATCTCGATATTCTGTCGCGGCAGGTGTTGGAAGATGCGCTGGCGGATTATGAGGGCACGCTGATTTTTATCTCGCACGATCGCGCGTTTATCAATTCCATTGCGAATCGCATCGTCGAAGTACGCGACGGCAACATGCGCAGCTTTCCGGGGAGTTACGACGATTATATTTGGAAAAAAGAGCAGGAAGCGGCGCCGGCCGCCAGCCCCTCGACGGCCGAAGAAAGCAAATCAGCGGAAAGCGCGCTTTCCAAAAACAAAAAGGAGGACCGGCGGGCGCGCGCCGAGCGCGTGCAGGAACGCTCGCGCAAACTGAAGCCGTTGCAGGATGCAGTCAAAAAGCTCGAAGGCGAGATCGCCCAATTGGAACAGGAAAAAGCGGAACTCACCGCCGCGCTTTGCGATCCCGGCGTGATGGCCAATGCGGCGCTTTATCCGCAAAAACTCAAACGCCATCACGAGATTGAAATGCTGCTGCAGCATCGCTACGAAAAATGGGGCGAGGCCGGACAACAGCTTGAAGCCGCGCAGGCATTGTTTGCCGATCCCCAGGAAAACGCCGGGAAGAAATAAGCTCGCCCTTTTATCGCCGGCCACCCCAAGCGGGGGCCGCATAACCGGCTTACGGGGCAACTTGCACTTTGATCCATTCCGCCGATCCCTTATCTTTACGCTGATTGTTCACATACTTGACTTCGATCCGTAAATCTTTGCGAAGATCGGCGAACGCGCCTTTTTGGGGGGTTGCTTTGAGCTTGCTCCGATCCAGCCAAATCTGGGTGAGCTTCGTGATTTTTACGGAATAGGTTCCGCCGGAATCGGCAACGCTAATCGTCTGATTGCGCGCGTCGACGGCAGTGATTTTTCCCAGGCTGGTGTATTTTCCGGATAAGCCCGGCGATTGCCCAATGGGGATAAAAATTTCCGCCGCTTTTTGTGCCTGGCCTAACGAGGCGCCCACAAGCACGGTGAGGGCGATCGTAAAATTTTTAATTCGCTTCAACATGTCATCAACTCCAATTCGATTGTACAAAAATTATTGAACGAGTAAAGCCCGGGCCCGCTCTTGTTCGCGCATGGACTGTAGCGCCAGTTTGCGCCGCGAGAAATTGCTGTTGATCGCGTCGAGGGCGAGCTGGCGCGCCGCTTTCAGATGGGCCACGGCTTCCGGATGCAAGCCCGCGCCGGCCAACACCATGATGCTGTCATCCATTTCTTCCCGGGCGCGCTCCAGCAGCGCTTGGGATTCTTGCCGCTGGTAATAGCCTTTCTGGGCGGCCGCTTCCAGGAACGCGGTCGTTTGCCGAATATTTTCGAGGGCATTCAGCACGCGAAGAAACGCCGCCACCGCCACGATTTGCGTTCCATCCAACTCAATGCCGACGCCGTCCGGATCGACGCTCGCGAGAAAACGGCCGGACGGTGAGTCGTTGAACGCGGCGCCATCATAAAACGCCACCGCGCCTTCGATGGTTTCAATGGCGTTATTATGAAAGAACGGGCCGGAATCCGCCGCTTCCACCAACGGCGGCGCGTTGAAGGTGTTATCACCCGGCGCGCCCAATCCATCATCCGGCGGCATCCGCTCGCCGGTCAAATCGGCCGGCTGGTCGGGAAGCGCCTCGACGCCGGTATTGAAATTCGCATTGCCGGCATTTTGCCCGCCCAGTCGCGCATTCGCGCCCGCATTGACGTGACAAATGTTGCATTTGCCGAGCGAATTATCGAGAAAAATTTCCTGGCCGCGTTTGGGCACCGTGCCTTTCAATCGCAACGGCAAGGTCAAATCCCGCGCCCGCCCCAGCGAAAATTGAAAGGCTTCCAGCGCCTCCAATTCTTCCTCGGTCGGCAGCCGGAAATCGACGCCGGGAACGCGATTCAACGTTTTCGTGAAATGTTGAATGACGGCGCCGACGGCAAAGGCGCGTAACGAGCCGTCGCCGGGCGCGCCGTCGCCGGACCAACCGGTGCGCGGCCCTTGCGGGCTGTCAATCGAGGTTTGCAAAGCCAGCACGTGGGGAACGCCGCGCATGACAAATTTATTTTTCAAATCATCAAACCCGTCGAGATTCTCCAGAATCAACCCGAACTCTCGCATCAATCTCGGATTCTCGAAATTTTCTTGCAACGCCGGCTCGAATTCCGCGACGAAGAGCGGATTGTCGTCCGGCAGGGTCGCGATAAAAGCGGGATCGATGGTGAAATTATTTTCGGCGGGATGGCAGGTTCCACAGGTTCTGCCGTTGCCGTCAAAAGTTTCGTTGAAAAATAGCGCTTCGCCCTGCGCGATGAGGGTTTCGGAGTAGCTCCGTGGTGTCGTTGATGATTGGCATGCCGATAAAGCGAACACGCCGAGCATGCCGAAGATTAAGCTTCGCATAAACTTCTCCTGAGTATTTTTTCACGGCCCCTTTCTCCCACTTTGGCCAGAACCCCGAATCGACCGCGGGAGACTCGGTCAAAATAATTTTGGGTTTTCGTCATGCCGCCATGAGGAGCAACTACTTTCATAGACACCGAAAAAACCGAAAATACTCAGATCGTTTAAAAAAATATCGACAGGCTAAAAAATAGGACGAGGCAACGGCGAGGTTGGCGAAGCGGCAGGGATTTAAACTTTTGATTACGGCACGGCGGTGACCGAATCCGCCGAGACCAGATACTTGATAATGATCGTGCTATCTTCCCGGCTGATGCCGGTCAGCAAAAAACTGGTTTGCTGTTTTATCGACATGGTAAAGACGGCGGTTTCCGTGCTGGCGCCCATGTTGATATTTTTCCAGGTAATTTGCGCGAAGGAGCGTCCGCCGCCGCCCATTGCCGCCGGCTGGCGATACCAAGCCTGCGCACGCCCGGCAGCGGTGAGCAAATACTGCTGCATGTCATTTTTATGCCGGTCGCCTCGGCGTTCCTGGCTAAACTGCGACAAACCGAGCAACATCGCGGCGCCGACGATTATCGCCGATAGAACCAACGGTAATAACTGCTGCTGTCCCATATTTTATTTCACCCGAGGCAGTCAAGTTTTTGTTCCTATAAATTTTTTGCCACTATGAACACGGTGAGCGACCATTCTTGAGGGTAGGTAACGGCAAAGGCCGGACAATGCGGAAAAATTTATTCGCGCGTCTTTATCCACTCACCCGCAACACCACTTTTCCGAAATTTTGATTGGCCGCGATGTGCGCATGAGCCTGCTCCACTTCGGTCCATGGAAAAACCGTATCGATAATCGGATGAATTTGTTGATGCTTGAACAACGGCCAGACGCGGGCTTTGAAATCCCGGGTGATGGCAATTTTTTCCGCCAAGCTGCGGCTGCGCAACACCGAGCCGAGCAGGCGCAACCGTTTCCGCAGCACCGGCGTCAAATCGATTTCGGACTTGGCCCCGCCCAGCAAGCCAATGAGCACCAGCCGGCCGCGAGGTTTTAACAAGAGCAGATTCCGCCGCAGATACTCGCCGCCGACGCAATCGAGAATCACATCAACGCCCGTCGCGCCGGTTGCGCTTAAAAGCCGTTCGGCAAAATCTTCCGCTTTGTAATTGATCCCCAATTCCGCACCGAGCGCGACACACCGCTGAATTTTCTCGTCCGTGCCGGCGGTAACAAAAACTTTGGCGCCGGCGTGCTGCGCCAATTGAATCGCCGCCGTGCCGACGCCGCTCGCCCCGGCGTGAATCAGCAGGGATTCGCCCGCTTGCAATGCGCCTTCGAGAAAAAGATTGACGAACGCCGTGTAAAAAACTTCGGGAATCGCCGCCGCTTGCTCGAAAGTTAAATGTTCGGGCAACGGCAGCAACAGCTCTTGGTGCACCGCCACATACTCCGCATAGCCACCGCCGCCGAGCAGGCAACAGACACGTTCGCCGATTTGCCAATGGCGCACGCTGGAACCTTTTTCCACAATCACGCCCGCAGCTTCCAAACCGATGATCTCGGACTCGCCCGGTGGCGGCGGATAAAGCCCGCGGCGTTGCAAAAGATCCGCGCGGTTCACCGCCGTGGCGTGAATTTTAATCAACACCGCATCCGCCGCGAGTGTGGGCATGGGCACGTCCGCCCAATAAAGCGAACGCGCCGTATCGTTTTTGACACCTATCGCTTGCATTTACGCTACACCGACAGGTTCGAGTGCAAGCAACTCTTCCGCCGGTGCCGGGGTAAATGCGGGAGCGGGGGTGAATTCCGGCGTCGAGCGGCCGTGTTTTAAATAATCCAAAATTTGACCGGGCAAATGCGCATAAAAGGGGCCGAGTTGTTCTTTAATCGTTTGATGGTAATATGACGGCGGCACGGCGCTGTCGCCGGAAAAAAACGTAATAAACTCGCGATCATGCGCCATCCGCTCACGCATTTTCAGATGCTGCAAATAACGCCCGCGTCCTTCCGAGGAGCCGGCGCGAACCAGATTCAGCCAGCGGGGCAACGAGGTTGAGCTGGCTTTGAACCGCTGCCACATCGCGCGCGCGTCAAAAGAGTAGCGTATCAGGCCGACCAGATGGTCATAAAACTCGACCATGGAATAATTCTTCAACTTGACGTTGAGCGCGGAATTATTATCCAGAAAATGAAAAGGCACATCCAGCACGCGCCCATCGCGCTGCAATTGCAAATTGAGCGGCGCGGAATTGCCGAACGCGGTGAACATCGAATACGCGGGAAAGGCCACGGGGGCGAGATCCAGAAAACGTTTGGTTAGCTCAAACGGCTCAGCGCCGGCGTCCACATCCAGCCCCAGCACAAAATTGGTTTGCACGTACGGAATGTAACGCGCGATCAGGTTGATGTGCTCGGCCACCGCCTTCACTTTCTCCAGGCCGAAGGTTTTGCCTTGTTTGGATTTGTCGTTGCAATCAAACCACGATTCGATGCCCGGCAGCATCGCCATGAAGCCGTTGCGCTGCAAGCGCTGCAAATGCGGCTCGCTGAGCAGCGACAGGCTGCTTTCCGCGCCGAAACGAAACGAGCCGGGCCGCACCGAATCTTCGATGATGCCCATATAATCGTCAAACCGCACGCCGAAATTGGGATCGTGCCAGCCGACCGCCGGTTGCTTGAATTGGGTTTGCAGAAAAAGCAGATCTTCGCGAATCTGATCATACGGCAGCGGTTGATATTCAATCTCGGCGTCGATGCAAAAGCTGCATTTGTAGGGGCAACCGAGACTGCCGATCATCGGCACGAAACTGAAGAAGTGGGTTTTATCCAAAGTTTGCCGAATGTATTTCCAACGTTCACGCACGCCGGGCAGCGTGTGCGGCTGCTGCGCGGCGCTGAGCCGCACGCCAAGTTCGGGCTGCGGCGAGCAATCTTGCAAGAGATCGTGGATCAGCGGTTTATCGGCGAACCCGACGACATAATCAAAATACTGGCGGGCGTCTTCCGCATACGCGCGGGCATGCGGCCCGCCGAGAACGGTGATGACATTTTTCTTGCGAAACAAATTCGAGATGCTGTAGGCAAGGAAAGCGGCCTGGGTGAAGGCACAAACAAACAGGACGTCGATGTCGTTCGGAAGCTCGCGCTGCAAATCTTCAAAACCGGTGTAGGTGACGAGATGAACCTCATGGCCCATTTCTTCCGCCCACACCGCCACGACTTGCGGCATAATTGAAGCAAAATTCGGATTCATAATGCGCGCATACAGCGCCGTGAGCGGGCGCTTGGTGATCAAATCGATGATGCCAATCTTAAGGGTTTTCCGCGAGGATTGCTGCCGGGCGATCTGAACGAAGCTCAACATCATTACCTCCGTGAAACGTAAAGTAAGGAAGGCTACTACGGTCAATTGGTGCCGGTGGAGTTGCCCGGGTTAATTAACAGGCGCCGGCCGAATTTAGCAAAAAACTTGCGGCGGCCCACATCATTGCGGCGAGAACGAATGGAGTCATGCGTCGAATGTTAAACCGGAAAGGCAACGCCCGAAGGGCAAGGACATAATAACCAGCGAAACCGAGAATGTCAAGCGAAATTGCGGCGGGTCA
>CAZVZZ010000136.1:0-6952 GCA_964631505.1 uncultured Cytophagia bacterium
CCAGCGGTTTGTCCGTTGATTCGATTGCATTGTGTTATCAAGTGCGTACATTAGACAAAACACGCTTCGAAAAACATCTGGGCGAACTTACCGATCCCAAATTGAAAGCGCAAATTAATACTGCTTTACGGTATCAGTTAGAGTTATAAAAACCTTTCTCTCAAACATTTTTATCCCACCACCAGCACCGCCAGCCGCTTCGGCCCGTGCGCGCCGAGCACAAGAATTTTTTCAATATCGGAAGTACGGCTCGGGCCGGTAATGATGGTTGCATAACTGGAACGGCTCGACTCGCCGCGTTCGTGATAAGCTTGGAGCGCCTCATCAAGAGAAAGAACCAATTGGGCGGTTGTCGCGACGGCAATGTGAAACGGCGGCAGCACGGAGAGCCGGCGTCCGCCCGCCGTTGCCGCGCTCAACACCAGGCTTCCCGTCCGCGCCACCAGAAAATCGACGGCGGAAATGCCAACTGCGAACTCGGCGAAATCCGGCGAGGAAATTTTTTGCCGGTCGAGGGTTCGCACGTTTGCGGCGAGCCACGCATCCGCGGCGACGATGCGATCCAACTGCGCGTGGCGATGCCGCGCCGCCAGTTTATTGCTATTCGCGCCGGCAACGCCGCTCAATAACTCGCGCAAAACTTTCGCCGCCGCCGCTTCATCGGCGACACGATAAAATTCGCCTTTGAGCGCCGCGAGTTTTTGGGAAAAAATTTGCAAGGGGTTTTGAGCGGCGACGTCGTAATTACGGTAAATCGAAACGTCGTGATGATCCGGCAACGAGCGGGTTGCCGAAGAACCGTTTCGCAAGTTTTGTAAAATTTGTGTGTGCGCGTCGTTCAAGCTTTCGACTCGTTTTTGCAAGTTGAGGGAGTCATGGCGAGCGCTTCCCAGCGAAGCAATCTCGCATGAATTAAAGATCGCTTCGCCCCGCCTCCGGCCGTAGGCTGAAAAGCGCGGGCTCGCGATGACATTTTACAATCACATTAATCTTTGTTCGGCATATCCTTCCACATTTCCGCAAAAGTTTTCGCGGCCAATTTCGGCGCCGGCTTTTTCGTGAACATCGATACAAACGGCTGCCCCAATTTCAACAAACCTCGCATCCAATTCAAGCGCGACCGCGAGCGCATCACCCACGCGTACATTTTCATGGCGAGACGCCAAAATAAACTTTGGGGCGTTTGCCGGATCGCGGCCATACGGTTTTCCAAAATCAGATGGTGCAAATCAATGTGAACGGGACAAACGTCGCTGCACGCGCCGCAAAGCGATGAGGCAAAGGCAAGATGTTGATATTGCGGCAGGCCGTGGTAATGCGGTGAGATCACCGCGCCGATCGGACCTTGATAGGTGACGTTATAAGTGTGCCCGCCGATGGTGCGAAACACCGGACACGCATTCAAACACGCGCCACAGCGGATGCAGCGCAGGGCGTCGCGAAAATACGGGCGATGGTAAAGTTGCGAGCGGCCGTTGTCGAGCAAAATTACGTGCATCTCCTCGGGGCCGTCGTCTTCATCGTTGCGGCGCGGGCCGTAAACGAGGGAATTATAACAAGTGATTTCCTGCCCCGTGCCGCTCGTCGCGAGTAGCGGCAGAAACAAACTCAAATCCGTAAGCCGCGGAATAATCTTTTCAATTCCCGCGACCGCGACATGAACCGGCGGGCACGACATGGTGAGCCGGCCATTGCCTTCATTTTCCGTCATCAAAATTGCGCCGGCGTCGGCGATGATGAAATTCGCGCCGGTGATGCCGATATCCGCGGTCACATAATCCTGCCGCAGATGCTGGCGCGCGATCATCGTCAATTCTTCGGCGCTCTCCGTTGGAGGCGCGTTTAATTTCTCCTGAAATAGCGCGCTGATTTCGGCTTTGCTTTTGTGCATGGCGGGCGTGACGATGTGATAGGGTTTCTCGCCGGCTAATTGCACGATCAACTCGCCGAGATCGCTTTCACGCACTGCGATGCCGGCGTGTTCGAGTTTTTCGTTGAGCTCAATTTCTTCCGTCGTCATGGATTTCGATTTGACGACTTTTTTTGCACGCCGGTTTTGGGCCAATTGCACAACATAATCCGCCGCCTGCTCCGCGGTCGCCGCCCAAAAAACTTTGCCGCCGTGCGCGGTAAAATTTTTTTCAAATTGCTCCAGCAAATCGGCGAGATGATCCAATGTATAATTTTTAATCGCCGCGGCCAGGTTGCGGGCTTCCTGCCAATCGCGGAATTGATCGGCTTGGGTGTTCGTCACCGCCGCATCGTAAGTTGCTACGGCTTTGGCGATTTTCCGGCGATGCACTTCATCGCGCGCTTTTTCCGCGGCGCGGGAAACAAAACTTGTCAATTCGGACATTTTTTTCGCAGTAAAATTTTGTCGGCAATCAAACCAAAAACAAGATATACGACGAACGGCAAAATGTCAAATAATTTACCCAAATAAAAAACCCCGCACGAAAATCATCATGTGGGGTAAAAAATGAAGAAACCGGTTGGAGTTCGGCGCGGCAGTTCAATAGCCGAAATTATACGTTTGCCGAAACGTGACGTCGCCCTGCGTTTCATCGACCTGCCCGAAGTCGCGCCATTTACGGATTTTTCCTAAAATACATTCTTCCAGTTGCGGCAACTGCACGGGAATGCCGTCGGCCATCATTTCGGATTTGACGATTTCGACTTCGCTGACGTGGCCCAACGGATTAACCGTGAAGCGCACCGCGACTTTGCCTTTGAGCGTGGGATTGCCTTTGAGTTGGCGGCGGTAACAATCTTGAATCGCCGGGCTATGCGCCATAACGATTTCGCGGATGCGGTCGCGGTCGCGGGTGGCCGGGCCTTTGAGCGCGCGGTGGCGCAGGCCGGCCAATGGCGCATCGTTGGCCGTGGCTTGTGGCGCCGGCAATAAACTGGGCGCGGTCGCGACCGTCTCGAATTTTTGATTGCGCGCAATGGTTTTTTGTGAGGCAGTGGCAAGGCCGGTGACAATATCTTCCGCCGTCACGCCGGAAGAATTGGCTCGCTCCCCCCGCAACTCTTTTTCAGCAATGTAAACCTCGTCACCGGGCGCGAGGCCCGGATTGAATCGGTTGGAACTGCCGTCGCCAAGACGCGAGCCAAAATAATCGCTGCCGGCGCGAGGCACACGCAATTGTTGCACCTGGGCGAGAGCTTGGTCGATATCGCCGAGGGTGCTGTCGGCATATTGTAAAATATCCGCCACCGGCATCCGCGAGACCAAACCACTGTTACCGGAAGTAATCACGCCCAGCAAGCCGATGCGTTCGACTTCGGCGCTGAGCGCTTGCATGCCGCGCTGGCGGGAGACCGTGTTCAAGCGCCGCTGCGCCTCGCGATTTTCCCCTGACCACGCGCGCGTTTCCGGGCCGGCATTACCGCGGCGGCTTTTTAAGCCCGGTAATTTAATATTGGTTTCTGGCCCGATCACGTTTTTCGGCAAGGCGCCTTCAATGCGCTCGAGCGTTTGCGGAATCGCTTCGCTGGCTCGGGCTAAAATATCCGTTCCCGGCGTCGCCGCCGGCTTCTCTTCGATTTTAAATTCCGACAAAAACAACTCGGCATATTTGTTTTGCAATTTGGCGACGTCATGCTCGCTGAAGTCAACCGGCCGGGTGCGCAACAAATAAAAAATCACCAACGGCTCGAGCAGCAACGTAATAATGAAAATGAGCAGGTACCGTCGATCCAGCGACTCAAAATAATTTTTGTTGAATTCTTTGGGAAAAGCTTGCAGCGGTATTGGGCGCGGCGCCGGCAGTTCCTCCGGCACGGGCTCTGTGCCAGGGGGTGCTATCCAAACGCCGGATGAATGGGCTTCATCCGCCAACGTCTCAGCCTCGGCGCTCGTTTCCGGGGACGCAACCTTGGGCAAATCCTTTGTCTCACTCCACTGATCCACAACGACAACTCCGATATGAAATCAACTGTTGCATGAACCTCAACTTGCAAAAATCGGTTCAACGAACCATACACGCTTGTAATCGACAAAATACAAAAATGAAATCCCGACTTTCCTGAAAAAAGTTCTTAAGAAAATCGGGATCTTGAAATTTTACCTCATGTGCGCCGCAATTGCGGAAGCGAGATTGAATTATTATCTTTGGTTTCGTTCCAGTTTCACGGTGAGTGTAAGCGTTTGCGCGCCGCGTTTCACCATCAAGGGCACTTCCTGGCCGGGCGAGAATTCGCCGAGTGCATAGGTGTAATCATAAACGTTTTTGATCTCGAATTTTCCGAACTTTATGATGATATCGCCGGTTTGCAAACCGGCTTTTTCCGCCGGGCTGCCCTGCCGGACGCCGCTCAATTTCATGCCTTCAACTTCCGCGGCATAATCCGGAACGGTTCCAACGGACACGCGAAAACCGCGCATCGCCGGCTGCGCGCTTTCGGCCTTGGTAAATTGCAGCGCCGAATCCTGATTGGCGATTTCCAGCGCCACTTGTGCAATAAAACGCAAAACTCGTGCCTCATCGGCAGCGTTGACTTTTTCCGCGTCATCTGTTACGCGATGGTAATCTTCGTGTTGATTCGTGAAGAAAAAGAGCACGGGAATATTTTTTTGATAGAAGCTCGAATGATCGCTCGGCCCCGGGCCTTCTTTTTTCAAGCTGAGCTTGAATTGCGGCGGCTGGTGCAGGCGTTCGATGAGCGGCTGCCACTGCGGCGCGGTGCCGACGCCCTGCACCACCAGCGCGCTGTCTTTCATGCGGCCGATCATGTCCATGTTGATCATCGCAATCGTTTGTTCCAATGGAAACGTCGGCTGCTTCACGTAATGCGCCGAACCGAGCAATCCCAATTCCTCGCCGCTGTACGCCATGAAAATAAGCGAACGCCGCGGCCGCGGTGATTGCGTTGAAAAATATTGCGCCAACTCGAGAACGCCGGCAGTGCCCGAAGCATTGTCATCCGCGCCGTTATGAATCTGGCCTTCCGAGTTTGGGTCAAGGGCGCCTTCACTGCTGCGGCCGAGGTGATCGTAGTGCGCGCCGATGATCACGGCCTGTTCTTTTAATTTCGGATCGCTGCCCACCAGCTTGGCGATCACATTCGCCGTCCGGCGCCGTTCCTGATCGAGATCCGTCACCACCGCGGCGCGGCTGCCGGCAATGATTTTAGAAATCGGTTTTTTGGTTTTATTAATTTGTGTCATCATTTCCTGGCACGGCGCGCCGAGCAGCCAATCGGCAATTGCCGCGGTGACGTAAACCACCGGCAAACCGGTGTCGGTCGCGGAACGGTCGAAGCGCAGTTTCGGCAGCGGCGCCGCCGAGTCGGCGTCCGCGATCACCAGCAATGCTTTCGCGCCGTGTTGCCGCGCCTGCAAAGCTTTGTAGCGAATCGGCTCATATTCGCCAAAATTGGAATGCGGATCATTGGCGGCCGGTGAGTAGCGCAACGTCAACACGATCTTGCCATTCACGTCGAGTCCCGCATAATCATCATAATTCAATTTCTCTGCGCTGATGCCATAACCGGCAAAAACCACCTCGCCGCTCACGCTATCGGAAGAGGAGGACGCCGCGGGAATAAAATCCGTGTGCAGCGTCAGTGTTGTATCGCGGCCGTCGCGCTGGAACGTCAAGAAATTGTTTTCACCGAGATTGATCCCGCCGACAAAATCAAATTGTTGCGTGAACGCGCCGTTATCGCCGAGCGGCTGCAGGCCGAAACGTTTAAATTCTTCCGCAATATAACCGGCCGCTTTCTCGTTCCCCGGCGTGCCCGAGAGCCGGCCTTCGAGCGAATCGGAAGCGAGATAATTGACGTGATATTGAATGTCGCTCGCCGTCAATTCCGGCGAGCTGGCGCGGTTACTGGGAAAGCGCGACGGTTTTTCGCAGGCGCTTAATAATGCGATGACACAACAAAACAGCACTCGTTTTAACATCCTTGTTCCTCTCCTTCTTTGATTGTTCGTATTGAAAATTTTAAATTGAAAATTTGCAATTTAAAATGTTGTTACTTCGCCGAATGTTCCTGCACCACTTGCGGCGCCATCGCCAGCATTTGCGCGATGCCGCCGCGGCAATCGAGCAGTGGGGTGCGTAAAACCTGGCGCGCCAAATTCGTGTTCAAGGAAACATCTTGCGGACGCGGCACGAGCCAATTCACTTCGTGCATCGACACCGTTTCGAACAAATTCAAATCCGCGTCGATCTGCCGCGCCAGCTCACGGGCGAAATCGGCGCGGCTGATGCGTTCCGTACCGGCGAGGTGCAAAATGCCGGCGCGCTCTTTTGCGGCCAATTCGAGAATGGCCTGCGCGGCATTGCCCGCCCATATCGGCGTGCGATATTGATCGGCAAACACTTTTACCTTCTGTCCGGCGCGCAAGCGGTTGTAAATTTCCGCGGAAAAACTGTTGCCGCCCGCGACCGAAAATCCGAACAGCAAGGCCACGCGCACCACCAGCGCCTCCGGGCAGGCGCGCAACACCGCTTCTTCCGCGGCGCGTTTGCTGTAGCCGTAATAGCTGATCGGCTCCAGCGCATCGTCTTCGGTGTAATCGCCTTTTTTGCCGTCAAACACCATGTCGGTGGAAACGTGAATCAACCGGCAATTTAGCTCGCGCGCCACTGCGGCCAACATGCGCGCGGCATCGACGTTCGTGCGCCACGCCAAATCTTTTTGCGCCTCGCAGGTGTCGAGATTCGCCAGCGCTGCGGAGTGAATGATGATCTGTGGCTGCACTTTGCGCACGAACTGCGCGACCGCCACGAGGTTGGTCAAATCCATCCGATGCAGCTCGACGCCGGGCATCGCCACCGGATGCTCCCAATACGTTCCGAGCAGCTCGCCCTTGCCCTGCGCCGCTTGCGCCAAATACCCGCCGAGAAAACCGCTGGCGCCGGTGATGAGAATTTTCATGCGTTCGACCTGAGTTGATTTATTTGATTCGCAGCGTCACGCGAACGTAGCGGACTTCGCG
>CAZVZZ010000137.1:0-6854 GCA_964631505.1 uncultured Cytophagia bacterium
GTCGCCGAGGCGAATCTCCGCCATGATCGTCGCGGGCAGTTTTTCCGGAATGGTGAGCGTGATTTCGCCGCCGCTGCTTTTGAGGTCGATGGCGTGCGGTTTCGCAAAATCTTTCAGCGTAAAGTCGACCTCGACGTCGCCGCCGGAAGTCGCCGCCGTTACGCTCGCTTGCACGTCGCGCAACTGCACGTCGCCGCCGGAAGTCCGCAGACGCGAGGCGCCAAACAGGCCGACGGCATCGATGTCACCGCCCGAAGTTGCCGCGCTCACCTCCTGTTTGATGTTGCGCAAAATAACATCGCCGCCGGAAGTGCTTGCATCCACGCGGCCGCGCACGTTTTCGACGCGCACGTTGCCGCCGGAAGTGCTCGCCGTCACCGCGCCGTCGGTGTCGATAATTTCCACGTCACCGCCGGAGGTGCGTAAGCGGACGTCTTTAGTGGCGCCGCGCAGCATGATATTGCCGCCGGAAGTTGCGCCAACGAGCATGCCTTTGATGCGTTCCAACTCCAAATCACCGCCGGAAGTTTTAACGTCGATGTCGCCGTCGGCGTCGCGCACCGTGACATTACCGCCGGAAGTCGTCGCGCGCACGGTGCCGCCGACTTCGGCCAGCGTCACATTGCCGCCGGAGGTGCGCAACCGCGAAGTGCCTTTAATCTGCCGCGCCGAAATATTGCCACCGCTGGTTGTAATATCGAGATTGAACGTGGCCGGCAAGGAAATTTGAAAACTCGACTCCAGCGACTCGCGCGAACGCCGGCCTTCGCCGCGCACGATAATGCGGTCGCCGCTTTGTGTGTACGAAGCCTTGCGATCTTCCAGTGCGCGCTTGGCCTCTTCCTCCGTGTAAACGTCCATGCGCAGCCGCTCGGAAATTTGCACTTCATTCTTTGCCCAAACCGTGATATCGACGTCGCCGGTGATGTCGGCCATTTCCAAGCTTCCGGTCGCCGCCACGTTGAAATTGCGTTTGATTTCGGAGACATAATATCGCCCCTCCTTGCGCACCTCTTGAGCCAAACCGGCAGCAGCGATGAGCATGAGCAGCGCAATAAGTTTTGGTGTTTTCATTTTCATGGCTTCTCTCCTGTTTCGTAAAGTATTTTTTCGTGGCAAATTTTTAAAGCTTATTTGTTTCGTTCTGTTGCCCGCCGAGCAAACGCTTGGCTTGCAGTCTCACGTATTCGTTGGTATCCGTCGTCGCCGTGTGAAAAATCGCCTGCTCATCCGGCGTTAGGTTACCCTTGCCGAGCGCCTCGATCGCTTCGATGCGCACCGCCGAGTTTTCGTCGCGCATTAGCGCGCGAATCAGCGTGTTTTTCACCAGCGCGTTCAGCGGCAATTGCTTGAGCACCTGCGCGGCTTTGAGCCGCACGCCGGCGTTATTGTCATTCTCCAGCGCATGTACCAGCGCCTCGGTAATTTCCTCGTCATGTGCCGAGGGCGTGGCCACATACGTTTCGCCGAGGGCTTTCACCGCGCGCAAACGCAAACTCGGCTGATCTTCGGAATACAACGCGTACGACAACGCCTGCCGGATCAGCGGATTGTCAACATTGCCCCGCACCTGAATGTCGTTCACGATGCTGTATTGCACCTGCACTTCTTTGGTAACCGGATCGATGCTGATCGTTTGCACATTGCCCACCGACGGCGCGAGATAGCCGCTTGGAATCGTTATCGGCTTGCCCGGCGTCAAATACCCGAGCATGTCAAGCTGTGGTGCCGGCGCCGTTGGCGAAAAAAATTGCCGTCCAATGACGATGCCGACAAGCAGCAGCGCCGCCGTAAAACCAAGCTGCACCACCGGCCGGAAATTGCCAAACAACAGATTGCCCAATTTTTCCTGCCAGTTCGGCCGCAACGATTCCTGCCGCAAGCGCCGGCGCAAGCCGTGCCGCAAATCCGTCATCATCGCCGCATCCGGCTCGAATGTATCCGCACGTTTTAAATCCGCATGCAGCGCGCGCATCGCCGCTAATTCTGCGCGGCAATTGGGGCAACTCGTGAGATGATCGTCAATTTGCCGTTTCTCAATCGCGGTCAACTCCGTGCTATCAAAAAGCGGCAGCAGAGTTTTGATGTAATTGCAGTTTTTCATAATCTATCCATAACTTGTCATTTCGGAGAAATCCTGTTTAATGCGAGCACGAGGCTTGATCCAAACCAATTCCCCTCCGGGCTTAGCCGGCGGGGTGACATTGCGTTGCAGTTTGCTTTTTGTGGCGAATTACGATTTATATTCACGCAGTTTTTCCTGCATGTGTTGCGTGGCGCGGAAAAGATAGTTTTTCACCGTGCCTTCAGCGCAGCCGAGTGTTTTTGCAATATCCTGCAATTTCTGATCGTGAAAATGCCGCAGCACGAACACGGCGCGCTGTTTGTCTGAAAGTGATTCCATCGCCAGCGCAATCTCGCGGCTCAGCTCGCGGCTCAACGCTTCCCGTTCCGGATCGGGGTTTTTATCCGGCGGCAAATAGCGCGTTGGATTCTCGTCGTCGTTTGAATGCGCATCGAACGACAGAAAACGCCGACGGCTGCGCCACTGGCGATAGTTGATGCACTGGTTGATGACGATGCGATACAGCCAGGTTGAAAAGCCGCTCTCAAAACGAAACGCCGGCAAGCTGCGAAAAACTTTAAGAAAGATGTCCTGATAAACATCCTGCGCATCTTCCAAATTGTTCAACATCTGCCGCGCCAGCTTCAAAACCTGCCGGTCGTGCATTTGCACCAACGCTTCGAACGCCGCGCCATCGCCTTCCTGCGCGCGTTTAATCAGTCTTGTTTCCCTCTCGTCCATAAGCACCTGTATAGACAACCAAGTCTTTAAAAGGTTTGCACAAAGCGCTTGCTTTTTCAGAAAAATTCTGTTACTCTTGTTGCTGGTCATTGGTTGCTGCTGCTAACCGCCAGCAACCAGAAACAAGAGACCAGCAACCAAAAAACCAACAACATGTCTCATAACCTCAACGGGCGCAGCCCGTTCATCGCCATCGCCGGCAATATCGGCGTCGGCAAAACCACGTTGACGAAACTGCTGGTCGAGCGTTACGGCTGGAAAGGTTTTTTTGAAAAGGAAGTGGCCAATCCGTATCTCGCCGATTTTTATCAGGACATGCCGGCATGGGCGTTTCAGTCGCAAATTTTCTTTTTGAAAGAGCGCTTGAAAGATCATCTGCAAATTCAGGCGGCCAGTGCGCCGAGCGTGCAGGATCGCACGATTTACGAAGACGCCGAGATCTTCGCGCATAATCTCTTCGAGCGCGGCCTGATGCACGCCCGCGATTACGCCGTGTACACGGATTTATACGCGGCGATTTCCTCTTCGTTGCGCCCGCCGGATTTGTTCGTGTATCTGCGCGCCTCCACCTGGACGCTGATCAGCCGCATCCGCAAACGCGGCCGCGATTACGAACAAAACATTGACAAAGAATATCTCGCCCAGCTCAATCTCAACTACGAGCGCTGGGTGAAACGCATCTTCGAGCAATATAATGTCATGATCGTCGACACTGACGCGTACGATGTGCATCGCGACAAAGATTGGCTGGACGGCGTGATTGCCGAGATTCAAAGGCGTGTGGGATGAAGCTCGTTGCTGGTGGCTGGTTGCTTGTCAGTTACCAGCATCCAGCAACCAGCAACCAACTACCAGATTCCGGCTTGTGAGGTTCCCGCCACCTCAAAAATTTTTTCGTCCACTTCGCGGGAAACGACGATATTCTTGAACAGCAGTTTGCGATTGGAATTTTCAAAAACACGCTGCTCGGCCAATTTGATGCCGCCGTGTACGTTCCAGTTTTCCCACCAGCACGCCACCGGCGGGGCGCCTTCTTTTTCATGATACTCCCAGCGATAGATGAGCCGCGTCGCCCGATCGACAAACACGCGATAAACATTCTGCGGCGTCAAGCCGACGCTGTCGGCATAACTGAGGCGTATCACGTCGTAATGAACTTCATGAAGCTCCTGCGCGCCGTCATAGCGCAGCACCGCGCCCCCGTCTTTTAATTTGAATGGCATCAACAGCCAAAACGTGTCGTTTATATAACGCCCGTACGCCCGCTGGAGAAGCTGAATTTTCTCTTCGCCCTCCAGCTTTTGCCCGTTTTTAAACGCAACACCGTTCCTCGTGTCCAAATTAAATACCGCGAGCAAATGATCGCCCTCCCGCGTCGTGCCCTCGACGCGATAATTGTTATTGCGCCGGTCCCAATCGTGCCGCCAGTCCGTCATCTGCGTATCCCCGCGCGCGGAGATAAAATGAAATGAAAGATAGTTGATCGCCGCGTAATTTTCTTTTCCGCCCAACGCCACCACCACTTCTTCGGCAATCTGAATCGCTTGCGGATCAGACAGTGAGGCGTCAAAGCGCGGCTGCCCGACATCCGCAGCCGGTTGGTCCGCAGTCGTTTTGCAGCTTTGCATAAGAAAAGCCGCGAGAAGAATAAAGAGCAATTGGCGAAATTTCATGGCTTCCTCACAAATCACGTTGCAATTCAAAAAATAATCCATCCGGACGATTCGCAAAATCTGAATACAATAAGCTTTTTGTTAAAATTGAATCGTCACCTTTTCCAGGCGATCCCCCACCTGCAAGGCATCGACAACTTCCATTCCGCTTTTCACCCGCGCAAAAATCGTGTACTTCCCGTCGAGGTGCGGCTGTTCGGAGTGCGTGATAAAAAATTGCGAGCCTTCGGTGTCCGTTCCCGCGCTCGCCATGCCGACCATCCCGCGCGTATAGCGCCGCCGGCTAAATTCCGAGCGAATCGCATACCCCGGCCCGCCCCAGCCGTCGCCGCGCGGGTCGCCGGTTTGCATCACAAAATTCGGCACCACGCGATGAATCAATAAACCGTTAAAATAACCTTTCTGCGCCAGCCGCACAAAGCTCAACGTCGTCAGCGGCGCCTCGTTAGAATAAAAAACGATTTCGATATTGCCGCGGTTGGTTTGAATCGTCGCCCGGGCATTGGTTAAATTTTGAATGTCTTGGTAGGTGAATTCCTGCGCCGGTGTGATTTCTTTCAGAAGGCGATTGGAATAATCCGCACCGGTTAATTTTTTGAGCGCCTCGGCAGCCGCACGCGCCGTCGGTTTGTCGGGAATTTGCAGCGCAGCTTCGAGCAGCGGCTTCGCGCGCAAATCGCCGCATTGCGCCAGCGCCGTAAAAATCATTTGCGCGGCCTCCGCGTCGACCGGCGCTTGGAGTTTTTGATATGCCGTCATGATCGCGGCAACGTGATTCTTTCTCTGTAAACTATCCGCCGCCAAATTTTGCGCCGCCATGGCGGTGATCACCGCATCGCCGCTTTGCAGCGCCTCGAGATAAATCGGCGTCGTCTGCTTATTGGCCGGCAATTTGGGTAATGCTTCCAACACCGCGATTTTTACGCCCGTCGCCGAATCGCGCGCCATTTTTTCCAAATACGGAAAGGCCTCGCTTGTCGCGGTCACCCCGAATGCCTCGGCCAAGCGGCTGCGAAAAATCGAATGCGGATGCGTCACGTGTTGTGCGAGTTCGGCAACAACTGCGTGCTTGAAAATTTGTGCCAAAGCCGAGGCCGCGGCTGCCTGCTCGCGCCACGTTGAATTGTTGTTTTGCAAGCGCTCGCGCAGAAATTCTTTCACCGGCGGCTCGGCGTGCAAAAGATTTTGGCGCGACATGGCCGTGCCGAGGCTGCGCAGCGCCGTTAATCGCACATGCTCACTCGTGTCATTTACAGCCAGGCGCGTCAAGAAATCTGAATAATCCAGATTGCCCAGCGCCGCCGTCGCATTCACGCGCACGCGCCAATCCGCCTCATGCTTTCCGGCCTCCGTGAGCGCCTCCAGCGCGAGCGCGGATTTCATTGCGCCCAGCGCCCGTGCCGCTTGCATTCGCGCGCGAACGCTGCGATCCTTGAGCGTTGCCATCAACTGTGCCGCTGCCGTGGAATCCGGTTGCATTTGGCCGCCGGAATAAAACCGCATCAAGGCATAAGCCGCGCGCCAGCGCACTTCTTCGTCATTGTCGTTCAGCAAATCAGCCAGCGGCGCGCCCCAAGCGGATTTCTTGAAACCGCGTTGCGCCAATCGCGCTGCCGCCAGCGCCGCTTCGGCGCGCCCAATCGGAATTTGATCGGCGAACCAATTTAACAGCGCCTCACTGAGCGGCGCGAGCGTTGAATCGTTGGCCGTTTTGCTCGCGGCCTCGATGAGCGCCAGCCGAACTTCAAGATCTGTTTCGGCACGGTAACGCTGCAACAGCGCTGTCGTCGTTTGTGGCTGCGCCAATTGACCAAGCGCAAAAGCCGCTTCGACGCGGAGACTGGCAGCGGCGGCGTTAAGCAGCGGCGTGAGCAAAGAAACCGCCGAAGTATCTTGCAATCTGCCGAGCGCCACCACCGCGCGGCGTTGCACGGCACTATTTGCCGCGGCCAAGAACTTCGTGAATTCCACGGCCGGCGCGCGCCGATCCTCCAAACGCAGAATTTCTTCCAGCGCCCGATTGTCGTTGGCACAACCGGCAAGTAGAAAGAACAGCACTGCCGGTGCACAAAATCGCCAATAACGGTTATAATGCTTTTCGGTTTTCATGTGGTGAAATATAGCACCGGCGCGCAGGGAAGTCAAGCGTAAAGTGGGTGGCCGCAGGGCGGCAACGGCCTCGCCGGTCACGTCTCAACCTGTCAAATTGCCCCCGCAGGAGAGCTTGTTTGCTTCAAGCGCGATGCTTAATTGGAACAGTTGCTTTCCTAAATTGAATTTAGTATATTCTGTCTGCTTTTAAAGACAACAGGAGCTTGAAATGCAACCCATTAAAATCGGCGTGGCCGGCGTCGGACGTCTCGGCCAACTGCACG
>CAZVZZ010000138.1:0-1453 GCA_964631505.1 uncultured Cytophagia bacterium
TACTCGTGGCGCTGGCTGCGATTGTAACTCACGTCGGCTTTGAGCACGAAATCTTCGACGTAATGATCGTGCCACGTCGGGCCGTTGCCGGCGTCGTAAAATCCATCCGGCGGCACAGTGATGGAGCCGTCGGGATTCGTGACGTACGTGATAATCGGCGGGCGCGGAAAATCGAACGGCTCAACATAATCCGGCCACCGCTTGCCGTTCGGCTCCGCGCGCAGATTGGCGAAGAAACGCGACAGCTTCAACTCATAAAACGTGCGGCTGTTCAACGTGTGCGTCCACGCGAGGCCAAAACTGTTGTTGAGATGCGTGAAGGTGTTGAAATTGTCGAGATTGTTTTGAAAGTCATACGGATAGCCGGGGCCGGCCGGCACGTATTCGAGATTGGTTTGCAGCGACTGCGTGTTTTGATTCAGCGCCACCGAGCCGTTGTACGAGAAAACCAATTTATGCGTTGGATCGATGCGCCACGTGAGCTTTGCCAGACCGTTGTAATCGTTCTCTTGCCGCGGCGCGAAACGCGTGCCGTAAAAAGTGGAAGAATAAAGTTGCTCGGCGCGGCGTTTGGTGAAATCGTTGCTGATTAGCGCGTATGTGTTCAGGAAGAGTGAAAATTTTCCGGGCGGACGAATACCGAGCGCCGGTAAAACGTAATTCGTAAGCGGCTCCGGGCCGTTGATGCTGAACTCGGCGATGTCGGTGTTGAAGCTGAATCGGCTTTGATTACTGAATGTGCCGATGATGAATGTGCCGGGATCATGATTGCCGAAATGATCGCGTTTGTAAGACAGTGTGCCGTGATATTTTTCGCCGCCCTCTTTCGTTGTGACATTCACGATGCCGCTCATGGCTTGGCCGAACTCGGCATTGAAACCACCGGTGAGCACCTCGACTTCTTCGATGGCCTCAGTGGAAAGCTTGAGGCCGAAGCCGGTGCCCGAGAGCGGGTCTTGCACGGAAACGCCGTCGAGCAAAAACGCGTTTTCATACGAGCGCCCGCCGCGAATGTGAATCTCATTGTCGCTTTCCACCACGCCGACTTGATTGGCCACGACGTCGGTGACATTCTCGACGACGGCGTTTTGAATTTCGGCGCTGGAGATCGCACGACGAGTTGTCGTTTCATCGATGCTGAAAAGCGGCCGTTCGCCGATGACGACGACTTCCTGGCCCAGCGCCAGCGCGGTTTCTTCCAATTGTAAATTGATTTCCGTTGCCGCGCCCGCCGTGACTTTGACGCCGGTGCGTTGCACTTGCTTATAACCGATCAAGCTGATATTGAGCTGATAATCGCCGGGATTGAGTTCGGGAATCGCGAACTTGCCGTCAAAATCGGTGGCCGCGCCGCGCGCTGTGCCTTTGACCACGACATTGACGCCGGGCAACGGCTCGCCGTTTTTCTGGTCGGTGATTTTGCCGCGGATCGTGCCTTTGTTGGATTGGGCGA
>CAZVZZ010000138.1:1553-4568 GCA_964631505.1 uncultured Cytophagia bacterium
TTACTTCAACAGCCCCTTAAACGGATTCATAAAAATCGCCCGTGTTTTATCGAGAAAAGAAGGACGATATTCCGGCGGCACTTTGTTGATGGACTTCAGCGCGGTGTGGGCATAATAACGAACGCGCCAGTCGCGATCTTCGGCCAACAGTTGTTTGAGCTTGTTGATCACGTCGTAATTGCTGGCATACAGAAAATCACCGATAGCCCAAATGGCACGATGGCGAATGGCGACGTGAGGAGAATCCAACTCTTTTTGGAAACGCTGGCGCATTCGCCGTTGCAGCGAGCCTTCCTGCTTGGATGCCAAATAGGCAAAGGCCTCAAGATGCGTCAGCACCGCAACGGGATCGGCAGCGGAGTGGGCGGCATTGAACAACCGCTCCAATTCCTCCAAAAAAAAATCTTCCCAGCGCCCCGGCTCTCCGGCCAACGCCATATAAACTTCAAAGAGCGTGTTGCTGTTTTCAAACGGCAGCGCGCGCACCACGTTGATAAATGTGGCGCGATCATTTTTAGCGACGGCGCGCAACTCGGCAAATAAACGATTGCGTCCTTCTTCGCTTAATCGGGGTTCACTAATTTTCAACAGCAGTTCGTCGAGGCGGCTCATAGGCAATCAAATTCCCCCAAAGATGTCGGTGAAAATCCGCCGCAACATGCGGCCGGCATTGCGATTGCCATCCAGACGGTGAATCGGGATCGCGAAAAAAACAAAAGAGTGGGTCGCATCCTCCACCGCGAGAACGGGCTGGCCGCGCCATTCGGTGGAAGCTTGCAGACGATAGAGAACGGTGGCGGTCGGTTTCGGCACGACTTCTTTCACAAAAGTCACCACGGTGTTGATACGCAGCGAGTCTAATGTTGGCCGCGCGCCCGTCGGTTGCAAAAGGCGATTGTTCAAAATGCGCGTTACTTCGCGCGGCACGGCGTCGTTGGTGACAATAAGCTTCACGCTGTCCACCGGCGCAAAAGCCAGCGGGTCGCCCTGCTGCGAAAAAAACTGGGCGAACAACGTCGAGAACACCACTTTGCCGCCGCGGTTTAAAAACGCCGGCAAAACGATGCCGGCCAATTCGAGATTCGGTTGCGAATCGGCGTACCAAATGACGCGCTCAAAGAGCGATAGCGTTTCTTGAAAGAGCAAACGCTGCGGCGCCGGTTTGTCTTTAATGCGTAAAACGGAATACGCGCGCACCAGCGTGTCCAACGTCGTGCGATAAAATGTCGTCGCCGTGGGTTCGCCGAGAAAATCGTCGATCACCAAATAACGACCGGCGGGTGGAATCACCACCCAGCCGTTGCCGGTGGCAGGCATGCGCACAATCGGACTCGAAGTGCCGGCAATGTCGAGGCCGCGCAGATAGAGAATGTGTTGGCCCGGCGTGAGGCCGTCACTCTGTTTTAAGGTCAGGCTCGTTGCCGTCGGCGGCAGTGGTTTCCACGCGCCGTTGGGATTATCGAGCGCATATTCGTAACGTGCAATCGTGTTGTCGCCGTCCAAATCGCTGCCGATCCACGCAAACGTGGCGACGGTAAAAGTGGTGTCGGGAATTTCCGTGCCGGGCACGAAGCTGACGACCGGCGGACTGTTTTTCACCGGAAAGCGCTGGCTGGCGGCAGTGGGATCCGTCGCGCCTTGATCATCCACCGCTTTGACGCGAAAAACAAACACGGTGTCTTTGCCGCCAAAGCGCAGCGAGAACGTGTCTTTGTTGCTCGTGGTAAACGTCCACAATGCATTTTGCGCGCCGCTTTTCCATTCGGTAATCTCCGGCGCTCTGCTATCGAACGTATGCACGAAACCCACGACGCGACCGTCCGGATCATCCCCCGACCAATGCAGAATCTGCCGGCTCGTGCTCGTCGCCAGATCGTTGTCCGGCTGCAAAAAGAGACGGGTCTCCGGCGGCTGGTTTTCCTTCGGCGCGTCGGTGACGCGGTCGCTGCAGGAGCAAAAAAAGATAAAAAGAAAAATTAGATAAAAAGATTTCGGGTAAAGAATTTTTTTGAACCGATGACGTGACATTTATTTTCGGATTCGTTTCGGTGATAGCCGTCAATCGAGGCGTGCCGAGGTTCCGGCACGCCTCGATTGTGTTTAAGACTGCGTCAATACCAACGGCATTCCGGGCATGTGAATGCGAATCGATTCGACACGAATGCGCCGGTCGGAGCCGGTGCGAAAATCATAGGCCACGCGCGCATGGCTCGAATGGGCATTATGCTTGTACGAAATCATCAGCTTGATCCAAACCACGTTGTTGGCCGAGACACTGAGCGTTTTCGACAGCACGCGATGATCGTCAACCCAGTACGCCTTTTTGACGTTTTGATGATGCTCGTTAATAATCGTCGCGACCTGTTCGCCGTCCCAGTAATGTTGAAAGAGATCGAAGTGCAGTTTCAATTCCAGCTCGGCGTGCGTCGACGTATACCAATGATCGTGCGCACTCAAGGCCACGTCGCCCTGAAAATCGACATGCGGCTCCACCGTCAGCTCGCCGGCGCGCGGCGGGAAATAATAAAATATCAGCGTGCAAGTGCGAGGCGGAGGAGAGGCGGTTGCTTGAATGCCCCAGCCCGATCCCGTTGCTTCGCCTTTGATATTGAGCTCGCCCAAATTGAGATTGAGGCCGCAGTCTTCGGCGTTACCCCAGCCATCTTGTGCCGGCGGATAAATCACCGTATTGATATCACGCAGGGGCAGCGCGGCAATCTGATCGAGCAGAAGACGCGACCGTTGTCCGCGGCGGCGCGGCGGCGGGGCGATCTTGCGCAGCTCTTCAAACGCCCGGTTCTGTTTTTCCAATTCATGGTCGGATTCTTCCTCCAGCGCTTTGACGTTGATGCCGGCCTTTTTAAGCTCTTCTTTAAACTGCTCGTCGGAGCTGCCGGCTTCCTTCACAATGCGCTGTTGCCGCTGGGTTTCCTGTTCCTGATATTTCCACAGCGCCTGATCATCCTCGCGAAATTCTTTCAACTGCGCGAGAAAATAATTCAAATCGGGACGGAT
>CAZVZZ010000138.1:4668-6821 GCA_964631505.1 uncultured Cytophagia bacterium
TTTTTGGCCGAGCAGGTTGTAAATCACCAGATCAACTTGTCCGGCTTTCGCGAGCTGGTAACGAATCGTCGTCTCCGGGTTGAATGGATTCGGATAATTCTGTTCGAGACGATAAACGAACGGCACGGACGACTCATTTTTAACCGCGGTTTTGGGGCCGCGAATGACATCCGTCTTGTTGCGGGGATTGATTTTGTAATTGCTGAACGTATAATCCAGCACGCCGGTGATGACGCGAATGGAATCGCCTCTGACAAATGAACTGTCCAGGTTGCCGCGAAACTCGTTGCTGCCGGTGCTGCGATCATCCACTCGCACTTCGCCGGAGCCGTCGCTGATGGTAAATTCGCCGAAGTTGCTCGCCCCGTCGGCAAACGGATTGACCACAACGGCGCCGCGCACTTGCACGAGCATGTCTTCATACTGCTCGCCCTTCGCCGCCGTTGCAATATCGCCCGTCTTCACCACGACGGGAGCGGGAATGGCATTGTTCCGCGAGTTGAGTTTGTACGCCGTTGGCGTATTGATGCGCGTCTGGCTGAATTGTTCCTGCACCGGGCCGGTGATGGTGATGTTATCGCCGCGCTTGGGCTTGTTGATCGAATCGCGTACCCACAAGCCGCTCCACAGCGCGTTGCCGTCTTGAATAAAATATTCGTTCGCAAAATCCGAGCTATCTGCCGTCACCACGCCCGTCACGGTGACGGACAAATTTACGTAACCGGAAGCGCCGTCGGCGAACGGCGTGTATTGCACGTCGTAAATCGTCGGCCCGTTGTCGCGCACCGTGTAAAAGAAATTGCTGAGCTGCAAATCGCCCGGCTGCGTGGAAGTGTCACCGTCATTATCTTTTGACCACAGATAATAACGCACCAACGTGCCGTTCGCCTGCGGCGGGATTACGCCCTGAAAAAAATTGCCGGTATCGGCCGTCATCATCACGGTTTTCCACGTTTTCGCGTTGTCGATGGAATAAAAAACTTTTGCCGTGTCGACTTTGCCATTGTCAACCATTTTTGCGCGCACCGGCACGCCTTGCGCTGCTGTCGGTACGGCCACCGTGCGTGAGATATTCGTTATCGCCGCGGGATTACTCAACAACTGAAAGCTATTTTTGCTTTCCACGCCCAGCGCGAGTTGTTGCGGGCCGGAAAGATCGCGCAGCCAGCCGGTGACATTGAAACGCGCGCCGTTCGCCGGATAAACGCGCGGAATGTTGGCGGTACTGCCGCCGGCATTTTGATCGATGAGAAAATGCACCGGATTGAACCAATCGTCGATCAAAATTTGTCCGGTGGCGTCGCGCATCAGCGCCTGCCCGTTGCCGTTGCCGGAGTTGTTGTTGAGCATCGTTGCGTTGTCGATGGTGACATACGCGCTTTCGTATTTTTCCGCAAGATCAATCGTGGCTATATCCGCGCCGGTGATTTTGAGCGGTTTCGGTAATTTGAAATTGAAAATGCCGAGAAATTCCACCGGCACCGGCGTCGGTGCCGTGATCGGCTCGATTTGTGTTTGGCTGTGGGAAATGTTGGCCGGAAATTCATTGACCAATCCGGTAATGCGCACGACGTCGCCGACTTGGAGCGCGGAAATATTGGTTGCCAGCGCGCCGGCGCTGAGCGTGTCGTTCTGCACCACCTGCAAAAAATTCCATTCGCCGTAACTGGTGTCGGCCACGAGGAACGACCAGCGCGCGCCCGTCCACAATGAACGCGGGCCCGTGAGCACCACGCACGTGATCGTAACGGTTTTGCCCAGCAGCGGGCTGTTATCGCGGTCGCCCGGTTTTTTCAATGAGTCCGGATGGACAAACTGAATGTCGCGAATTTTGACGTTGGGTGGTTGCGCCGCTGCTGAGCCGAGCATGACCACGGTCAGCAGGAGCAAAAAAATTGCAATGGTGTTTGTAGCAATTCGCATAAGCCGTCTCCTGAGAAATGGTTTTAAATATGTCGCGTGTTTTATTAATCTCGTGATGCCTTCTGTTTGAAATTGCCGTTCAAATCGCCTCTGGCACAAACTCGAAATTCACTAAATCACGTTTTGCGCTTAACGTCAATTCGAATTCGTTGATAATGTCGCGCCCCAAAATATCCTCATGGAAGTCGTTTCGACAGTCAACGGTGATGGGAAATTCTCGCTCAGCCATT
>CAZVZZ010000139.1:0-6805 GCA_964631505.1 uncultured Cytophagia bacterium
GCGCTCAACTGGATCGTCCAGCTCGGCATCGCCTCGGTCAACACGGTCGCCGCCACTTCGGTGGAAGTCGAAGCTGCGTTGACAAAGTTATATCGCCGCTTCGCCGAAATTTATCCGCTGTCGAATTTGGAAGCCGATTTTCTCAGCGAACAGATTAAAATGATCAGCCGGATCGCGAGAAAATTTCCACTCGTGTTTCAACACGGCGATCCCGGCACGTGGAATATGCTCGTCTCCCCGGAGAATCGCGTCATTGTCATCGACTGGGAAGCCGGCGAGCCGGAAGGCCTGCCGCTGTGGGATTTGTTTTATTTCCTGCGCACCTACGGTAGTTGGATGTCGCGCGCCCAGAGCAAAAAAAATCCGCTGCAAAGCTTCTCGCAAAATTTCCTCGAGCCCTCGCCGCTGCACGCGTTGCTGCTCGCCACTCTCAAACGCTACTGCGACGGTGTCGGCCTCGCCGCGGATTTAATTTCGCCGCTCTTCTATACCTGCTGGATGCACCGCGCCCTCAAAGAATCCACGCGTCTGCAAAAAGACGGCCTGGCCAAAGGCACTTTTTTTACCTTGCTCCGGCATTGCATCGAACACCGCAACACGGCTGCCTTGCAAGCGCTCTTTTCCCTGAATCAGAGCCGTGATTCATCAGGCTCCGACCACAAAGCTTCCGTTGAAATAAAGCAGCCGAAGGAGAATGTTGTTGTGTAAGAATTTTTCTGCTTCCAGAGAATTTTTTCGTTACATATTTATTTAACTACAATTTTGACTTTTTATGTCGCGTGTTTTATGTCCGAAAAATAGGCTGAAGCTTTGGTTGAGCATGGCAATCCTCGGCGCCGCCACCGCGGGCGTGGCGCAAATCGGCATCTGGAGTTCCGCCGCCGAACTGCAAACCATTCCAACTTCCGGCCCCGCGTGGGACGCCGTGTTGCTGGGAGCGAGTCAAGACTGCACCAACCCCGACGTTGCCAATAAAGACGACGACACCAATGTGCATGTCCTCGCCGCCGCCATCGTGTACGCACGCACCGGCGATAGCCGCTATAAAAATAAAGTGATTGCCGCCTGCGACAAATTGGTTGCAAAAGGCAACCCCGGCGGCCTCACTCTCGCGTGGGGACGCGAAGTCGGCGCGTATGCCATGGCCGCCGATCTTGTCGGCTACCGCACGCCCGCGTTTGAAACGTGGCTGCGCCACATGGCCGAGGTGTACAAAGATGATGAAGGCAACACGCTGCAAAAAACTTTCAAGCGCCGCGCCAACAACTGGGGATCGCACGCTTTCGGCTCGCTCTGCGCTATTTATCGTTATCTCAACGACCAACCCGCGCTCATGGCGATTCGTGAGTACTGGAGCAAAGGTGTAACCGGCCCCAATCCCGGCTACCGCTTCGGCAATGATGTTTCGTGGCACGCCGATGAAAAAAACTTGCGTTTGTTCAATCCGAAAGGCGCGATGAAAAAAAATATCAACCTCGACGGCATCATGCCGGACGATCTGCGACGCGGCGGTGTGCTGCAAAATCCGCCCGGCTACACCAACTACGCCTGGGGCTTCATGCAGGGCCAAATCATGGCCGCCCGCATTCTCGAACGCGCCGGCATGCCGATCTGGGCCGTCGGCGACAGCGCCCTCTATCGCGCCGCGTATTGCCTGCAAGTCCGTTTTGAAAATCTTTACGGCGGCTGGGCTGCCCACGGCGACGACGAATGGATGTTGCCATTTTTAGATAAAGCCTACGGCACGAAATGGTCGCAGCAACAAAAACACTTGTGGCAACGAGGCAAAAACGCCGGCTGGGGATACGTGACTTTAAATAAATAAAGATTTAACAAATTGAAAATTTAAAATTGTAAATTTTCAATTTAAAATTTAATATGAAACCTATCTCCATCTCCTCACCCGTTGCCACCCACAGCGACGGTGGAAAAAAAATTTTTCTTTTTGTTGCGCTGCTGGCCCTCATCGGCGCCGTGGCTTATTTTGTTTTGAAAGGCCAAATCATTCTGCTGATCGGCGGCGTGGTGGCGCTGAGCGCCGGTTATTTCCTCTTCAAGAAGCCGGAATTTGCCACACTGATTTTTGCCGCCATCCTGTACGCCAATCTCGCCGTCATCGGTGTGCAGCTCTATCGCGTGCCGCAGATCGTTGCCGCCGGCGTTTCCGGCTTGCTCGTATTGCCGCTGGCCAATTACCTGATCGTGCGCAAAGAAAAATTGATTTTCAATCTCGGCTTTTTTCTGGCGCTGGTTTACGGCGCTGCGCTCGTCGCCGCCTCATTGTTGGCGCGCGACATGAACATCGCGATGAATGAATTGGGCAACTTTGCCGCCGAAGGCTTGATTCTCTATTTCCTGATGGTCAACGTCATGCGCGAATTCTCGACGCTCAAGCGCGTCATCTGGACCTTGCTCCTGGTCGGCAGTATTTTGGGCGGCCTCTCACTTTTTCAGGAAGCCACCAAAAGCTACGACAACAATTACGGCGGCCTCGCGCAAAAAAGCGACGACCTCGACATGTCGGAAGTCAAGTTCGACGAATACGGCGGCTCGCGCCGCGCCGGCGGACCGCTCGGCAAAGAGAATCGCTATGCGCAAATCATGGTCGTAGTTTTTCCGCTGGCGCTGTGCATGGCCTACATCGAGCCGACGCGCCAAAGGCGGCTGCTCGCGCTCGTGGCGGCCGGACTGATTCTCGGCGGCATCGTGCTCACTTTTTCACGCGGCGCTTTTGTGACGCTCGCGGGCATGGTGTTGATCATGATCTTTTTGCGCTATATTCGACCGACGCAGGCCATCGGCGGCATCGCGTTGCTGGTTATAGCCATTCTCACCGCACTGCCGGAATATGTCGAGCGCGTCAGTTCGGTGACGAATTTATCCTCCGTGGTCGCGCAGGACAGCGAAGGCACGCGCGAGGCCGACGGCTCGTTGCGCGGACGCTTCGCGCAAAACCTTGCCGCGATTCGCGTTTTTTTTGAGCATCCGTTTTTAGGCGTCGGCCCCGGTCATTTTGCCAAATTTTATTCGGCACGTTACGGCAATGAAGTCGGCACCAAACGCCTTATCAGTAATCGCCGTGCGCACAGCCTGTATCTCGAAATGCTCGCGGACACCGGACTCATCGGCACGATCACGTTCATGCTCGTGGTGTTTTTCACCGCGCGTGGCTTGTGGCGCGCCCGCCGCCGTTTCGCGCCAACGCGTCCCGATTTTGTGCATATTGCCACGGCGCTCTTGCTTGGCATTTTTAATTATTTCGGCACTGCCTTGTTTTTGCACTTATCGTATCAGCGCTACTATTGGTTCCTGATGGCCCTTGCCGCTTCGGCTTTATTCATTTTTGAAAAAGAAGCGAACGTAACCCCGACGGGCGTCGCCCAGCCGGCCCGACTGGCAAAAGCTGCGTGAATAAAAATCCGCGAGAATCCGCGTTATCTGCTTCATCCGTGTTAAAAGCTTTTTGCTTTGAGGCCATCCCGCTTCAGGATTGCTTGCCGGACAATGAAGCTCAGATTTTTACAACAAAGAAATTTTTAATCACGCATGGTGATAATTTTTCAAAATGTTTAATCGTTGGCCGCTTTTCATCCGTTGGTCAATAACACTTTCTTCCGCACAAACACCCGCTTGCACATAAAGTTATAGATCAAATTATAGGAAACTTCGCTTTTAGGAGAATATCGTTATATGAGCAAAGAAATTTGGTGTACCCTCGGCCCGGCCTCGCTCAACGACCGCGTGATTGGCCGTCTGGAAGAATTGGGCGTGAGCCTCTTCCGTTTGAATCTTTCGCATACCAAGCTGGAAAAAGTCGCGGAGATCGTCGAGTTCATTCAAACCCGCACCAAAGTGCCGGTGTGCTTGGATTCCGAAGGCGCGCAGGTACGTACCAGCGATCTCGCCGGCGGCAAAGTCGTCGTCCGCGAGAACAACGTCATCCGTATTCATTTCCAGCGCGTGCCCGGCGATGCCACTGACATGAATCTCAATCCCGACAACATCGCGAAGCAATTGGAAGTCGGCGATTTGCTCAAGATCGATGCGGAAGTGTTGGCGCAAGTCACCGCCATTGAAAGCGAGTGGGTCGTGCTCTGGGTTTTGAACGGCGGCGAGATCGGCCAGAACAAAGCCGTCACCGTGCTCGAGCGCGATCTCATTATGCCCGCGATGACCGACAAAGATCGCAAGGCCCTCGCCATCGGCAACAAAATGGGCGTGCGCCACGTCGCGCTCTCGTTCGCGAATCGCGCCGCCGATGTCGATGAAGTCCGCGCGCTGGTTGGCCGCGATACGATGATCACCTCGAAGATCGAATGCTTGAACGGTTTGCACAATTTGCCGGAGATCACTGCCAAATCCGATGCGCTGCTCATTGATCGCGGCGATTTATCTAGACAGGTTAACATCGAAAAAATTCCCGCGTTGCAAAAAGATATTATTCGCCACGCCAAAGTTGCGGGCAGAAGAATTTACGTTGCCACCAACTTGCTCGAATCGATGGTCACCTCGCCAAACCCGACGCGCGCCGAAGTCAACGACGTGTTCAATACGTTGATGGACGGCGCGGACGGCCTCGTGCTTGCCGCGGAAACCGCCATCGGCGCATTTCCGGTTGCCGCCGCGATGATGGTCCGCAAAGTCATGCGCGAGTATGAAAACAAACAAAGCTGGAAACAATTTCATTACACTTCCGCGCCGATCTCCACGCTGGTGGAGCCGCACGGCGGTTCGCTCATTAACCGCGAAAACCGCGCCGCCGCGAACGGCGTGATTCAAAACCTGCGCACGCTGCAAGTGAAGGACACCGAGCTGATGGATTGCGTGCAAATCGCCAACGGCGCGTATTCGCCGCTCACCGGTTTTATGGGATCAAAAGAGCTGGCGAGCGTGCTCAACACCAATCGTTTGCTCAACGGCCAAATTTGGACGATGCCGATTGTTCTGCAAGCCGATGAAAAAGCGCTGGCCAATATTTCCGCAGGTGACGTGATTGCGTTGACCGACGCGAACGCCAAAATTCACGCGACGATGAACGTGCGTGAAATTTACGCTTTTGATTTCAATGAGGTCGCGCAGAAATGGTTCGGCACCACCTCGCGCAAGCATCCTGGCGTCGCGAAGCTGGCGGAAAACGGCAATCTGTTTGTCGCCGGCGAAGTGACGCTGGTCGATAAACTCGCTTCGCCGTATGAGCAGTATGAATTGAGTCCGCGCCAGACGCGTATGATTTTCGCGCAAAAAAGCTGGAGCCGCGTTGTCGGTTTTCAAACCGGCCAGATTCCCAATCGCTTGCAGGAATATGCGCAACTCAGCGCCCTCGAAGCCGCGCACGCCGACGGCCTTTACATCAGTTCGGTCATCGGCCCGCAGCAATCCGGCGATTTTCTGCCTGAGGCGATTTTCAAGAGCTATCAGCTTCTGCTCAATAACGGCGTGTATCCTCCCGGCAAAATTTTGCTCGGCGCGGCGTTCACGTATCCGCGCCACAGCGGCCCGCGGGAAACGGTTTTCAACGCGCTTTGTTTCAAAAACATGGGCTGCAGCCATTTCATCGTCGAGCACGACAATGGCCGCCACAATGGTTTCTACGACAGCGCCCAAACGCGCGCGTTTTTCAAAAGCCTCGGCGATCTCGGCATCACCCCGATTTTCTTCGACGCGATTGAATACAACCCCGACACGCAAAAATATTTCGAATCCAAATCCGCCAAAGCCACGGCAATGAGCGACCAAGCCATTCACGCCGCGCTGCTCAATAAAGAATCTTTGCCGGAATGGATTGTGCGCGACGCCGTGCAGGAAATGTTGAAACAAGAAATTTCGGAGAATCGCTCTATTTTTTACTTGTAACCTTTAAACTTTTCCCACGGATAAAAAGCTGCCCACGGATGTTGAAAAAGCTTTTATCCGTGGATGAAAAGCTTTCGAGATTATTTTTCACTTTCGAGATTCCACCAAATGATCACATTTGATCGTCCCATCATGATCACCTGCACGGGCCGCAGCGGCTCGACGGTTTTTTATCGCATTCTCGCGCGGCATCGCGACGTGGGGTTTCTTTCCACGCTCAATCAGCAATTTCCCACGCAAACGTGGATGGGCATATTTTCCAGAATGTATGCCATGCCGCTGTTCAACAGCATTCGCGATCATCGCCTGTTTCCCAAACCGTTCAGCCCGTACAATTTCTGGCAGCAATATTTGCCGGACGTCACGCGCCACGACCGGCCGTTGTATCGCGAAGATGTGCAGGAAGCGGTGATCGAACCCTTGCGCCGGAAAGTTTCGACGATTCTCAAATTGCAGGGCAAGAAACGATTCTTGATGAAAGTCACGGGCTGGGCGCGCATGGCGTATTTCGAGCGCGTGTTTCCGGGCATGCGTTTCATTTATCTCAAACGCCTGCCGCGCGACGTCGTCTCCTCGTGGATTCAAGCGGGCTGGCTCAATGTCACCGCCGCGCCGGACAGCGACAAATGGGAGTGGGGAAAAATTCCGGATGCCTACCTCGATATTTGGCGCGACCTCGGCAAGAAGCCGATTCTCGCTGCCGCGATCAAAACGCAGTTGGACATCGACGATATTCGTCGCAACATGGCGCTATTTCCCAATCGCTGCACCGAGCACAACTACGAAGATTTCGTCAAAGACCCGATTCCGATTATGCGTGAAGTGACCAAGTTTTGCGAGCTGGAATGGTATCCGGAATTTGAGACGCTGATCAGAAAAACGGAAATTTATAATTTTGCCGACAAGTGGAAAAAATTCATGACCGAAGAAGAAGGCGAGCTGATCGCGGAGT
>CAZVZZ010000140.1:0-6733 GCA_964631505.1 uncultured Cytophagia bacterium
CCATGCGCCTGCAAAAAGGCCCAATCATCCGCGCGGAGTTCGGCGGCGTAATCGGAGCGAATCTGCGCGTCGTAGCGCACCGCAGCCCACAGCGCAAAGGGTGCGAGTGCCGGTTCGTGGGTGCGATAATAACGATACAATAAAAAGTAACTTTCGGCGAGATGGCGGCGATCGTCCGAGGTCAACCGGTCTGGCGGGCCGTATAAAATCGGGAGGGCGAGCTGTTGATCCTGTGCTAAAATATTTGGATTCGGCAGCGCATCGATATTGGCACGGTAGACAGTGGGCCATAAATACGGATCGCGATAATAGTGGCCCGAGATTTTCCAGAGATTGTCGTCTGGAATCACGCGATGCCTGCCGCCGGCGAAAAATGGGGGCGGTTTGGCCGAGGTCTTGGCGGCGGGCGCAAGTTGGGACGCGTCGCGTTTTGGTGTTGTGGTTTCATTGAAAGGAGCCACCAGGCGCGCGGTTGGGGAGGATATGCCGTTGGAAACTGGCTTATTTTTCTCTCCGAGGCGGCCGGGCAACAAAAAAAGCAGCAGCAACACCAGCGCAGCCGTCGCCGCAGCGCGCCAGGCAAAAGGCCGGCGGCGCGATTGCGTGACGGGTTTGGAGAGAGGCGGTCTCGGCTTAAAAAATTCGGCGGAAAAAGCTGGCGCGGCATTTTCAGGTGATTCGGCAAAAGCAAATTGAGGCGTCTCGCCATTTGGCGGCTTGTCGTGGCGCGACGAGGGATACAGCGAAGGCTTGGCCGAAATTTCCACGTCTGCCGGCGCCGGCGCCAAGACAGTTTCTTCCTCGCTCGATTCTGCAAAAGTAAATCGCGGCGGCACATCGCTGATATCAAATGCTTCAAAGACGGGCGCGGTGGCAGCCGCTTTTGCAAAAGTGGGTTCGGCTTTTGGGTTGATCGATGCCGGCGCCCATTCACCCAAATGTTTTTCCAACAATGCCGGCAAAGAAATCCGGCTGCCGGTGTGAACCGCCGGCCCAAAGGCACGGACCACCAACTCGCGGAGATTTTGGGCGGGCTGAAAAACGACTTCCGGAACCGCGGAGCTTGTCGTCGCCAAACGAAACGTGCCGAAATTATGGATTTTCACCATGCCATCCCGCAACAACCCGGCTTCGATAATCGCGATGGTTTCGCGGATGAATTGGCGCATGAATGTGGTGGTGACGCCGCCGATTTGCGCAAGCTGCGCCAGCGCGATTTTATCGGTGAGTTTTTTTACCGGCGAAGAGACGCGGGCGCTCATAAGGCCCTCCGGGCTTGCAAGCGCGTTTTGAGATGCTTATACGGTTTGAAAACAAATTCAAGTCGGCGCGGCTGGGGGACAAATTCCTGGGTGGCCGCGTCGAAGGTGCGCCGCGTTTTGCCGGGCGCGGCATGCAGCGCGCCCAGGTTGGGTAAGCTCACGGTTTCGCCTTTTTGCAAACGTTGCGCGACCAAGTCAAACAGATGGCGCAAATGCCGCCACGCTTCGCGCTGCGAAATCTGCAACCGTGCGGCCAGCGTTTTGACGATTTCATCCGTGGTCATATCCGACCGGCTCCTTTCCACCTTTCAATTTAAAAAAAGTCTGCAAAATGTCAACCAGAATCTGTTATGCAAACCGGGCTTGACTTTAGGCGGAAGTTTATTATTTTTAAAAAATACTTGCGCTTTGCAACTGAACTTCTTATTTTATGCCACTTTTTCCAATGTCAAGCGCGAATTTCAGGAGCGTAAAAATGAACACCGGTTATATTATCATCAATGTTTTGTTGATCGTGTTGATTCTGGTCGGCGGCGGCTATCTGGCGCGCAGCCGGTTTCGGGTGATGCCGAAGAAGGATGAAAAAGAAATTTGGAAGAAGAATGCCCAAAATTACAACAAGCAACTCGATGAGTTTGTCGCGAAGAAAAAAGAAGACGACTATAAGAGTCTGCTGCATCCCAAAGTTTCCCGTTATCAGCCGCGCTTGCCCCATCGCATCGAAGGCGCCGGGGAAGTGGCAAAGTGGGTGAAGATGGAGATGGAAGCGCCGGCGGCCGGCGCGACCAGCATGGTGCAAGGTTCAGCCGAATTGTATGATATGACCTATGTCGTTACCTTTAACTATATGACCCAAACGAAAACGGGCGACAAGTTTGTGGAAGGGGTTGGCAAGGTCACGCGCGTGTGGGCCCACGGCAAAGACGGTTGGCGATTGGTGCACGAGCACGTCAGCAGCGGTTGAGATGAGAACAACCGGCCGCATAAAAAGGACGACACTCCCTTCATCGTTCCATAATTTTAGGTGAAAAAGATGCGACACCCAAGCCTTCTCGAGCGCCAGCACACGACGTTGCTGGTGATCGACATTCAAGAACGCGTTAATGCCGTCATGCGTTATCGCGAAACGGTCGAAAGCAATGTGGTCAAATTGATTCGCGGCTTCCAGCTTTTGCACGTTCCCATCCTGCTGTCCGAACAATATCCCAAGGGCCTTGGCCATACCATCGCCCCCATTCGCCAGGCTTTGCAAGCCACTTTGCCGCTGCAAAAAATGACCTTCAGTTGCTGCGGCAGCGACGAATTCATCAACGGGTTGCGGGAAAAAAATATCCGGCAAGTCGTGGTGGTGGGCATTGAAACGCATGTCTGCGTTTTGCAAACGGCGCTTGATTTACTGGCGCTGCAATATCAGGTGTACGTCGTGCGCGATGCGGTTTCCTCCCGGCGCGAGCTGGATCATCAGACGGCATTGCAACGCTTGCAACAGGCCGGCGCGATCATTACCACCGCCGAGGCGGTATTGTTCGAATTGCTGACGCGCGCCGATACCGCGGAGTTTAAAGAAGTGTCGAAGCTGATAAAATAAATGGATTCGTGGATCGTTGGAGTATTGGATGGTTGGAATTTGCATGACGATAATACGTCATCAATCTATTGCTCGCAACCTCCATCAACCCAACAATCCATTCATCCAACCGTTGGGCTTAGGACCTTTCCCGCCGGCGCTCGCGTTGGCGGCCGCTGTGCAGACTGCAGCGGCTGTTCGGTTCGGAGCCGGATTTAAAAATATCAAAATATACGCTGGGGCATTCATCATTGGCCAACCGCTTGGTGGTGCTGCAGAGCTCGAGACGCACGATCTTGCCGGTGTTCGGAAACTCTTCCACCGGCAAGCCCAGCGAGTCATGCACCGCTTTCATATAAGGCCCCCAAATCGGCAGCGCCACCGCAGCGCCGGTTTCGCCTTTTTCAAATGCTTGATCCTGCCGGTCGAATCCCACCCAAACGCCGGAGGTCAGTTGCGCCGTGAAGCCGATAAACCACGCATCCCGAAACTCGTTGGTCGTGCCGGTTTTGCCGCCGGCCGGGCGATAAAACTGGTATTTCGAGCGCGTGCCCGCCGCCGTGCCGCGGCCGTAATCAATGACCGAACGCAGCATGTCCGTCATGATATAAGCGGTTTCTTTGCTGAAAACTTCCTTGCCGTTGGATTGATTGTTCTCCAACACGTTGCCGTCTTTATCGATGACGCTCAAAATCGCGATCGGCTCCATGCGCACGCCCTGATTGGGAAACGCCGTGAAGGCCGAGGTGATTTCCAACGGAATGACTTCGCCGGCGCCGAGCGCGATCGCATCGTAGGGCGGAATATTGGTGGTCAGCCCCATGTCGCGCGCATATCGCACCACTGTCGCCGGATTGGTGATGCCTTGCACCAGCCGCACCGTCGGCAGATTTAAGGAACGCGCCAGCGCCTCACGCAACGTCACCGGCCCGCTGATTGAATTGTCGTAATTGTGCGGACGCCACACGGTGCCATCCACCTGTTCGACGACGACCGGCTGGTTCGCAACTTCATAGGTCGGCGGATAACCGTTGTCAATCACTGTGGTATACACGAAAGGCTTGAATGCCGAACCGGGCTGGCGCTGCGCCTGCACGGCGCGATTGAATTTATTCTCTTCAAAATCGCGGCCGCCCACCATCGCGATAATGTGGCCCGTTTTATTTTCAATCGTGACCAGCGCCGCCTGCACCGGACGCCGCTTGCTCAGAATGCCATAAAACAGCGCCGAGTCGGCCATCACTTCCCGCAAGGTTTTGCCGAGCGAATCGAGCAACGCTTGATTGAAAATTTTCAAATGCTCGCGATCCGCGATCAGGCGCTTGTTGATGCGGCGCTGCATTTCCTGCAATTGCTGATTGACGTATTTTTCGGCGAGCCGCTGCGCGCGGGTATCCAACGTCGTTTGGATTTGCATGCCGTCGGTCAGGATCCGGTCGCCGTATTGTTTTTCCTTCCATAAAATCTGCCGCACGTATTCGGTAAAATACGGGGCCACGCCGTAATGCTCGTTGGCCGTGCCGGCGATGACGCCGAGCGGCAGCTTTTTATAGATCTCAAAATCCAGCCGCGACATTTTGCCGGTGAGGTACGCGTTGGCCAGCACGAGATTGCGGCGCGTCGAACACGCCGCCGGATTGCGAAACGGTGTCAAGGTTTCCGGCCGTTGCACGATCGCAACCAGCGTGGCGCCTTCGTGCGGCAGCAAACGCTCGACATTTTTGCCGAAATATTTTTGCGCCGCCATTTGCACGCCGTGCGTGCCGTGCCCGAGATAAACCTGGTTCAAATACATTTCGAGAATTTCATTTTTCGTGTACGTGCGCTCGATCTGAATGGCGGTGAGCAACTCGCGAATTTTGCGCGTGACGGTTTTTTCCGTGGTAAAATAAAGCACGCGCGCCAACTGTTGCGTCAATGTGCTGGCGCCCTGCCGCTTTTCCATGTGAATGACGTCGATGATGATCGCTTGTATAAACCGGATCGGATTGAAGCCCCAGTGATGATAAAAATTGCGGTCTTCCGTCGCCAGCAGCGCGTCTTTCAGATGTTGCGGAATGCTGTCCAGCGGCACGTAGGAGCGGCGCTCTTCGAAGAATTCTTTGATCACCTTGCCGTCCGCCGAATACACCTTCGACACCAGTTTGGGGCGATAATCTTCGAGCTGCGACAACTTGGGCAAATCCCGGCCGAGATACGAAATGTAAATCAGTGCCGGAATAGCAATCGCCGCGAGCAGCGCGCCAAAAATAATCCACGTGGTTTTGGAGGCAAGGGTGCTTGAACTGAGGTTCATATTTTGATCTTTCAAAGTGTCTTC
This sequence comes from uncultured Cytophagia bacterium, assembly GCA_964631505.1. Taxonomy (GTDB): domain Bacteria; phylum Zhuqueibacterota; class Zhuqueibacteria; order Zhuqueibacterales; family Zhuqueibacteraceae; genus Zhuqueibacter. The sequence continues at coordinate 5,150 of CAZVZZ010000140.1, forward strand.
GCCATCGGATTGAATCCGTTCTATCTATACAAACGCTGCAGCCGGAGCGTTTTCTTCCGGCGTTCCGATTTTTGCAAAATACGCTTTCTGCTCCGGCCAAACCAATAACTGCGGCCCATGTTCATCCAGCCGGCCATACGTGAAATGCGTCATCCAGTCGCCGAGGTTGATGAACGTTTTTTTTCCGGCGACTTCGTAAAGCGGCTTGTGCGTGTGTCCCATGATCACGATCTCATGCCCTTCCGCAAAACGCGCTTCGGCATACTCGCGATAATCGCGCTCCCAGGTGTTGGGATTGTCTTTGACGGCGCGGCTCGTATGCGACACCAGTTTGGCGAGTGGAATGCCGAGGTCCGGGTGCAGCCAGCGATAAAGCTTGATATTCACCGGATGTTTAAAAATCCGTTTCATCAACCGGTACCCGCCGTCGTTCTTTGCCACACCGTCGCCGTGAATGAGGTAACAAGCACGGCCGCATAAATTGCGTGCAACGTGGTTTTCATGCAGCGTCAGGCCGACTTCCCGGCGCAAAAAATCGCCCATCCACAAATCATGGTTGCCGGCGATGTAATCCACCGGCAGACCAGCAGCGCGCAGCTCATGCAGCTTGGCCAGCACCGCAAAATTGCGGTTGGGAATCGCGTGGCGATATTCAAACCAGAAATCGAACAGATCGCCGACAATAAACAAGCCCGCGCCGTGCTGTTTGGCGTAATCCAAAAACGCAATCACCCGTTGTTGGCGCAAGCCTTCGTCCTCGCGATTGGGCGCGCCGAGATGCGCATCCGAAAAGAAAAAATAAACGGCCATCTGATAATTTATACAAACCTCCGGCCAAATGCAAGCCTTCATTCGGAAATGCCCGTCCGTTCAGCAAATGCCATTTCGGATTTGCTTTTTGAATCACGTTATGGTATATTGAGCGGGTATAAAATGACGTCATCGCAGCATATAGTATTACTCTGGAAAAACTATCACAACTGCGAAGATTTTCAAAACATTGAAAATTGCAAATTGAAAATTTTCAATTTAAAATTTTCAATGCTTTGGGTTGCGGCTGAAAGTCGCGTTACGCTTGATACACCGGCACAAACGAAAACCTGTTATGTTAAATCCGGAAATCAAAACCCTCCTGGCCTGTCTCGATCAAGCTTATGACCGCAAATCCTGGCACGGCACGAACCTGCGCGGCTCGTTGCGCGGGATAGCCATAAAAACCGTGGCGTGGCGGCCCGCGCCGGGACGGCACAACATCTGGGAAATCGTCGTGCATGCGGCATATTGGAAATACGCCGTCTATCGCCGGCTTGCCGGCGAGCCGCGCGGTTCCTTCACCCACAAAGGTTCCAATTGGTTTGCCCGCCCGCAGGAATTCACCGAAACTGCCTGGCGAACCGACCTGAAGCTGCTGGCGGAGACGCACAAATTGTTGCGCGCGGCGGTCGCGGCCATGAAACCCGGCGATCTGCATAAAATTTTTCCAGGCGGCAAGCTCAGCAATTTTGCGCTGATTTCCGGAATCATCGCACATGATTTATACCATGCCGGACAAATTCAGTTGCTGAAACGGCTGGCGAAATAAAA
>CAZVZZ010000141.1:0-6698 GCA_964631505.1 uncultured Cytophagia bacterium
CGCCGAGATAACTCCACCGCGCCGCTTGCACGGCGCCGGAAATTTTCAAGGCCAGCTCATAAAAATTTTGTTCCCACGCATTTTCCGGAATCCGGCCTTCGCGCAGGAGCCGCCACAAATTACCGTACGTGCTGACGTTGTTGAACCCGTGATCATGCACGCCGATGTGGCTCACGTGTGTCGCCATGGTTTTCACCGTGGCTTCGCGGCCGATGGCAAGAAATTCTTTCTCGTCGGTGGCGTCGAATTGCAAAAGCGCCGAGCCAAATTGAAAACCCTGCGTCCATTCGGTCCAGCCGCGCGTGGTGTATTTGCCTTTCACCGTAAACACCGGCGCACCGGCGTGGGGATGCCAGGTTTTGTGCAGACGATGAATTTTCTTGGCGGAGAGTTCGAAGAGATATTGAAGCGGCGGCAGCAGCTTGGCGGAGGTGAGCGAATAATCTATTTTGAGCATGAGTCAATTTCAGCGACGCGTGGTGAGTGGCACAGGTTTGTTTATCATGACTTATACGGGGCATCTTTTAACCCATCTGCCGGTGTCCGATCAATTGCATAAACTCTTCACGGCAAGCGCGGTCTTCGTGAAAGACGCCAAGCAGGGCGCTGTTGGTGACGACGGTGTTTTGTTTTTGCACGCCGCGCATCATCATGCACAAATGCCGCGCTTCAGTGACGACGGCGACGCCGTCCGGTTGCAGCGCTTTCATGATCGCCTTGGCGATTTGCGTCGTCATGCGTTCCTGCAATTGCAAACGCCGCGCAAACATATCCACCAGCCGCGGAATTTTGGAAAGGCCAACGACTTTGCCGTTGGGAATGTACGCGACATGACAGCGGCCATAAAACGGCAACAAATGATGCTCGCAGAGACTGTAAAAATCGATGTCTTTCACAATCACCATCTCTTTATACTTTTCTTCAAACAGCGCGGCATTGAGAATGTGTTTGATATTCTGCCGATGGCCGGCGGTCAAAAATTCCAACGCCCGTTGTACACGGCGAGGCGTGCGGCGCAAGCCTTCACGTTGCGGATCTTCGCCCAATTCCACCAAAAGCTGATACACCAATTCTTGCACCCGTTGGGGTTTCGCCGTCTCGCCGCTATCGGCCGGCAACAGATCAACTTGCTCGTCATCTACTGCCGGCTGTGACAGAATCCGCAATTCGTCTGCGGCGGGTGTTTCATCGGTTTTGCGGCGGTGGCGGTGTTGGCGTGACAATTTAGGCATTCTTCAACCTTTCGAGTTTGTTCATGGAAAGTATCGGCAGGCATGGCGGGAGCCGAACGGTTGGAGGGCGCGGTCAATGAGATGAGGCTCAAGATCGTCAGCACGCCCAGCGTCAAGAGAAAAAGGTGTTTCTTTGCCGTTTTTTGTTTTTCGGGTTCCATAAACTGGTTGCTGGTGACTGGTTGCATGTTGCTCGTCGTTGCCGACAAGGATGAACAACTAAAAAAAACAGCGGTTCCTCGGCGATGTTGCCGGAGGAATATTAGAAATTAAAACACCAAGGTCTCGGCGGCTGCCGGTTCGCGGAGCAGCCGGCCTTGAAACGTGCCGCGCCGCCGCATTTCGGCTTCGAGGCTCAAGAGAATCTCGCCTTTGGTGAGGTTCCAGTGCGGCGCGATCAATAAATCGCGCGGCGCTTCGCCGTACAAGCGCTCAATAATAATTTCCGGCGACAGGCGCTCAAGATAACGAATGACAAAATCCTTCCATTCTGCAAATGTGTAAACATGAAACGGCTGCGCCGCATATTGCCGCGCCAGCTCCGTGTGTTTGACGACGTGCAGATGATGAATCTTTAAAACGTCCGGCTTCAGCGCGTTGATGACCGCCGCCGAGGCGAGGCGCTGGGCCTCGGTTTCATTGGGAAATCCAATGATCGTGTGGCCGCTGACCTGCAGGCCGAATTCGCGCGTGCGGCGAAAAGCGCGCGCCGTGCAGGAAAAATCATGGCCGCGATTGATGAGGCGTAACGTCTCATCGTAAACGGATTCGATGCCATACTCAAGGCTCACGAAGGTTTCACGCGCCAACCCGGCGAGCATCTGCAACTTCTCGTCATCGATGCAATCCGGCCGCGTGCCGATGGAAAGGCCGACGACTTCCGGGTGCGTGAGCGCGTCGCGATAGAGTTTTTCCAGGTGCTCGACCGGCGCGTAGGTGTTACTGTACGGCTGAAAGTAAACAATAAATTTTTTCGCGTCAAATCGCCGTTTCATGAAGGCGATGACGGAATCGATTTGATCGCGCACCGAATATTTCGGGCGCGCGCTTTCCGGGGTGAAGCTGACGATATTGCAATACGTGCAGCCGCCACGCGCCACCGTACCATCGCGATTCGGACAAGTGAAACCGGCATGGACGCTGACTTTATGAACGCGCATGCCGAATTTTTCTTGCAAAAATTTGCCGTAGGCGTTGTAGAGAAAATTGGCTTGCATAAAAATTGAACCGTCGTTCGTAAAACGTGATTGTTAAAACGGAAAACCTTATGCCTAAATTACGTTTTACGTTTTTACGTCTTACGCCTTACGCTTTCACGTCTTACTTTTAACCGCATTCGCCAACTCGGCCGTGTAAACCGAAATCGCATTCGAGCCTTCGCCGGTGATGAGGTTGCCGTCGCGCTCGACTTTGCGGCCGGTGTATTTGGCGCCGGCGTTGCTCAATTTTTCAAAAATCGAGTTGTGGCCGGTGACGGTTTTGCCGGGCAGAATGCCGGCGACGGCCAGGGCAACTGGGGCGCGCTCATTCGCCGCGATTAGCTTGCCGGCTTTCGCATAAGCGCGGATAATTTCATGCGCTTTGTAATCGTGCCAATACTGGCTAGCGCCGTAACCGCCGAGGAATGCCACGCCGGCATAATCCTCGGGGTTCACGTCGTCAATCAACATATCGGTATGAACGGTCTCGCCCGCATATCCGGTCGCTCCCTGGCGTGCGGTTGAAGCAATCACCACTGTTGCACCGCTTTTTTCCAAGGCCTCGCGCGTAGCTTTATATTCTTCTTCGCGAAAGCCTTCGCTGGGAATGACGATTAAAATCGCTTTGCCATTGGCGGCCATGTTTACTCCTCTGTTGTCACTGATAAAACCATTTTGGTTTATTGATCACGCTAAAGAACAGCTCAAAAAATAGCATTTTGTGGAGAGAAAAGCAAGAGGATTATGCGAGCGATGAGAGGCACAATAAAAGGGAAAAGATTTTTCAACCTTTTCCCTTTCGAATAAAATAAAATTTCCGGCGACGACCTACTCTCCCGCGCCGTTGCAGGGTCGTATTCCGCCGGTCGGGAAGAACGGCTCTTTTCGGAAAATAATCGTGCAATTTACCATTTGTTAGATTTGGCAATTCCCAGCACTTTCACGCGATACGCCAGCGTCGTTGGTTTTATCCCAAGCAATTCCGCCGCCCCGCCGGCGCCGTAAATTTTGCCCCGCGTTTGTTTGAGCGCCGCCAGAATGTTGTCGCATTCCCGTTCTTTCCATTTCTCCTCGCGAATAATCGCCGCCGGCGTTGATGCGCGTTCATCCGTCGCACGCGGGTCCGTCGTCGTTGTAAGATGAAACGGCAACCTCGGATCGAATTGTAAAACGCCGCCGCGCGCCAGAATCACGGCGCGTTCGATGACGTTTTGCAATTCGCGAATGTTTCCCGGCCAGTGATAGCGCTGCAGTTGTTGCATCTGCGCCGCGGCAATGCGCACCGGCGGGCAATTCAAGCGCGCGCAAGTGCGCGCCATGAAATGTTGGGTGAGTATCGGAATGTCCTCGCTTCTTTCGCGCAGCGGCGGCACGGTGAGGGGAAAAACGCTCAAACGATAATACAAATCCTGCCGAAAGCGGCCGGCTTCGATTTCCTGTTGCAAATGGCGGTTGGTCGCGGCAATAATGCGCACTTCAACCTGCCGCGTGCGATCGTCTCCGACGCGCTCGAACTGGCCTTCCTGCAAAACGCGCAACAGCTTGCTCTGCAGCTCCAACGGAATCTCGCCGATTTCATCGAGAAAGAGCGTGCCGCCGTCGGCCATTTGAAATCGCCCCAAACGATCTTTCAGCGCGCCGGTGAACGCGCCTTTCACGTGGCCGAAAAATTCACTTTCAAACAATTCACGCGGCACGGCGCTGCAATTCACTCTGATCAATGGCCGCTCGCGCCTCATGCTGCGTTCATGAATCGCGCGCGCCAGCAGCTCTTTTCCCGTGCCGGTTTCGCCGAGAATCAACACGCTCGCTTCGGTGGGTGCGACGATTTCGATTTGCTGCAACACTTTGCGCAGCGCCGGACTTTCTCCGATGATGTCGCCAAAAGTCGTCTTGACTTCTTCGCGAAGATAAAGATTCTCCATTTCCACTTGCGCGTGCAGGCGCTCGATTTCTTCAAAAGCACGGGCATTGGCAATGGCAACCGCGGCGTGATCGGCAAACGCACGCAGCCACGCAAATTGCTGGGCGTCGATGGCGACGCGGCTAAAAAGGCCGAGCACGCCCAAAATCTCATTGCGAAAAACGAGTGGATGGCCGGCGAAACTTTGAATGCCCTCGCGCTGCGTCCAATCCGGGCGCGCAATCCAATGGCTATCGTTTTCAATCTTCTGCAAAAGCACCGACTCGCCGGTGGCGCCGATGCGCCCAATCTTTCGCACGTTGAGCGGAAAGCGGCAAAAATTTCCATCCAACCGCGACCAATCTTCCCGATTATTTTTGGGATTGCCCGCACTCGCAGCCAGATGCAGGCAGCGGGCTTGATCTAGGCATTCCTGCCGCACCCGGCAAGACGCGCAAATATCACCGGGCGCAATCAGCCAAATGCGCGCCAATGCCATGTGCGGTTGGTCGCTGAGGCCCTGCACAATCATCGGCAAAACCGTTTCGACCGAGCGCGCCTGCGCCACCGCCAGAATAATACTCTGCAATGCTTCAATGTGCATCAGTCATAAGCGCCTTGTAAATGAATGAGCAGATGATGCGGAGGCAATCTTTTCTTGCACACAACAATAACTCGCCTTTGTCGGGTATACTTTAGTCGGAATTTGCCGCACGTCATTACAGCCTTCGCAAATTTTTGTGGCGGGATCACAAGAATTTGCGAATCACAAATTTTTGTGAGCAGACCATTGAGCAGGAAAGCTGCAAAATCATACGGTTGCCGTCGAGTGGAATTTGGCACACAGCATGCAAAAGAAACGGGCAACGAACCAATCACAAAGCCGAATTCGTGCATGGCAAATCAACTTAACCAAAGAATCTCGCCATGCAATTTCGACTTTACAAAGATCAAAGGAGAATTAAAGTGAAGAATCCTTCTCGCAATGCCATGATGCTCTTGAGTCTGCTGCTCATGAATGCGGTGTGGGCGCAAACTTCGGCCACGAATGGCGCGGCTAAAACGAATTTGCACCAGCAATACAACCTGCTGGGCGAAAATGTCGGTTTGGCCGGCTACGATCCGGTGGCGTATTTCCCCGAAGGCGGCGGCAAAGCGGCGCGTGGCCTGATTGGCAACTCATATCAACACGAAGGCGTCACGTATCGTTTCAGCTCGCCGGAGAATTTGACGCGCTTCAAACAGAATCCCGCGAAATATCTTCCGGCTTACGGCGGTTGGTGCGCGTGGGCCGTTGCCGAGCTGGGCAAACGCGTCGATGTCGATCCGGAAAGTTATGTGATCAAAGACGGCAAGCTCTATGTCTTCTATCGCGATCCGGCTTTGGACACGCGCGCGCTCTGGCAGAAAGATGCCGCCGGTTTTGTGCAAAAAGGCGATGCGAAGTGGCCGGCGTTGTCGCGGTAAATCCAACTGTGGCGTCGGACTTTCGTATGAGTGTTTGCAAACGAAAGTCCGGCGTTGCAGCGTTTATTCAAGATGGAGAAAGGCCTGGGAACGCGCAGTTTTTCGCGGCGGAAGGCAATTCAAGAAACAGAAAAGAGTTACACATGCAACTCATCTCTGTCAACGTCTCGCTACCGAAAGAAGTGCAAAACAAACGCGAAACCGTGCGAACCGGAATTTTTAAAGAGCCGGTGGAGGGGCGCGTGATGTTGCGCACGCTGAATCTCGACGGCGACGGCCAGGGCGATTTGACCGTCCACGGCGGTATGCACCAAGCGGTTTATGTTTATCCGTTTGAGCATTACGAATATTGGCAGAAAAAACTCGGCCGGACGGATTTGACGTTCGGCCAGTTCGGCGAGAATTTTACGGTATTGGGAATGCTGGAAGATCAAATTCACATTGGCGATATTTTTCGCGTCGGCGGCGCCATGGTGCAAGTGACGCAGCCGCGCGTGCCCTGTTACAAGTTAGCGATGAAAATGCAACTGCCGCAATTCCCCAAGCTGTTTATGGCGAGCGGCCGCACCGGATTTTATTTGCGCGTTTTGCAGGAGGGCGAAGTCAGCGCCGGCAATGTGATTGAACGCATCGACGTTGATCCCGAACACATGTCGGTTCAAGAGGTGTTTCGTTTGGCCTTTATTGCTCGCGACAACAGCGATGACGCGGCCTTGCAAAAGGCGGTTAAATTGCGCGGCCTCTCTCCGGGCTGGCAAAGCATGTTTGAGGAACGGCTTGCCGCGCGATAGCTTTTCCACAAATAAAAAAGGGAAAAGACTTTTAATCTTTTCCCTTTTGTTTATAAAATTAATTTCCGGCGACGACCTACTCTCCCGCCCCGTTACCAGGGTAGTA
>CAZVZZ010000142.1:0-6546 GCA_964631505.1 uncultured Cytophagia bacterium
TTATCGAAAGATTTCCGGAAACGAATCGCGAATGCCGTTGATGACGAATTGGATCGACATGACGGCGAGAATGAGGCCGAGCAGGCGCGTCATGATGTTGATGCCGGTTTCGCCGATTTTGATGAGAAACGTGCTGGCGTAGCGATAGGTAAAATAAGAAATCAAACCGGAAACCAGAATGGCGAGAATGAGAATGCCGGTTTCGAGCGTGCTGGTGGCCTGCGTTTGCAAAGTCATGACGGTGGCAATCGCGCCGGGACCGCTGATCAAGGGAATGGCGAGCGGCACGATGGCGATGTCGTCTTTGGATTGCGCTTCCACCTCCTCACCGGGGGTGATGCGGGTGCGGGATTTTTCCGCGGAAAGCATGTGCGAGGCAATGCCGAAGAGAATCAAACCGCCGGCGATGCGAAACGCCCCGATGGTGATGCTGAACATTTTCAGAATGAAGCTGCCGATCAAGGTGAAGAGAATGAGAATCGCGACGCCGGCAATACAGGCGCGGCGAATGATGGAGTGGCGCTCCTGCGGCGAATAGTGGTTGAGCAGGCTGGCGAAGATCGGCGTGTTGCCGAGCGGGTCGGTGATGACCAGCACGGCAACAAAAGCGTTTAAGGTGAAGGTGAGCATGGTAAACTTTGCAAAGAAATGAGACCGCAACAAAAATTTCTTAACCACGCTTTCGGCGCGATTAAATTCGTGAGCAATCCGCGAGGTTGACAAACTAATGTTGTTCACGCTACGCGCACCACAACGAGCGTCAAATCATCGTGTGGCCTGATTTCACCGGAAAATTTTTCCACATCCGCGAGCAGTTCCCCGACAACTTGCGCCGCCGGTGTGGGGCACGGCAAGCGGCGAAGCGTCGCTTCGAGTCGCGCCAAATCAAACTGTTCCTGTTGCGCGTTCATCGCTTCCGGCAGGCCGTCGGTGTAAAAGACGATCACGTCGCCGGTTTGCAGCGCCGTGGTTATTTCATCGTACATGACTTTGCGCTGAACGCCCAGCGGCAATCGCGTTCCGTTCACTTTGATATAGCGCATCTCATTTTTGCGGCAAAGCAGCGGCTCCGTCATTCCCGCGCTGGCAAATGTCAAGGTTCGCCGGGCGGTGTCGATCACCGCCAGCGACATGGTGGTGAAAGCGTTCTTTTCGGTTTTGCGATACAGCGCAGTGTTGATCTTTTGCAAAATAACGCTCGGCGATTGGCTGTAGCCGGCTTCGCTATTCACCATGCCGCTGGTCATCACCGCGGTCAGCGCGCCTTTCAGCGCCTTATCGCTCACATCCACCAGCGCGATGCCGAATTTGGTTTTTTCTTCGTCCAGCCAAAAGTAATCAAAGAAATCGCCGCCCACGGCTTCGGCGGGTTTACAGATGCCGGAAATATCAAAGCCCGCCACCACCGGATCGCTGGTCGGCATCAGACCCATTTGCATGTCATGCGCGGCTTTCAGTTCGCTGGCGATGCGGGCCCGCGCCAAATCATCATGCAATTTGTGGCGATAAATTCCATAACCCAAAAACGCCAGCGTGATGGCCGCAAACGAGATGAACCACCACGTTTTCCAAAACGGCGGCGCCACGAGGATTTCCACGGCGACGCCCTGCTCGTTCCACACGCCGTCGCTGTTGGCGCCTTTAACGTGAAAAGTATATTTCCCGCCGTCGAGATTCGTGTAGCTGGCGTAGCGCCGCGTGCCGCAGTAAATCCAGTCCTCGTCGAATCCTTCCAATTTATAAGCGTATTGATTTTTCGGCGGATTGGTGAAATCCAATGCCGCAAAGGCGAACGAAAAAAAGTTGTCGCGATAGGACAATTTGAGGCGAGTGAGGTCGGTGATCGCGGTGTCGAGTTTCACCAACTTATCAAATTTTTTAAACGCCGTCAAGACAATGGGCGGTGGATGCGGATTGTCATCAATACGCGCCGGATGAAAACGATTGAACCCGGCGATGCCGCCAAAAAACATTTCACCGTTTTTATTTTTGCAATAAGCGCCTTGATTGAACTCATTGCTCTGTAGGCCGTCATCGACGTCGTAATTTCGAAACGTCTTTGTGCGCGGATCAAACCCTTCGTCGCGGCTCAGGGTAAACCGCGAAAGGCCATTGTTGGTGCTTACCCAGAGGTTTCCCGCTTCATCGCCAAGGATTCCATAAACCACACCATTCGGCAGGCCGTCTTTTTCCGTGAAATGCATGAACTCGCCGGTGCGTTTGTCGAATCGGTCAAGCCCTCCGCCCCACGTTCCGATCCACAGTATGTTGCTGTCATGCTGATCAGCATAAATGGCAAAGACGCGATTGTTACCCAAACTGTTGGGATTGGTGGGATCGTGTTGATAGCGTATAAAGCGCTCGCTCATCCGATCAAATTTGTTCAAACCTTGCGCCGTACCGATCCAAAGCTCATTGGCAGCATCCGCAGCAATCGCATAAATCATATTATCGCTCAAGCTATGCGGATTTGCCGGATCATGCTGGTAGCGCGCGAATTTTTCCGTGGCGCGATCAAAACGGTTAAGCCCGCCGGCGCCGGTTCCAATCCACAGCCTGCCCGCGTGATCTTCATAAATGACGCTCACCCCTTTCGCGCTCAAGCTGTGCGGATCAGCGGGATCATAACGATAATGAATGAAACGCTTGCGCGCGCGGTCGAAACGATCCAATCCTTCGCCGGTTCCAATCCACAGCGTACCGGTGCGATCTTCGCAAATGGCCGCGACGCCGTCGTTGATTAAGCTCGACGGCACGTTCGGATCGTGGCGATAGCGGATAAATCCCTCCAGCCGCGCGTCGTATTGAAAAAGCCCGCCGCCGCCGGTTCCCACCCACAGCGTGCCGGCACGATCCTCGTGAATCGCCATGACCATATCGTGGCCCAAGCTGTTGGGATTGCTGGGATCCTGTTTGTAATGCGCAAACTTTTCTTTGGCTTCGCTGAATTTGTTGATGCCGCCGCCGTAAGTTCCAGCCCACAGCGTGCCGGAGCGATCTTCGTAAACCGACCACACGTCGTCATTGCTCAAACTTTTCGGATTGGCCGGATCGTTGCGATGATGGACAAAACGCTCGGCCGTCGGGTCGAATTCATCGAGACCGCCGCTGGTGCCGATCCACAATATACCGCGCAAAGGATCTTCGCAAATGGGCCGCACGTTATTGTGGCTCAAACTGGCGGCATTGTTCTCCTCGTGCATATAACGTTTGAACAAACCGCTGGCGCGATCAAATTTATTCAGCCCGCCGCCAATCGTGGTTAACCAGAGATTGCCGCGGCGATCTTCATAAATCGCGGCGACACGATTGTGGCTCAAACTGTTCGGGTTGTTCGGATCATGCTTGTAATGGGTGAATTGTACCGCCGGCGATGATCCATTGGCTTTTTCCAAAATCAGCTTGTTCAACCCGCCGGAGGTACCAATCCACATCACGCCGGAATGGTCGAAATAAATGGCCCGCACCTGATCATGACTTAAACTGTTGGGATTGGCGGGGTCGTGTTGGTAATGCGTAAAGCGTTCCGTTTGGCGATCAAACCAATTGAGGCCGCCGCCCGCCGTTCCAATCCACAGCCCGTCTTCGGCATTCGTGCGGCTTTCGCTTATCGCGGAAATTTGATTGTGGGTCAAGCTGTGCGGATTCGCCGGATCATGCCGATACTGCGTGAAGCGCTCGGTGACGCGATCAAACCGATTCAAGCCGTCGCGTGTGCCGATCCACAACATACCGAAACGATCTTCAAACAGCGCGTTGATGCTGTTATCAGAAAGCGAGTTGTGGCTTTGCGCATCGTGTTTGTAAACCGTAAAACCGTAGCCGTCATATTTGTTCAGCCCGTCCATCGTGCCAAACCACATGAAACCTTTGCGGTCTTGCAGGATGCACGTCACTACGCTTTGCGACAAACCCTGTTCGAGCGAGAGGCGCTCAAATTCGAGCGCGTGCGGCTGCGCCGATAAACGGCCGGCCATGCCGATAATTAAAAAGAAAATTCTTGTTCGCATTGAGGTAAATCGTCGGTGTAAACAACCTTGTTTTCAGTTGACTCAAGATAGTTAATTTAAAAGATAAAGGCAAATGCGAAAACAAAAACTGTCTGGAAGGATAGGTTGACTTTTAAGAAAATTGTTTTATATTTTGGCCTTTACGGGCCGGAGATGTTTAGCTTGGGAGGATGGCTGAGCGCCGTTGTGCTCATCGGTTTCGCTTTCGTCGCGCGCAGCGTCGTTTTGAAAGAAGAGGGCCGATCCCTGCAAATGGCGGCGCGAAAAATTTAGCGAAAATCGCGTAGAATCGGCGCGGCGGCGTGAGCGCTTATCAGGCGGAAAAGGGTCGCCGGAACAGTGAATCCAAAAAACTGTTCCGGCTTAATCTTCACCTTCTTTGTCAACAAATCTGACACTCACCACTTGATACGGAGGGGGTTACGTCACTTTCATCACCACAAACGTCACGTCGTCTTCCTGCGGCCGGCCGTTGGCCCACTTCTCCCCAGCTCGGTTGAGATGCGCGATGATTTCAGTTGGCGATTGCGCGGCAACTTCGGCAAAAATATTTCTCGCGGCGGGGTAATCGAGAATTTCGCCGTCGAGGTTGAACATTTCCGGCAGGCCGTCGCTCATCAGCACGACGGTGTCGCCGGTGTTCAGCTCGAGTTCTTCCTGTTGATACGGAAAACTGTTGAAACTGCCGAGCGGCATCGCTTTCAAATTAATCTCTTCCACTGCGCGCGAGGCGGCGCGATAAATCAGCGTGGGCGGCATGCCGGCAGCGGCGATTTTGATTTTACCGTCTTTGAATTTGATCAGCGTCATCGCCATGTACAGGCGGCCGAGATTCATGCCTTTGATGGCATGCGTAAATTTGCGAAAAATCTGCGGACTGTCGTGCTCGTGCCCCAAAACTTGAAAGAGGCTTTTCGCTGCCGCGACCACGGTGCCCGCTTTCATGCCGTGGCCAGTGGCGTCGCCAATCGCGACGGTTAGGGTGCCGTCGTCGTTGAGATGAAAATCATAATAATCGCCGCCGACTTCCGCCGCAGTTTTCATATAAACGGCAATATCGAGATCGGGAAGCTGCGGAATTTTTTTCGGCAACATCGAAAGCTGCAATTGGCGCGCTTCTTCCAGTTCTTTGGTTTTGCGCGCATTCTCTGCTTCCAACAATTTGCGCTGCGTTTCCAGCTCCTGCTTTTGCCGTTCCTGCTCCAGCGTTTTCGCGGACAACTCTTGCACTTCCACGAGCTTCTTCTCAAGCGTCTTGTTGGTTTGCGCAAAATTGCGGGAAAGATAAAGCGACATGGAAGCGAGCAAGCAAAAAAATCCCGACATGATGAGCAGCCCGCCGGAAATCGGTAAGCGGATAAGGCCCAGATTGCCGAGCATGATCAACGTGGCGACGCCAAGAAAAATCAAAAAGCCGGCGCCGATAATCCACGCGCCTTCTTTCTTTTGGCGAATCGCGGACACGATGACGCGCAGCATTTCGAGCAGGCTGAGCAGCACAAAAACCCACAGCAGCGTGTGATCGCGGAAGGAATGTTGCCAGAACCACAGGGCAAATCCGAGTGCGCCGATGAAGAACAGCCAAAATTGTTTGGGCAGGTTTTCATAAAACAGCGCATACGCGAAACGAACGCCCGCCGTGATGGTGAGCAGGCCGAACACGTCTTGCAGGCGATTCGACAGCAAAACAAAATGCGGATCGGTCGTAAATACGTTTTGCACGCCGCAAAAATACAGCAGCGCAAAGCCGAGCGCAAAGAGAGCAAAATAAGCGTTGGCGTGCAGACGCGGATAAAACAGAAATAACGCGAGATGGAGCAACGCGAACGTGAGCGGCACACTGAACACCAAAATTTGTTGTATGCTGGCGTGACGCACTTCCGCGGTGCGCGCGGCAACGGCATGATCCATTTTCGCGAGGCTAATGCCGAATCCCATCCACGTGCCGTGTTCGGAAAAATGCCGCGTCGAGAAGTTGGAGTAACGCACGGCCAAACAAACCTGGGTATCGGGGAAAACGATGGTTTGCGGATTGCGCTCGCTGTAAACTTGCTCATCGCTTTGCGAAACACCGACTTTTCCGAAACGGCGCCAGAGCTTACCGTCGAGATAAATTTCCGTGGCGCCACGTTGATTGATGATCAACGCCAACGGTTGGTTGACGAGCGCCGAATCAAGCGTTAGGCGCAATCGAAACCAGCCGCTGCCGTTCCAATTTGAGGATGGCTGCTTTTTGGGCGCGAGCCAGGTATCGGTTGCTTCCCACGCGCGATCATCGAAACTCGCGGTGCGCCACGTCGAATCATCGCCGGCATGATATTTCCAATTTGTGGCGAGCCAGATTTGCTGATAACGGTTGAGCGTGTCGGCGGCGAGAGAATATTTCCCGTCGGTTTGCGCCCAAAGAAGGTTGGAAACAGAAAGAAGAATTTTAACAAGAACAAGATAAGAAATTTTCTTTGTCATTACTTTTATGTCCCACGGATGAAAAGCGACCCACGGATTGAATGGATCTTTAACTGTGGGCCGTTTTTCA
>CAZVZZ010000143.1:0-6541 GCA_964631505.1 uncultured Cytophagia bacterium
ACCGCTTCCCGCACCCGCTCCGGAACATTCTCATACCGGCCATTCGCCGCCGGCGCCGAAACTTTCTTACGGCTCAACCGGGCACGGGCGCCTTCCATGTAAGAATAAATCACCGGAACTAAAATCAGCGTCAACACCGTCGAGCTGACCAACGCGCCGATGACGACGATGGCCATGCTCTGGCGAATTTCCGAACCGGCGCCCAAGGCGAGCGCAAGCGGGGCCATGCCGAGCACCATCGTCAGCGTCGTCATGATGATCGGGCGCAGTCGTGTCGGGCCGGCTTCGAGCAGCGCCTCGCGAACCGAGAGGCCTTTCGCGCGCTGCTCGTTCGTGCGGTCGACAAGCAGGATCGCGTTCTTCGTCACCAAGCCCATCGCCAGCAAAACGCCAATCATCGAAAACATATTCAACGTTTGGCCGGTGAGCGCCAGCGCCCCGAGGCCGCCGACGAGCGCGACCGGAATCGAGAACATGATCGTGAACGGATGCGCGTAGCTCTCGAACAACGCGACCATGATCATATACACAAACAACGCCGCGAAGGTGATGGCGATCATCATATCGCGGAACATGTCCTGCATATTTTGCACGTCACCGGCGTACGAGATCGTCACGCCGGGCGGCAGTTCGAGACTCGCGGCGCGTTGTTGAATGTCCGCAGAAATTTGTCCGAGCGGCACCGTGCCGTCGAGGTTTGACGCCACCGTGATCAAACGCTCGCGATCTTTGCGGCCAATCATCGTCGGGCCTTTGCCGTAATAAACGTCCGCGACCTGGCTGAGGAAAACGCGTTCGCCGCGGTAATTCACCAGCGTCACTTTTTCCACGTCCGCCGGATTCGAGCGGTTGGCTTTCGCGAGCACGACGCGCGTGTCATATTCGGTGTTGCCGTCTTTGAATTTCGTCGCAATATCACCTTCGAGCGCGGTGCGCATCGCCACGCCGATCTCGCCGAGCGTCAAGCCGAACTGCGCGGCGCGGTCGCGATCCACCGAAATTTTAATTTCCGGCTGGCCTTCTTCCCACGAGCTTTTCACGTCGCGCGTGCCCGCCACTTGCGCGGTGATTGCCGTCACTTTATCCGCAACCCCCGCGAGTGTTTCCAAATCCGGACCCTTCACTTCGATTTGCAGCGGCGCTTCCTGAGCGGCGCCGAACATGCTGATCGGACTCATGCGTACCAGCAGACCGGGAATATTCGCAGCCTGCCGCGCGATGTCGTTCATCACCTCGGCGGTGCTGCGTTCACGTTCGCGCTTGTTTTGCAACGTCACCGAAATTTGCGCGACGTTCGGACGCTTCGCGCTCGACCATTCGCTTTGCGATTTGCCGACGGTTGCCAAGTAGCGCGTCACCTCCGGCATGGCCGTCAAAATATTTTCCACACGTCGCGTCGCGTCATCGGTAATATCGAGCGCCGTGCCAATCGGCATTTCCAAATTCACCGCAAACTCGCCGCGGTCGGCTTCACTCATAAATTCGGTGCCGATGAAACCGAACGGCACCAGCGCGAAGCTGAGAAGCAACAGCGCAAAGCTCGTGAACACCACGGTCTTGCGATGATCCAGGCCCCACGCGAGCCAGCGATGATAACGCGCGTTCAGGCCTTCTTGGAAAGCTTCGAATTTCTCAATCAACGCATGCAACCAGCGCCAGCGCAGTGTCGTCGATCCGGCACGCGACCATTTCGACGCGAGCATCGGCGTCAACGTGAACGACACGAACAGTGAGAGCAGCGTGCTCACCACGATGGTGAGACCGAACTCTTTAAAAATTTTGCCGACGATACCGCCGATCAATGCAATCGGCAAAAACACCACGACGTCGACCAGCGTGATGGCGATGGCGGCAAAGCCGATTTCCGCGCGGCCTTTGAGCGCCGCAGTTTTCGGCTCTTCACCTTTTTCAAGATGGCGGTGAATATTTTCCAAAACAACGATGGAGTCGTCCACCAAAATGCCGATGACCAGCGCCAGCGCCATGAGCGACACGAGATTGATGGTGAAGCCGAACGCCTGCATCATGATGAAGGTCGTGATCAAGCTCGTCGGAATCGACAACAACACGATGAACGAATTGCGGAAGCTGTGCAAAAAAACGAACAACACGATGGCGACCATCAACACCGCGAGGCCGAGATCGCGCTTGACTTCGTTGACGGAATGCAAGGTGAATTGGGTGATGTCTTGCGCAACTTCAAAATGAATGCGGCCGTTTTGCTCCTTTTCAATTTTGGCCAGCTCTTCTCGGACGACGGCGGCGACCTGCACGGAGTTCGCGCCGGATTGGCGCTGCAGGAGCAAACCGACGGACGGCGCGCCGTTCAAGCGCGTGTACGTGACGTCTTCATTATAGGTGTCCAATACGCGCGCCACGTCGCGCAAATAAATTTTGCTGTCGCCGTTCGCCGCCAGCACAATGTTGTTCATCGCTTCGGGCGCCGTGAATTTGCCATCGACACGGACGATGTGCTGGCTCACCGGTGAATTGATTTTGCCGGTCGGAAAATCGAGATTCTCGCGTTGCAAGGCCTGGCTCACTTGCAAAACCGAAAGATTGTATTCACGCAAGCGGTCATTGTCGACTTCGATGCGGATCTCGCGCTGCTGGCCGCCGACGATTTCCACGCTCGACACGCCGGGGATTTGTTCGAGGCGCTGGGCCACGTGTTCGTCGGCAAATTGATACAGCGCACGCGGATCGGCGCCGCCGCTCATGGCGATGCGCACGATGGGAAAATCGTTGATGTCGGACTTGGTGACGGTTGGCGTGTAAATTTCTTTCGGCAAATCCGCGCGCACGCCGTCGACTTTGCGTTGCACTTCGTTCGTCGCCGTCTCCACATCCGTGGTGAAGGAAAACTCGGCTAAAATCACCGACACGTTTTCATTCGAGAACGAGCGCAAGTGTTTCAAACCGTTGAGACTCGACAGCGCCTCTTCAATCGGCTTGGAAACCGTCGTTTCCACTTCTTTCGGGCCGGCGCCGGGATAAATCGTCACGACCGAGACCATCGGCCAATCCATCTTCGGCAGCAGATCGACGCCCATCTGCGAATACGCAAAGAGACCGAGCGCCGCCAACGCCGTGAACACCATCGTAATGAACGCGGGCCGCTGGATCGAGACTTGGGTGAGCTTCATATATTTTTCCTGAATGACTTGATTTGCTATCCTAATTGTTCCTGGTTGCTTGTTGCTCGCATTTCAACGACGAGCTACAAGCAACGAGCTACAAGCAACCAGCAACTACTCCTGCACCACTACTTTCGCGCCGTCCGTCAAACGTTGTTGGCCGGAGATGACGACGCGGGCGCCGGCGGAGAGGCCGCTCGCGATTTGAACTTGCTGCGGCTGTTTCAAGCCGAGCTGCACGTCAACGCGCTTAGCGACACCGTTCTCTTCAATGAAAACATAATTCTTGTGCGGGCCGGCGGAGAGCACGGCTTCATTCGGCACCACCAGCGCGTCGGCAGCGTTCGCCACTTGCACGGTGGCGCGGCCGAACATGCCGCTGCGCAGCGATTCAGTTTTGTCGTTTTGCACGAGAATCTCCACCGGATAGGTGCGCTCGTGATTCGCCTTTTGCGCGACGGAAAAAACTTTGCCGGAGAAATTGCTGCTCGGCAACGCATCGGCGATCACCTCGACGGCTTGTCCGGTTTTAACGAGCGCCACTTCATTTTCCGCCACGCTGGTGCGCAGCTTCATTTGCCGCGCATCGACCACGACGCCGATCTTATCGCCGGGCATCACCATCGCGGCGTCATTCACGTAACGATCGGCGAGCCGTCCGGCCAGCGGCGCCTTGATCGACGTGTCGTCATATTGCCGCTGCGCCAGTTTCAACGCCGCTTCGGCGCCCTTTAATTGGGCTTCCGCCGCGCGCGCGCCCAACCGCGCATTTTCAATGTCGTTCTGCGTCGCAATTTGTTCTTTAAATAAATCTTCAAATCGCTTCAAATCTTTTTGCGCTTTTTCAAAATTCGTCTGCGCCGTCATCAATTGCGCCTTCGCCTGCTCCAGTGCCACGTGCCGCAAATCATTCTCGAGTTGCACGATGGTTTGACCTTTGTTCAACCAATCACCGACCTGCGCGCGCACGCCGGTGATTTTGCCGCCGGCTTCGGCAATCACCGTGGCTTCATTCTCGCCGACCAGCGTGCCGGACATCACCAAACTCTGCGACATCGCCGCCGGTTGCACGACTTGCACTTTCACCGAAAGCGGCAAGCCTTCGACGGCGCCGCTCTCTTGTTTATCCGTCTTCCAACGGCTCCACGCGACAAAGCTCATGGCCACGGTCGCGAGCGTTGCTATGAGAATAATTTTAGTTTTCATATAGCTCTCACTTTTTAGTTATCAGTTTTCAGTAATCAGTATTCAGTGACCAGTGACTTACTGAATACTGATTACTGGCCACTGATCACTGCTTTAAAACACCCATCGCCTGCGCCAGCGCGGTTTTGGCGAGGAGATAATTATACTTCGTGTTGACGTTATCCCAGCGCGCCTGGTTCTGTGCGTTTTGCGCGTCGAGAAAATCGAGATTCGAAGCGAGGCCAACTTCGTACGAGCGTTTGATCACGCGGAAATTCTCTTCGGCCTGCGCGCGCGCTTTTTCGGTAAGCGTCAATTGGCGTTTGGCCAGATCGAGATTTTGCGACGATTGCAAAACCTGCAAACGCAGACCGCGCTCAAAATCGTCTTGCATCGTTTTCGTTTGCTGCTGCGTGGCCTGGGCTTTTTGCAAATTGGTGTAATCGCGAAAACCGTTGAAGATCGGAAACTGCGCCGAGATGCCGAGCGACCACGTCTTGTAGCTGTCGAGCTTCAGGGTGTTGTTCGCTTCCCAACTGTAGTTGTAGCCCAACCCAATTTTCGGCGTGAAATTGGAGCGCTCGACTTTCACCTGCGCGCCCGCGAGATCGACGTTCGCTTCCATCACCCGCAGGCCGGGATGTTTGCGCAGCGCCGTGGCGATCTGCTCGTCCACCGTCGCGGGAATTTGCACCGGAATATCGTCAACCGGCAACAAGGAATACTCGGCGTTCAATTCGAGGCCGAGCACTTGATTGAGCGCGGGGCGGGCGAGCGCCAGCCCGTTTTCCGCCTGCGCGAGAAAACTTTCGGCATTGGCTTTCTGCACTTCCCAGCGGAGGATTTCAGTTTTGCTGCGCAGGCCGGCTTCCACCTGCTTGCGCGCGCTGTTCAAATGCTCTTCCGCGGTTTGCAATTGATCTTTCGCCACAACGATCAACTCGTGCGCGCGCAAAACATTGAAATACGCGAGTTGCGTGTCGTAAATCACCTGCTGCTCGGTGTTGGAAAGATTCGCCTGCGCCGTCATGTCCTGCGCCTGCGCGACATTGAGATTCGCCAGCAAGGTGCCGCCGGTGAAGATCGGCTGCGTCACGCTCACCGAAGGCCCGTAAGAATTGCGCCAGGCGCCGGGACGCACATTGCGCCGCAGTTCGTCCGGCAAAAACGCCGCGTTATTCGGATCGTTGACGAAATTATAAAACGCATTGGCGCGATCCAGCGTGCCGCCGTCCAGCCGCGCGTAATTCAGCGCGACATTGACGCTCGGCAGAAACTGCGTGTAAGCATTCTTCACGCCCCAGCTTGCCGCTTCCGTGGATTTGCGCGCCGCTTTCAATTGCAGATTTTTTTCCAGCGCAGTTTGAATGGCTTCGTCCAATTTGAGAACCTTGCCGTTGGGCGGCGCGACATTCGTGTCGTCGCTCGCGGGTTGTGCGAAAGCCCCAGCAACGAGCAACAAGCAACCAGCTACGAACATCCATCTCACGTACTTCATTTATATTCCTCCTTAAAAATTATTTTGCGAAATGCTTTTTCTTTTAAAAAAGTTAGTTGCTAATCGGAACCGCTCTCAGGCCGGCGGCTGCGCCCGTCGGATCTGAGGTGGCAGCGCAGTCGGGGCATTGCCATTCCGGCGTCCAGCGCTCGACTTTTTTCACGGTGTCGATCAATTGCTGCATCCAATTGAGGTCGAACTGCATGTGGGTTTGCGCGTGCTCGATCAGCATGTACCAATTGAACGGAATTTTGTCTTTATACGCCAGGGCTTCCTGCGCTAGGGTCTGTAAATGTTTTTCGATACTTTGCTTGCGAAGTTGCAGCGCGGCCAAAACTTTTTCGCGCGGCGCGCCGCAGATGAACGCAACGCCAAGACCGAAGAGCCACTCAGGGTGATCATCTTCACGCAAGAAGCCTTGCACCTGTTCGCTGAGCTGTTCGCGGCCTGCGGGCGTAAGCGAGTAAACCGTGCGCTCCGGCGTGTTGCCGACTTTCTCCTTGCCGGCGGTAATCAAACCCTGCTCCACCAGCCGCGTGAGCGTGCTATAAATGGAAGGCAACTTGATTTTTGCCCAGTAATCCATCTCCCGCTCTTTAATCTGCTGGTGAATTTGGTAGCCATGCATCGGACATTCTGCCAGCAGCCCAAGAATGGCGATTTCATTTTTTGACATTTTGGTTTTACCTTGTTTAACCTCACCGCGTTTCGTAAATTTGTT
>CAZVZZ010000144.1:0-1410 GCA_964631505.1 uncultured Cytophagia bacterium
GCGGATTTTATTTTCGCCAAAGGCGATTTAGCTAAATGGTGCGAGGAGAACGCGCGGGATTATTTTCGTTTGGAAAATTTTGCAAATGTTTTAAATTGGCTTCATGACGCTTCAGGACAATAAAATTTTAACCACGCTCGGCGCGCTGGCGGATCAGCACCAATTTGAAATTTACGTGGTGGGCGGCTTCGTGCGGGATTTTTTTCTCAAGCGCGACCGCAGTGAGATGGATTTCGTCATCGTGGGCGACGGCATCAAGTTCGCTGAATTGCTCGCCAAGCATCTGCATTTGCCCAAGCCGGCGGTGTATCGCAACTTCGGCACGGCAATGCTGAAATGGGACGAGATGCAGCTCGAGTTCGTCGGCGCGCGCAAGGAAAGCTATCGCGGCGACTCACGCAAGCCCAAAGTGGAGACAGCGGATTTGCCGGAGGATTTGTCACGGCGCGATTTCACGATCAACGCGATGGCGTTCGGATTGAATGCCGGAAATTTCGGCACACTCGTCGATCCGTTTGATGGGCAAGCAGACTTGCAGGCAAAAATTCTGCGCACGCCGCTCGAGCCGGCGGCGACGTTCAGCGACGATCCGCTGCGAATCATGCGCGCAATTCGTTTTGCGACGCAGCTTGATTTTAAAATTGAAGAAAAAACTTTTGCCGGCATGCACGACATGCGTGAGCGGTTGCGCATTATTTCGCAGGAACGCATCACCGAGGAGTTTCTCAAAATTCTCGCGGCGCCCAAACCGTCGATTGGCTTTCGCCTGCTGGATGAGGCGGGCGTGCTGGCCATCGTCTTTCCGGAGTTTGTCGCGCTCAAAGGCGTGGAAGAATACAAGGGCTACTTTCACAAAGACGTTTTCAATCACACGCTGATGGTGATGGACAATCTCGCCGCGATGTCGGAAAAAGTGCCGCTGCGCTTGGCCGCGGTTTTTCACGATATTGCCAAGCCGCGCACCAAAGCGTTTATTCCCGGCAAGGGCTGGTCATTTCACGGCCACGAAGACGTCGGCGCGAGAATGCTGCCCGGAATTTTCAACCGCCTGCGGTTGCCAAATGATTGGCTGAAATACGTGCAGAAGTTGACGCGCCTGCACCTGCGGCCCATTGCGCTCACCGAAGAGGAATGCACGGACTCGGCGTATCGCCGTTTGCTCTTTCAAGCGGGCGAGGATTTGGAAGATTTGCTGATGCTCTGCCGCGCCGATATTACTTCCGGCAACGTCAAGCGCCGCGAGCGCCATCTGGCGAATTTCGATTTCGTGGTCACGCGCCTAAATGAAGTTGAAGAGAAGGATCGCATGCGTGCGTTTCAATCACCGGTACGCGGGGAGGAAATTATGCAGGTTTGCGGCCTGACGCCCGGCCCGCTGGTGGGCAAGTTGAAAACGGCCATTGAAGATGC
>CAZVZZ010000144.1:1510-6531 GCA_964631505.1 uncultured Cytophagia bacterium
ACGACAAACTTTTGTTGAGGAAGCAACTTTTTGTCCGATATTACGTCTTATATTTTGCTTGTTTCCAATAACCATTAATCGCGAGAGGAGGAAAATATGTCTGAGACCGTTGGCGCGGCCGTCATGCCGCAATCGAAAGGTGTGTTCGAGCGGATCATCGGTGTTTTTATTTCACCGGCAGAAACGATGCGCGATATCGTCGCGCGGCCGAGTTGGCTTGTGCCGTTGATTATTATCGCCGTGATTGGCTCCGTCGGCAGTATTTTCTTGAAAGATGCCATCGTGCAACAACAAATCGAAGGCATGCAAAAACGCAACATGTCAGAAGAGCAAATTCAGCAAGCGTTACCGATGATGGAAAAGATGATGACCTACACGGTGCCGCTGTTTGCGCTGATCATGACGCCGATCTGGTATTTGCTTATCGCCGGTATCGGCCTGTTCGTTGGAAATGTTGTTTTAGGAGGTGAAGCTAAATTTTCGACGCTCTTCAGTGTCACCTCCTGGAGTGGGATCATCACCATTTTAAGCTCGTTGGTCAATATTCCGGTAATGGCGAGCCGCCAAACCATGGAAAGCGCGACCAGCTTGGGCTCGTTTTTCGCCGCAGAAGAAAACAAAACATTTTTTCACCACCTGTTGGGCCAAATCGATCTCTTCGTCCTGTGGTGGGTGGTCGTTTTGGGATTTGGCATCGCCGCGGCGTATAAATTTTCCACGAAAAAAGCGATGACGATCGTGTTTGTGGTTTGGGCGATTTTTGCTCTCGGCGCCGCTGCTTTTAAATCGATGTTTTAGTTAAAATAGCGAAGGAGTGGTAAACGTGAAACGCTTGAAATCAGTCATAATTTTCAGTGCAGTCGTTTTAGTTTTGGCTAATGCGGCTTTCGCGCAAAACGGGCGGCCGTTGACGCTGGATGAATGCGTCGCCATCGCGGTGCGAGACAATTCGACACTGCGCAACGCCGAACGCCGGGCGCAAATCGCCGGTGCGAACGTGATGACGGCAAGAGCCAGTATTCTGCCGACGCTCAGCACTTCATTGTCCTCTGGCAAGTTTGAGCAAGGCGATCGCACGCTTTTAGATGACGTGCCGGTCGGCATTGATCCGGTAACCGGACAAGTTCAGTATCAACGCCGTACGATCACGCAGCCGGGTTACTCGACCAATTCAAATTCCGCACGTCTGGACGTGGGAATGTTGTTGTTCGATTTTGGCGCCAGTTGGAATCGTATTCGTCAGGCCAATGCCGCTGAAGACGCGAGCACCAAAACTTTCCACTCCGTCAAGCAAAACACGATTCTGCAAGTACACCAGCGTTACTTCGGCTATTTGAAGGAAGTGCAGCTCCAGGCCGTGTATGAAGAGGCGACCAAGTCGAGCGAAGAACAGTTGAAACGCACGGAAAGCATGTATGAAATCGGCTCGGTGGCGCAGGGTGACGTGTTCCGCGCCCGCACACAAAACGGCCAGGATCGCATCAATCTGATTACGCAGAAAAACCTGGTGAACAGCGCGCGCAATTTTCTAAATGTGGCCATGGGTAGACCGGCCGACACCGAGCTGAATATTGTCGACATCGAAGACGAGCCGCAATTTCGCGATTATAATTTGGAAGAAGTGATCCGGGTGGCGAGCGAAAAAAATCCGGAATTGCAAAGCGTGCAGTTTGAAATGAAGCGGGCCCAATTGGGTAAACGCGTGGCGCGATCAGCTTTTTTGCCGAGTTTTTCAATCGGCGGCAATTACAGCCGTTCCCATAATGAGTTCGACCGCGTTTATTCCGACTTTAGCAAAAACTGGTCCGGTTCAGTCGGTTTGTCAATGCGCCTCAACCTGTTCAACGGTTTTGCCGATCAAGCGAATGTCGAGCGCGAGTCGCTGAATTATAACATTGCCCAGGAAGATTATCAGAATCGCCTGCGCAATCTGCGGTTGGAAGCCGAGCAGGCGTTGTTGAGTTTGCAAGCGTGGAAAGAGATCGCGGCGATCAACAAAGACAATCTGGTTTCGGCGCAGGAAGATTTGCGGCTGGCGCAGGAGCGCTACCGCGTCGGCGCCGGCACCCTGCTCGATATTATCAATGCGCAGGTGAATGTGACGCGCGCAAAATCGACGCTGGTGCGCTCGAAATACGACAGCAAAATCGCCTACGCTCAGTTGCAGGCGACGATGGGAATGCTGGGGAATTAAACGCAAAGCGCAGAGGGCATGGCGCGTAGCGTTTGTGCAATCTCTGGGCTCGATCAATAACCGCAGAGCGCAAAGAGCATAGCGCTTAGCGCATGGTTACCGCTATGCCCTCTGCGCCATGCTCTATGCTCGAAGAGGAACTCATGCTTATCGATGTTCGCAATCTCGTCAAAACTTATCAAATCGGCACGGTCGAAGTCAATGCGTTGCGCGGCGTCGATCTGCACATTCAGAAGAACGAATATGTCGCAGTGATGGGGCCTTCCGGCTCCGGCAAATCGACGTTGATGAATATTCTCGGCTGTTTGGACACGCCATCGAGCGGGGAGTATGATTTGGCCGGCGAAGTGGTGAGCCAGATGAATGACGATCAGCTCGCCGACATTCGCAATCGCCAGATCGGTTTCGTGTTTCAAACGTTTAATTTGTTACCACGCGCGAATGCGCTGCACAATGTCGAGTTGCCGTTGATTTACGCCGGCATTCCCGCGGCGAAACGCCGGGCGATGGCGATGGAAGCGTTGCAGCGTGTCGGCCTCGGCGACCGGTTTCATCACAAACCGAACGAGCTTTCCGGCGGTCAGCGCCAGCGCGTGGCGATTGCGCGCGCGTTGATCAACAATCCGTCGATTATTTTCGCGGACGAGCCGACCGGTAATTTAGACACGACGACCGGTGACGAGATTATGCAAATTTTTGAGGAATTACACCGGCAGGGCAATACGATTATTCTGGTGACCCACGAAGAATATATCGCCGAGCACGCGCTGCGCATCGTGCGCCTGCGCGACGGCAAAATCGAGCGCGACGAGCAACTGAAGAAGAAAGCAGCTTAGAATTTCGCGCTAAAATAGTCTGCAACGAAAAAGAACCGCCACCAAACTGCTGTTGGGGCGGTTCTTTTTTTGTTGCCAAATCAATATCGTGAAGCGGGGTTTAAAATTTAGGGTGTTTGGTAAGCGCGTGGTGCAGCCGCTTTAAATATTGCTCGCGCGGAATCTGTTGCGCGCCAAAAAGTTCGAGTGTGGGCGTCATCATTTGCGCGTCGTGCAACTCAAATCCCTGCGCCTTTAAATGCGCGGCAAGATGCGCCAGCGCCACTTTGGAAGCATACGAAACGCGGTAAAACATCGACTCGCCGAAGAAAGCCGCACCGATTGCCACGCCGTATAAGCCGCCAACCAAGCGGGGCGGCGTTTTCGCCGCGGGGCCGGGCCGTGACCACGCCTCGACGCTATGCGCGTAACCGGCTTTGTGCAGGTTGATATAAGACGCAATAATTTCTTCCGAAATCCACGTTGAGGCACGGCTGGCACAAGCGCGGATCACGCGCTCAAAGGCATAATCGAAACGAATTTCAAAGGGATCGCGTTTTAAAATTCGGCGCAGATCGCGCGGAATGTGATAATGGTGGATGTCAAGAATCGTGCGCGGGTCGGTCTCATACCAGCGAATTTCCCCATCTCCTTCAGCCATCGGAAAAATGCCCCGGCAATAGCCGTCTACTAAAACTTCGGCGGGAATCATCTGCTTGGGTTATATTCTATCGCGGCTATTTTTTCACACCGCCAGCGATTTATTGAAAGCACAAGACGCGATACTAATTCGGGTTGGATTCCTGCGTCGTAGGCGGCAACTGCTTCAGCATGTACGCCGCCTGCTCGGCCATTTCATCGTCGCTTTGAACGGCTTGGCGTAAATCCTGTTGAGCGGCGGCGGTATTGCCGTTCATTAAATAGGCTTTGGCCTGATAAATATACGCCGA
Source organism: uncultured Cytophagia bacterium (assembly GCA_964631505.1). Lineage (GTDB taxonomy): Bacteria > Zhuqueibacterota > Zhuqueibacteria > Zhuqueibacterales > Zhuqueibacteraceae > Zhuqueibacter. The sequence goes on from CAZVZZ010000144.1 coordinate 5,470, forward strand.
CGCTCGCACCCCGGACATTTCGGCGCTGGTGGCTTCGTCAATACAGGCTTGGAAAATTGCGATCGCCGTTTCGACACGATTCATGTCAAAACGCGGGAACAAGCCATAGGTGCTGGATTCGGCCAATTTTAAATATGCCAACCCTTGCATGAAGCGCAAATACGGCCGCATGTTGTAACCGTCGCGCGTGGAGATGCTGGCTTCGATCGCGGCAATCGCCTTCTCGTAATCGCCGCTGCGAAAAAGGAAGATCGCCTGCAACAACGAATTGCGTTCACGATAGAGAATGATTTGATCGTATTGATCGCTGCGCACGCTGGCGAGATGATAATACTGTGGCTTGGTAAAATAATCAGCCGCCACGAGGCTCAATCCAACGGCGGCCAACAACACCAAAGCCGCGACTGCCATCCGGCGATAGAACGTGTGTGAACGAGAGGTTTTGGCCGGCAGCCGGACATCGTCTTCGTCGACGCATTCCGACAATGGCGCGGCGTGAATGGCCATTTCAGCGGAAACGGCCTGATTGTTCAAATGAAGCTGGCGATAAGCCTTGACCCGGAGATTGCATGCCGGGCAAACCAACAGGTGGGATTCCACTTGCATGAGTTCATCATCATCTACCACATGCACGGAATTGCGCTGTCCAATCGACTGCATCGAGGACAGAGCATATTTAACCAGGAGTTCGCGCCTCACGGTTTAGTCTCCCTAAGCGGGTGGTTAAACACTTTACGTACTCGCTTTTATGAAAGTGCCTGCCCCTAAACCGAATTTCGGTCGGCAAGATTCCTTGCCGTTTTTATCAAAAGAGCATGGGCCTTCTCCCCAGGTCCATTTCTTTGGATATTAACGTCACGAAGGAATATTTTATAAATTATCATAATTCAGGAAAAAAGCAAGCGCTTTTTACAAAATTAATGGGCAACGGGGCTTGGGCGGTGATTTTTTTACCAGCGCTCACAGGAGGCGTCTCAATTTCCCGCCTTCGCCAGCACCACTCCAACCACCCGCGCCGCACCCGCCGCTTTCAGCGCCGCGGCGCAAGCGTTCATCGTCGCG
>CAZVZZ010000145.1:0-3285 GCA_964631505.1 uncultured Cytophagia bacterium
GTTCCCACCGCCAAATCTCCTTGCACGGCGCGTTGTATATCGGCCGCATGGCACAGCGTGACGGCGCGCACGCCGGTTTGTAACGTCGCAAAAGCATTGTCGAGTTTCGGCAACATGCCTTTGCTCACGAGGCCTTTTGCTTTCAATTCGGCATATTGCGCCGGATTGAGTTGTGAAATGACCGCATGCTCCTCTGCCGAGGCCAGCACGCCTTTTTTGTCAAAGCAGTAAATCAATCGCGTTTCGTCATGTTTGCACAGCACGCTGGCGAGCGCGGCGGCGATGGTGTCGGCGTTGGTGTTGAGCATCGCGCCGTTGCCGTCGTGCGTGAGCGGCGCGAAAACCGGCGTGAAGCCGGCATCGAGGAATTGCATGATCGGCGCAACATTGACCTGCTCAATATCGCCGACAAAACCGTAGTCGATATTTTTATCGGCGCGTTTTTTGGCGGCAATAACATTGGCATCGGCGCCGGTCAATCCGATGGCATTGCAGCCGCGCGCTTGCAGGCCGCTGACGATGGTTTTGTTGATCAAGCCGCCGTAAACCATCGTTACCACTTTCAGCGTCTCGGCATCAGTGAGGCGCCGGCCGTCGATCATCTGCGCTTCGATTCCCAGCGCGCGCGAAATGTCCGTCGCAATTTTGCCGCCGCCGTGAATGAGAATTTTTTTGCCCGCGATTGGGGCGAAGTCATCTAAAAACTTATCTAACGCTTGGGGTTGATCGATGACGTTGCCGCCGATTTTTATGATGAAAAGAGATTGCATTGGTTTCACTGCCGGCGCACTAAAAATTTCACAATTTTTTCCAAACGGATGAAAAACGACCAACGAATAAAAACCATTGACAACAAAACAAGTTGCAGAAATCCGTTGGCGCAGTTTTTAAAGAATTGAACTATTGACCGCAATTCACAAACTTCTCATCACTGCCGTAAAGCTTTCAAGAAATTGATCGGCGTGTTCCTGCTTTAGAATCAGCGGCGGCAGCAGCCGGATGGTGTTGGGGTCGTGCGACGAGCCGGTGAAAATCTTGTGCTCGAAAAGCAGTTTTTTTCTGATCGCGTCACTCGCGGAATCCAGCTCGATGCCAATCATCAAGCCGCGACCGCGCACGGCTTTCACGCCCTTGGTGATTTGGCGCAATTCACGCAACAAATACGCGCCGAGCTTTTCACTGTTTTCCAGAAGTTTTTCCTGCGCGATGACTTCGAGCACGGCCACTGCGGCAGCGCAGGCGAGGTGATTACCGCCAAACGTGGTGCCGAGCAAACTGGGCGAGGCTTTGAATTTAGGATTGATCAACACGCCTGCCACCGGAAAACCGTTGCCCATGCCCTTGGCGACGGTGATGAGATCGGGCCGAATTTCGGCAAATTGATGCGCAAAAAATTTGCCGCTGCGGCCGTAGCCGGATTGCACTTCGTCGAGAATCAGCAACGCGCCGGATTGCGCGCAGAGCGTTTGCAGCTTTTGCAAAAAATTCGGCGTTGGCACATGGATGCCGGCGATGCCTTGAATGCCTTCGATGATGGCGGCGCAAATGTCGTTGCGGTGAAAAGCGTGTTGCAGCGCGGTTTCATCGTTCAGCGGCAGGAAGATAACTTCGTGATTTTCGTTCAGCGGCGCGCGGATTTTGGGATTGTCGGTGAACGCAATCGCCGCGGAGGTGCGGCCGTGAAACGCGCCGGTGAAAGCGAGCACCAATTTGCGGCCATTGTGAAACGAGGCGAGTTTTAACGCGTTTTCATTGGCTTCCGCACCGGAATTGCAGAGGAAGAGCTGATAATCGTTGTAGCCGGAAAGCTCGCCAAGCTTTGCCGCCAATTCCTTTTGCAGGGGAATCTGCACGGAATTGGAATAAAACACGAGCTGTTCGAGCTGCGCGGTGATCCGGCGGAGGAAATGCGGATGGCCGTGTCCAATGGAAATCACCGCATGGCCGCCGTAGAAATCGAGGTATTGCACGCCGTTTTTATCCCAAAGAAAAACCTCGCGCGCGCGCACCGGCTCGATATCATAAAGCGGATAGACGTTGAAAAGCTGCATGAGTTGCTCCCGAAATGAATTTGCGTGATAAAAGACGGTATGCTCTTGATAGCGGGAAAGGCGCTCGCGGCGAAGCGTCAGCGGTTCCGGATCAGCATGGTGTAGACTTTCTTCATCTCTTCCCGCCGAAAATGCGGCGACAGCGCACGCATCACGTCGCCTTTGTGGTCGTGAATGGATTGGCCGAGCTGATCATAAGCCGCCAACACGCGCGCTTTGAATTCGAACTCATAATTCACTTGCTTGATACAATTGTCGATATGCGGGCGAAACATTTCGATTTCGCGCAACTGATACTCTTCCAGCAACAACGGCAGCAGCGTGTCATAATTCAACTCGTCGCTGGTCTCCAGCAAATTCCAGCACGTTGCGATCACGGCTTTTTTGTTGATGCCCGCGGCCCAGTGAATTTCTTCGACCGACTCGGGCTTGCATTTCCACATCGTGACGCGGCCGTCCGGTTCCTCGACGTACCATACCGTGCCTTCGATGCCAATGAGTTTTTCGTCTTCGGTGTGCCGGTTGCGCTGCTCCATTTCGGCGCGAATCGCGGCATATTTGGCGACGGGATCTTCGCCGGCGATCAGCTCGCCGACCAGCGGTGTGCCCGGCACGCCCAGTAGGTTCAATTTGAAAAGCGGCACGATGCTCGCATCCCGCCGCACCCCGAACAGCGCGGCCACCGCCAGCTCCGTTTCATACACGATCAAATGCGTGTTGCGCCCGCCATACATTTCAAAACTGATATGGCAATCGTTGGTTGCAACGAGCTGTGGAATGGTCGGATGTTGGCGCAAAAGCTCCTGCCACATGTCGAGAAACGGGCCCCACTTGCTGTTGCGCAGCGTCGGGGCCAAACGCAGCTTATAGGTTAAACGCCACTGGCCGTCGCCGTCGCGATAGCGATACGCCAGCACGTTCGTCCCATCCAGTTTTTCATAAAGAGAAATTTTTTTGATGGGCGGGAAATGAAACGCGCCGTCTTTGCCAAAAGGGTAATGCAATTTCGGCGTGGCGAGAATGAGTTGCGGCGCTGCGGCTTCGCCGACGTGCGTCAGCGCCAGCGCGCCGTAACGGTGATCCGGTTTTTGGCAGAGGAAACCGCGCAGCCGCAGCTTGTCGTTGAACGGGTCTTCGACGTCAAAAGCCTGCAGCCACTTGGCGTCGAGGCCGATCATCTGCGTCGCGGCGGCGAGAGATTTTTCGTCAACGTCAGCGCTCATGATGTGTAGGA
>CAZVZZ010000145.1:3385-6431 GCA_964631505.1 uncultured Cytophagia bacterium
GTATAAGCGATCAAGCTCAACACGCGGCGCTGCTCGGTTTGGCTCAATTTGGATTCGAGCAAATCCCAAACGTGGTCCTGCCGATCCGCATCGTCCATGCCGGCAAAACTCTCGGCAATGATGAGGCCTTTGACGCGCTCACCGTCCGGGGCGGCCTCGACAAGAATGTCTTGCGCCGTCGAAAATTCCGCCTGCAAAATGCCTTTCAGCTTCGCGCTGAATTCGTTGAGCATCGGCGAAAAATCTTCGCTGCGTTCGATGCGGGAATTGGCCTCGTTACGCTGCGCGATGCGCAACTCCGCAAGAATGTCGCCCCACGAACTGTCATCGGCGAGCTTGGAAATAATTTTTAACGCTTTTTGTTTTGTGGTTTCCACTTACACCTCCTCGAAGAGACGATATGTTTTTTGTTTCAAGTTTTTACGTTTCTGATTTATGGTCGCGTTTTACGAATTGCGTTCACGCCTTATACAACGACGCCACGTACGCTTCGTAGCCATTGTACAACAACGTCGGCCGCCGCGGCCCGCCGGGAATCGGCTGCTCGCTGGCCTGCGACCAGCGTGGATGCGGCACCTGCGGATTTACATTCGAGAGAAAATCGTACTCCTGCGGCGCCAGATCATTCCAAAACGTGTGCGGCTGTTTAGCCGTAAATTCGATTTTGACAATCGACTTGATGCTTTTGTAGCCATACTTCCACGGCGTCACCAGGCGAATCGGCGCGCCGTTTTGTTTGGGCAATTCGTGCCCGTATATGCCCGTTACCAGCATCGTCAATTCGTTGAGCGCTTCGTCCAGGCGCAAGCCTTCATAATAGGGCCACGCATACGACGATTGCGCTTTCATCCCCGGCGCTTGTTCCGGTTTATTGAAACTAATGAAGCGCGCAAACTTCGCCGTTGACCGCGGCTGCGCGAGATCAATCAGCGCTTTCAGCGGGAAGCCCGTCCACGGCACCGCCATCGACCACGCTTCAACGCAACGATGGCGATAGAGCCGTTCTTCCATCGGCATCCGGCGCAGCAGATCATCCAAATCGAGCGTCAACGGTTTCGCCACCAGCCCCGTGATTTCAATCGTCCACGGCTGCGTTTGAAATTTTCCGACGAGATCAGCAACGCGCTCTTTGTCGGTCGTGAACTCGTAGAAGTTATTATAATGCGCCGTCGTCCATTCGTCGGTCAGCGGGCGATCCAGCACGAATTTTTCGTTACGCTGCGCCGGGTAAATTTTTTGATCTACCCAACGGTTTGCGGTGCCAGCATTTCCCCACCCGGTCACCGCCAGCGCCGCGCCCATGCCGAGCCGTTTGATAAATTGACGCCGGTTCAAATAAAATTCCTCCGGCGTTGCCTCGCGCTCCGGGATTTCCCAACCACGCAGGATTTTGATCAACATGATGGCTCCAAAGGGGTAATAGTCAATTTAATTTCTTCACGGAGAAAAGCAAGCAGAAAGATGGATTTTTTGGGTTTTTCTCCGCTTTATTTAGGCCGGCAGTTAGGCGGCGAAATTTTAAAATTTTTTCTTGCATCTCAAAAAAGCCTTTCTCATATTGGTCGTGTTTCACCCCTGGCGCTTACTGGAGTACAAAAATTCAGCGCTTTTTATCCTGTTAAAAATTGATGGAGAATAATCGTGTCCAACTATCTTCTAACTGTCGTTGCGATGTGGGTTGCCAGTGCCGTTATCGCGAGCTTCGGGCATATTGTCGTTCTGGGAAAAACGTATAAAAATATGACAGGCTTGTTGGACGAAAGCACCGGCAAGCGCCGGATGCCGCTTCATTTCATCGGCAACCTGGCATTTGCATTGGTTTTTGCGTTTTTATTGCGGCTGGCCTGGCCGGCGGACGTTTCGCTCGCCAACGGCGCGTTCTTCGGTTTCATGACCGGGTTGGTGATTTACCTGCCGCTCATGTTCATGCAATTTGCAACTTTCCCGTATCCGGCGGCGATGGTGATCGGCGGCACGCTTATCGGTGTTTTGCAAACGACGGTTGCCGGTTTAATCGGCGGGTTGATTTTGTAATGGCCGTGCCGACCTTGCCGGATTATCTGCGCCCGGACCTCAAGCTGGTTTTCATCGGTTTGAATCCCGGTCTGTATTCGGCGCAGCAGGGAAAGTATTTTGCGCGGAAGACCAATCGCTTCTGGCCGGCACTGTCGCGCGCCAATTTCTTTGACCGCGAGGTGAACCCCGGGGATGAAAAAAAATTGTTTGAACAAGGCGTCGGTTTTACCGATGTGGTCAAACGCGCCACCGCGCAGATCGACGAATTGACGCGCGAAGAAATTGCCGCCGGCGCCCGAGCGTTGCAGCGTAAAATTAAAAAATTTTCTCCCGCCGCCGTTTGTTTTTTGGGCATCACCGGCTTTCGATGGGTTTTCCAAATCCCGGCGCAACATCGCGTTACACCCGGTCCGCAAAGCGAAACCCTTGGCGTTTCGCGCGTTTATGTGCTGCCTTCGCCCAGTCCGGCCAATGCGCATTCTTCGCTTCCGGCGCTTGCGGTGGAATTGCGGAAATTGAAAAGTTGGCTCGCCCGGCTGGAACGCACGGGAAACGAGTGAAATATCCCAGCCGGATGCCGCGAATGAAGAACGGCCAATGAAATAAAAAACCGGCGTCAACTGTGTTTCAAGTTAACGCCGGTTTTATCAATTCAGCTCACCATTATTTTCCAACCAACCTTTCGATTGCGGGACTATAGGGTGAGAGAGGCATCTTAGTTCATCTTAATCGCGATTTCTTTGCTCAACGACTCTTTGGTCTTCGGCAGGGAAATCGTCAGCACGCCGTCTTTGTAATCGGCGCTGATGTTGGCGCGATCGATGTTGTCGGTCAGGCGGAAGCTGCGCTCAAATTTGCCGTAGCGGGTTTCCCGCAGATGGAAATTATCGGCGTCGCGTTTCTCTTCATCGCGTTTTTCGCCGCTCAACGTCAGCACGTTGTTCTCCAGTTTCAGCTTCACGTCGTCTTTTTTCATGCCCGGCAATTCCGCGCGCACGATGAAACTCTCTTTGTTTTCGACCACGTCAAC
>CAZVZZ010000146.1:0-6215 GCA_964631505.1 uncultured Cytophagia bacterium
TTTATGGGTATAAACACAGCAAGGTGCGATCGTAGATTGTTCGTCGTCGCGCCTTCAGGCGCTTTCGTTTCGGTAAGGGAAAAGCATGATCTTCGCCGTTGACGTTGCTTATCGCGAGAACAAAGCCGTTGCCGCCGGCGTGTTGTTTCAAAATTGGGAGGACGGCGAACCTGCCGCCGAGTTGACCGCCGAAATTTCTACGGTTGCCGAATACGAACCCGGCCAATTTTACAAACGCGAATTACCCTGCATTTTGGAGCTTTTGAAGCGGCTGCAACAATTGCCGGAGTGCATCGTCATCGACGGTTATGTTTATCTTGACGGTTCCCACAAGCCCGGTTTAGGCAAACATCTGTATGATGCCCTCGAGGGAAAAACCGCCGTCATCGGTGTTGCCAAAAGTCGGTTCAAAGACACGCCGCCCGCGACGGAAATTTTTCGCGGCAGCAGCACACACGCTTTATACGTGACCGCGGTTGGGATCGGCGAAACTGAAGCAAAAGATTGCATCATGCGCATGCAGGGCGAGTATAGGCTCCCGACTATCTTGAAAAGAGTGGATCGGCTTAGTAAGGGGTTTTCATAAAGCGCTTTTTTTTATTTGAGTTACTTTTGTAGAATTAAAATGAATCTCATTGACGAAAAATACCGTGCGTACAAAACGCGCCTCGCCGCAAGCCTGCAGCAATTGCAGCAGTTCGCGCTCGACGTCGGTGGCCAGGAACAGCACGAGATTGCGCGGAACCTCGGCGCCAAGCTCAACGAGCCGTTTCTGTTCGTCGTGGTCGGCGAGGTCAAATCCGGCAAGAGCAGTTTCATCAACGCACTGTTGCAGGAGGAGATTTGTAAAGTCGATCCGGCGCCTTGTACCGACCGCGTGCAGCAGATCGTTTATGCGGAGAAAAATGCAGAGCAGGAGGCCAGCCCACATTTCATCCGCCTCGGCCGGCCGCTGGAGATTCTCAAAACCATCGCCATTGTCGACACGCCCGGCACTAACACGGTGATCGAGCATCATCAGCAAATCACCGAAAAATTCATTCCGTACAGCGATCTCGTCATTTTTGTTTTCCCGGCGCGCAACCCGCACACACAATCCGCGTGGAATTTACTGTCGTTCGTCAGCGCCGAATGGCATCGCAAAGTTATTTTCATCCTGCAGCAAACCGACACCGCCTCCGCGCACGAATTGGCAGTCAATCTTAAATCGGTAAACGAATACGCGGGAAAAAGGGGCATTCTCACGCCGCAAATCTTTTGCACCTCCGCCAAATGGGAGGCGGAACATGACGCACGCAGCGGCTTCGATAAGATTCGAGAATTTATCCGCGAAACCGTCACCGGCGGCAAACATTATAGCCAAAAGCTGCAAGCCAATGCCGCCGCCGCCGAGCAAGTTGGCGGCAGTCTCAAAAAGAATTTGGAGGGGCAGAAGCAGCAGCTCGAAATTGATTTGAAAGTTCAGGAAAAAATCCAAACGCGATTGACGCTGGGCAAGGACAAATCAACGTATGAGATCGATGCGTTGATTCAACTGCTGGTGTCCAATTACAACCGGATCGCCAATTACATTAAAGACGACTTTCGCGAAGGGCTGTCGCTCACCTCGATCATCAGCAAATCGTTTGCGGCGATTTTCAAACAGGATAAGTCCATCGAAGTGTGGATCGCCAGCCTGCGCAAACGTTTCGAGGAGAAACTGACCACGGCGATCGACGAGATTTCCCGCGACGGCGCGCGCCATTTTATGGAGAGCATCAACCTGCTGTTGCACGATCTGCTGGCGACGCTGGAAACCAGCAAACTGCCCCGTTCACGCGAGATCGATCTGCTGACGAAAGTCGGCGAGAGCCGGTTGGAGGTGATCGACGACGTGGAGTCGCGCGTGAAAAATCTCATGAAAGATGAATCTTTCTTCAACGCTTTGATGCCCGCGATGACCATGCAAAACGTCGGCAAAGCTTTTGTCGGCGGCGGTTCACTCGCCGTGCTCGGCACGATCATCGCCTTTTCCACCAAAGCGATGTTTTTCGATATCACCGGCGGCGCCGTGGCCGCCTCGGGTTTGGCCATCGCAGGAGGAACGCTGTTTGCGAAGAAGAAAAGCATCATCGCCAAATTCAACGAGGATCTCGATAAAAACGAGACCCGCTTCGCCGCCGAGCTGCGCGATAAATTGGCCGCCAAACTCAAGCTGCTTTATGACCGCATTGACCGCGAGTTCGAGCCGCTCTACCAGCACGTCGACCAGGAGAAGCGGCGGCTTCTGCCGCTCGTGGAAAGAAACGAGGCGCTGCTGGCGGAATTGCGGAAATTGGCGGAAGAAATTAAAAAGGAATAAATGTCATGCTGTAAGCATCTGTTTCTCACAAGCACTTTGCTTGAGTTCAACAGGATTTCTGCGGAATTACATCAAAGAGTTGCTTTTGGATATTAACAAGTTTCCTACGAATGACATTGACGCGTTGTTTATTGAGCTGGTTTAACGCGACCAGTGTATGACAGCGACGAACAAATCTATTATTGAAGGAGCCCACTTGGAAACTCGACAAACACGCAAAGCTGAATCTTCTCCGGAACTTCTCCGCGCCATCGGCCTCAAAGAAGCCATTGCCATTAACATCGGCTGTGTCATCGGTTCGGGAATTTTTCTCGTGCCGGCGACCATTGCCGGCAAGCTACACGCGATGGGGCCGATTCTGCTCGTGTGGGTCGTGGCTGGCTTGCTCACGTTTTTCGGCGCGCTCTCACTGGCGGAGCTGAGCTCGTTCCTGCCGAAATCCGGCGGGCCGTATGTTTATCTGCGCGAGTCGTACGGAAAATTGTGGGGCTTCCTTTTTAGCTGGAATGATTTCTTCATCAACAAAGCCGGCTCGATTGCCGCAGTCGCGATTGCTTTCACGGTTTACCTCGGCGCGCTCGTTCCGGCCATCGGCCAGAGCCAGCCGTTTTATCAGCCCGGCTGGTCCGTGTTTGGGCATCCATTTACTTTGGGTTGGAACCAGTTAATAGCCATCCTGGCGATCGCCTTGGTGACTTTTATCAATGTGCGCGGCGTGAAACTCGGCGCGCAGGTGATGAATGTTTTCACCTCGGCTAAAGTGGCGGCGCTGCTCTTTTTGATTTTCGGCGCGCTTTTTTCATCCAAAGCCAGCTTCGCGAATTTGCAGCCGTGGTGGCCGGAGAGCTGGAGCAGCGAGCTGACCGCGGCGTTCGGCGTGGCGATGATTTCCGCCTTGTGGGCTTACGATGGTTGGATCGACGTCACGCTCACCGCCGGTGAAACCATCAACCCGACGCGCAACGTGCCGCTCGCGCTCATCATCAGCACCCTGGCGATTTTGGCGATTTATCTCGCGGCCAATGTCGCGTATGCGTTGATCATACCGCTTAACGCGATGCCCAATTCGACACGCATCGCCGCGGACGTGGCCGCGCAAGCGATCGGCCCGGTTGGCGCGATCATCGTCATTGCGGGTATCATGTGTTCGACGTTCGGCACGCTCAACGGCATGACGCTTTCCGGCACACGCTCGATCTGGGCAACGGGCCATGATCGCGTGTTCGCGCCGGCGCTGGGCAAAGTGCATCCGCGTTTTCGCTCGCCGTATGTGGCGATCCTCACCATCGGCATATGGGCGACGCTGCTTACACTCAGCGGCACGTATGACCAAATTACCGCGTATGTGGTTTTCGGCTCATGGCTATTCTACGCGATGGCCGCGGTCAGCGTCATCATTCTCCGCAAAAAAATGCCTGACGTTGCGCGCCCCTACAAAGCGTGGGGCTATCCTTATGCCACGCTGCTTTTCGCGGCGATTGCGGGTTGGTTTATTTATAACACTGTTGTCGAAGACCCCCGCGATGCGCTAATCGGCATCGGGTTGTTAGTTTTGGGATTGCCGTTTTATTACTATTGGACGCGGCAATCGAAAGATGAAAAATAAATTCACCTGATGATAAGCTCGTGCAGATTATGCCAACGCATTGCTTACCTTTACAGCCTGCACAATCGCCTGCGCCACCAACGCCGCGGCGATCGCGCCGATGGCCATAACCTCCGCGCGTTCATCGCCGGTGCTCATGGCAAAAACCATATCGCCGTCAAAAAGGGTGTGCGAAGGGCGAGTGACATAAGCCAAACCGTCCTGCGCCATCTCGGCAATTTTCGTGACGCCATCGCGATTGAAGCGTGCATTGGTGGCGACCACGGCGAGCGTGGTATTGCCCCAGCTTTTAAAAGGGGAGAGGACATGCGCCTGCAAGTAAGCGGACGTGTTTAAGAAAGTCCCGTCATCGTTTTTGGCGCCGGCAATAATTTTTCCACTTTGCGGGCCGATAATATCGCCCAGCGCGTTCACGACAACGAGCGCGCCGACAACGATGCTGCTGCTTTGCCAGGAGGCCATGCCGACGCCGCCCATCATGCTGTGTTGCACGCCGCGAATTTTACCAACCGTTGCGCCGCAGCCGACGCCGACGCGGCCCATGCGGGTTTCCGTGAACGACGCGGTTTCGCAGGCATGATAAGCCATGGCCGCAGTCGGCCGCACGTTCGCGTCACCAACAGCAAGATCGAAGATCACCGCGGTGGGCACAATCGGTACTTTGGCGACTTGCACGTCGTAACCCACGCCGCGCTCTTCCAGATATTTTTGCACGCCGCCGGCCGCATCCAATCCAAACGCGCTGCCGCCAGTCAAAAGCACACCGTGAATTTCCTGCACAAGCCGCACGGCTTTTAGCGCTTCGATTTCGCGCGAGCCAGGAGCGGAACCGCGCACGTCAACGCCAGCCACCGCGGGTTGCGCCGGTAAAATTACCGTGCAGCCGGTGCGCGCCGTTTCATTTTGCGCGTGGCCGACGCGAATGCCGGGCACATCACACAACGAGTTGAGCATGATCGTTTTCGCTAAAAAATAATTTGCGCTGAAATGGGAACCGCAACGGCAAGATTACGATTTTCTGCGTTGCCGTTTCATTTTTGTTGCAAGCCCAAAAGGTTATTTGCCATTTTCTTCGGTTTTCGGGGCGCGCCGCAGGAAGGAAAATCTTTTTTCCGGCGCTTCGGCAGCCGCGGTGCCGCGCTCGCTGAAAAAGAAAAGGTCGCTGATCATCAGGCCGATCGAGCTGCGCAGCGGTTTCCAATTTTGCCGATACGCCTCGCTATCGACGCGGGTGCCGTCTTTATCCTTGGTGACGAGGCGCACGCGCTGTGGGTGCTCGCGGTTAATCATGAAGGGTGAATGCGTCGTGTATACCAGTTGATTTTTCATCGCCAGATCTTCCATGATCTTCGCCAAATCTTTTTGGCCGGCAGGGTGGAGGTGAATCCCAGGCTCGTCGATTAAAAAGAAATACTCGTTGGCGCGCGCTTCGAATGTTTGCGCGATGAAGTTGATATAAAACGACAGATACCAGCGAAAGCCCATGCTCCGCGATTCCGGCGTGTCAAACACCGTCGTGCCGTCGGAAAGATCGATGTAAAGCAGATTGCCGTTGACGTTGAGCTTGACTTCGATCGTCGGCTCCTGCGACCAGGCGCGGCGAATTTGTTGCGTAATCAAGCGGCTCGCTTCTTCGCTGGCGCGCCGGCCACGGGTGGTGTCTTCAAAAATAATTTCCGGATTGCTCAAACCGCCGATGTGCAGCAGGTTGCGCTCGGTGCGAAATTGCTCGCTGCCGCCCATTAAATCCTGCAACGTGGCGCGGCTTTTCAACAACGGAATCGTGTCGAAAAAAAGAAATTTCGGAAGCGTTTGCAGCAGCTTGTCCATTTCTTTGGTGGGCGCTTCCGTCTCATTGATGAAGAGATGATAATTGTCCAACTCCGGCCCGTCTTTGCGAATGAGAAAGCTTTCCGCATCTTTGAACGCCTCGCTGAACCTTTGCAGATTGCGCCGGTTATCTTTGGAAATTTGCGTGAACTCCATCGCCACTTCCGGCGATTTGCCTTGATAATAATAATCGGAGTATTGGCAGGTGAGGCTGTTGTCAAACGGCGCGCCGGGGGAGAAGGCATGCAGCGCGCGCAGAATGTTGGACTTGCCGCTCTCGTTCGCGCCGATGAGCGTGGTGATTTTCGCGTCGAGCGGAAATGCGAGCTCGAAAACGGATTTGTAAGCGCGAATAAAAGCGCGGGAAATAATCATCGTTGGTTCCGTGAATGAGGCGATTGAAAATTTAGCCCAAGAAAAGTTTCTCAAATTCTTCTA
>CAZVZZ010000147.1:0-6202 GCA_964631505.1 uncultured Cytophagia bacterium
CCCTCGGGAAAAAGGCCCCGGCCTGGCTGTGTGGGGGGAGGAGCGGTTTTTTCAACTCCTGAATTGAAAATTTAAAATTTTCAATTTGAACTTTTCAAAAGAACTACGGCTTGCTCGTCGAAACGCGGCCGGAATTTTTGCCGGCGCTGCTGCGCCGCGCGGCTTCATTTTGCTGCCGGAGTTTTTCAAACTCCTGGCGCTGGCGCTCGAGCGAACGATTTAAATCATTCGGCGGCGCGGTGCGGCGCGCCATCAAGGTCGGAACGATTTTGGCCTCGAGCAAAATGACCAGTTCTTTTTTGCGCACGTTTTTCAAATTATAACTGAACAACAAATTCAGCACCGGAATATCTTTCAGCAGCGGCACCCCGCGCCGCAAATTTTGCGTTTCATGCGAGATTAATCCGGCCAGCACGGTTTCTTCGCCGTTCAGCAGCAACACCCGCGTCGAGCCTTCGGTGATGCTTTTCGTCGGGCCGAACGCATCCGGCTGCACGTCGCTGCGCTCGGCAAGAATATCGAGAAAAATAAAGGTCGAATCGCTGCGGCCATATATTTTCGGCGTCACCGTGAGAATGACGCCGGCTTCATACTCGGTGTAACGCGAGTTGCCGGCAAAATCCTGCAACACGAGATAGAAATTTTTTCCGACTTTGATCTTTCCCTTCTCGCCGTCCATCACGCGAATTTGCGGACGGGCGAGCACCTCGCCTTTATTCTTGCTCTCAAAAGCGCGCAGCAAGGCGGAGACGCTGATGCCGCCCTTGCCCACATTGCCATTGGTGAAAAGCCGGATGTATTCTTTGCCGACGTTGTTCGCGCCCAATGTTTGCGCGCGCACCATGCCGTTTTTAAACGTCGTCCAGTCGATGCCGATCTCGTGCAGCGTTTCATAATCCGCCTGAAAAAAGACGGCATTGATTTCGATCTCGCGCGTCCAAACGTTGATCGCATTTTTTTGCGGATCGACCGCCGGCGCTTTGGCGTCGATCATGTCCTGCACTTCGTAGTAACGGTCGCGGGCCGTGTATTTCAGCAAATTCGCGCGCAAAATATATTCCAGCGCCCGCTTCCAGTGCATGTTTTCCACCGAGACGCCGATGGGTTTGGTGCGCACTTTCGAATCGATCAACAATCTGTTTTCATAACGCTGCGAAAAGCCGTTTAAAATATCCATCGCCGTGTTGAACGGCACATTGGGATTCAACGACACCAACTCTTCCGGACGGTACGGCTGCGCCGGAAACGTTTCCGGCGTTTGTGCCCAAGCTAACCCGACGCTCAAAACCATGACAGCAACTGCCACTGCAAAACTTTTTTTCATAAATTCAACCGGTGTCATCCTGACAGGATCATCTTATTTTTTGTTGCAGCTAAGCCCGCAGAGCTCTTTTTTTGTTGCAAGCATCTCTTGCTGCAAGTTTTGGAAACTTCAGAGTAAAACGATTAATTATATTCAATCGTGAGTTGCAGCAAGCGGCTGCTGCCGGTTTCGGTTTCCAGCGTAAACTCGACCTGATTGTTGCGCGGATCGACGCGCGTCAACCGGCCGCGCCGCACCGCATCGCCGACTTTGAGCGGCACGACTTTGCCGTCTTTCGCGCGCAAATACGCTTTTTCATTCGTAATCGCGAGCAACGTCGCGCCGTCGGTGTTGAACAAATTCGGCGGCTCCTGCGGTTTCAACGGCGTGATCGGCGCCGCCACGGCTTGGCGCGGCGCGGTTTCCGCTTTCGGCTCGGCTTTGCGCTCCAGCGGAATCGGGCTGCGGAACGCCTCGTGGCCAAATTGCGTCGTCCAATCGAGCGGCTGCGTGGTTAAAGCCATTTCGCTGCTGACTTCCCAATCCTTGTTCACCGAATACCCTTCAAACAGGATGACAAAGTTCACGCGCTCCGGATTTTCCTCGTTGCGTTTCAGCGTCACGTTCTTGAAGCGATAGAGCAGCGAGTTGTTCGTCATGTGCCAAACCAGCCCGCAAATATTGCGATAGTCGCCTTCGCCGTTCAAGGTGTAAGAAAACACCGTATATTCGCGATGGCTCTTCTTTTCATTCAAATAAAAATCAAAATCAAGATCGAGATTGTTCATCCGAATCAGCCAGTTGATGTACGACAATGAAAACGCCGGCTCTTCGGTGTTGAGAATTTTCTTGGGCGCTTTTTCCCAGTTGGCAAACAGCGCATTGCGTTCGTCCGTCACCTTGGTGAGCGCGTCGGCAATCTCCATCGCGCCGCGCAATTGATTGTTCAGCGCGTTGTTTTTTTCCGAAACTTTGGCCAGCTCGCTCGCATTGCTGCGGTACCAGAAAAATCCCACGCTCGAGAGCAGCACGAGAAAAGCGAGTATGGTTAAACTATTGCGTTTGGCGTACATTGAAGGTCCGAAGTCTTTTTAAGTCCGAGGTCCGAAGTCACTGCCTCTTCGTCACCTCTTTTTATCTTTTTTCTCTTTTTATCTTTTTATCTTTTTTCCCTTGCTACCTGATTCCGACCACGCGATAATCTTTCATCAACAACGCGGTGAGCTGCGCCGCTTTCTTTTCGGCCTCGGGTCGGGAAGAAAAGGCGCCGATGAGCACGCGATATTTTTTCTCGCCGGTGCGTTCGTCGCGATATGGTTCCACCGCGGCGTTATGGCCCTGTTTACGATAAGCCATGGCGTACTGCTCGGCCAGCTCCATCGTGTAACTGCGCGCGGCTTCGATGGTGTAGCCGCGGTAAATCTCGGGCGGCGCCTCCGCCGGCCGCAAGGTGGCCGCAGCCGCATTTTCGGCGACGACAATTTTCTTTTCCGGCGCAGGCAAATTCATGCCGCTGTTTACCGGTGTTGTCGTTTTGCCGTCATTCATCGATTCCGGCGACGTTTTAAAAGTCGTTGCAGCGCGTTCCGGCGTTGTAATTTTCTTCGTCTCTTCGTTGGCCGTACGCGCAGCGCCGTTGCTCGAAGCGAGCGTCTCCGTTGCCGGCGGTGGAGGCACCGTGGACTCACGTGAGAGTGTTGGGCGTTTCTCCGCCGGCAAAGCCGCGGCCGTTGTTGAAGCTTCTTTGTTGGGCGCGACGCCATTATTCGTCGAAGCCGTCGGGCGCGCCATCGGCGGCGTGTTTTCGCTGCGCGGCGTGACGTCGCGATCACTTTTCGGCGTGCCATTCGCAGCCGGCACGCTGTCATTTGGCTTCGGCGCGACCACCGGGTTTTCATCGGGCATGATGGCGCTTACCGAACGCACGCCGTCCTTGCGGAGAATCAACTTGCCGTTGCTCGCGTAGCGCGCGGCGTCGATGCTGCTCAAACCTTGCCGCATGGTGTCCGGCTCGCTTTGCCGTTCCAAATTAAAACTGAAGTATTTGCGCTTCTCCGCTTCGACGCGCGTCACCTGACTGAGGCTGGCGCGTTCCAGGCGCTCGGCCAGCAACGGAATCGCTTCGCGGCTCAACGAGGTGCCGCGCACCGAAAAGCCTTTGTTGCTGGTGACGATTTCATCAATGCCAATATTGCCGACGCGACCGACGCTGTTATTGAGCTTCTTCAAAAACGCCAGGAACTCATCATGGCCCTGCGCGAGACTGTCGGCCAAAAACAAATTTTTCTTCAAGCGCTGGCACTGATTGTCCAGCAGCAACACGCGATCGACGGTTTCCTGGTTGTTGGCGATTTTCATTTCGAGCTGCGTGTTCTTGTTGCGCAGTTCGCGAATGTTGTTGTTGAGCCGGCCGATTTGCCAGGTCATGAAGAACGCCACCAGGCCGGTGAGCGCGAGCAAAATATAGCCGTGATAATTCAGCTTCAAAATTTGCTGTTGATCCAGCAAATCCTGCGGCAGCAAATTGGTCGGGATAAAGAACGGGCTTTTCGGCTCCAGCGTTTTCCAGGCCAGCGCGATCGGCACGGCAAACTCCGCAAAGACGCCGCGCTGCATGTCGTTGCCCGCCAGCCCGGTGACCAGCGGCGAGGCCAGATAATCAACGCGCACCGCCGGAAAATATTCGGAAAAAAATTCCTTGGCTTTGAGCCGATTGCTTTTGCCCGCCAACAAAATGGCGCCCAGCTCCGGAATTTGCGCCTCGTCCTGTTCGTAAATCAGCTTGCGGTAAATCACTTCCAGAATATCCGGCGAGGCCGTGTCTTCGTGAATGATCGAGCTGACGTGGAGCAAATCTTTGCCGCGCATAAAAAGCAGGCGCGTGAAATCGCTTTCGATATAAACGATGGCGGAAATTTTTTCCGCGGTGAGATCGTTATCCCGGCGCGCGAGATTGGCCAGCGCCACTTCGGTGGAATCCATCAACGCCAGAAACAGATTACCGCGCAAAAACTCGTTGACCTCGCGCATCAACGCCATGGTCGGCGGCTGCTTTTCATACGACATCACCAGCCGGCTGCCGTCGGCCGCGGCGATCACTTGCTCGGCATAATTCGAGGCTTCATCTTTGGCCGTTTCCTCGGGCCGCTCCGCGGCCAATTCCGGCCGCTGATAGCGCACCATGGACAACGGCACGTTGAACGCGATTTTGGTTTTATGCTTCGTGTATTTTTCTAAAAGCCGATAGAGAATTTCCAAATTGCCGTTATCGGCGGCCGGCGGTTCAGCCGCGGCGTTGTTGTCTTTTTCCCGAATTCCGGTTTTCAGACCGAAGGCGTCGCCGCCCTCGGCGTCGCCGGATTTATTTTCTTCTTCGGCGACGGGACGGCTTTCCAGCGTGGTGCGCAGCCGCGCGCGCTCCAATCCTTCGATATGAATTTTACCGTTCTGACTGCTTAACAGCGCCAGCCGCACTTCCGTGCCGCTGACCGCCAGTCCGAGGGCTTGTTTGGTTGCCATGATACTAATTCGTTAAGTCCGCTCAACAGATTCCCTTTTAAACACGTCGCCGTTTTTCCCGACGGCGGCGCTCACACACTGCGCGTTTCAACGCGATCGTAGCGTATCAAATCTTCAAAACGTTTTTTATTATTGGCCGTGTTCACCGCTTCATCGTAAGTAATGGTGCCGCTTTTGTAAAGTCGCGCCAAATCTTGTTCCAATGTGATCATGCCTTCGGCGTTGCTCTGCTGAATGATCTGATAAATCTCTTCCGTGCGGTTGTTGCGAATCGCCGAACGTACCGGCACCGAGCCGATCATCACTTCTTTGGCCAGCGTCAATTTGCCGTCCACCGTGGAAACGAGCTTTTGCGAGACCACGCAGGAGACGACGCTGGCGAGCCGTTCGCGAATGCGCTGCTGCTCGATCGGCGGCGTTTCGCCCAAAATCCGGTCGATGCTTTCCACCGCCGAAGAGGTGTGCAGCGTGGTAAAAACTTTGTGGCCGCTGTCGGCCGCCTCCAGCACGGTGGAGATGGTTTCAGCGTCGCGCATCTCGCCGATCACAATCACGTCCGGATCCTGGCGCAGCGCCTGCACGGTGCCGTCTTTGAACGACCGCACATCGCGGCCGATCTCGCGATGACGCACCACGCATTTATTCGAATTATGAATGTACTCGAGCGGATCGGCGATGATCACGATGTGGCCGTTGGAATGCCGATTGTTCGCGTCGATGATCGAATCCAGCGTCGCGCTTTTGCCGGAGCCGGTGATGCCGGTGACCAGCACCATGCCGCGGCGCTCATACTCGAGATTGAACAAGCGCGCCACGTTGCGATGAAAGCCCAACGATTGAAACGGGCGAATCTGCGGATTGATCCGGCGCAAGCTCAGCGCCAGATGGTTCAGCTCCAGATAAATCGAAGCGCGAAAACGCCGGTGCCCGGTCGGGGTGACGAGCTGATAGGAAAAATCCAGTTGGCGCGTTTTCCACAGCTCTTCGCGCTGATTCGCCGTCAGCAGATTGAGCAAAAGAATGTCGGTTTCTTCGCTGGTAAAATCGCCCAGCTCCGGATAAACCGGCCGCTTGACGCCGTAAATGCGCAGCCACACAAAACCGTTGCTGCCGACGCCGCCGAAATCCAAATCCGACGCTTCCTTGTTTTCCATCGCCAGCATCAGAAAATTCATCGCGTGTTTCAAACGCTGCCGGTACTCTTCCGGCTGGCGATCCAACATTTGGCCGACGTTGGTCAGCCACTCGATATCTTCACCGCTGGCGCCGACCTGCTCGTACAGCATCGCCAGCAGATCTTTGGCGTCTTGTAATCGTTGATCTAACATTCCGCTCGCATCACTTCCTTAAACACACAGCTTGTAAACGGCTCGGCTTTTT
>CAZVZZ010000148.1:0-6193 GCA_964631505.1 uncultured Cytophagia bacterium
GAAGACACCCCGCTGAAAGTTTTTGGGTATTTCCAAAATTCCTTGCAACATTGGACGGTGTTTAAAGATCAGCCGGCGCAAAATTCTTTTGGCTTGCAGCAGCTCAATCTTTTTTTTCAAAAGGATTTTTACCGCAATTGGACGGCTTTTATCAATTTTGAAGCGTTAAACACTTTTTCCTCCAGCCGGCGCTGGGGGGCGCTGAATTTGGAAGAAGCCTGGGTGAAATACAATCCCAATATGAAGTTCAATTTAAAGCTCGGCCTGCAAATTCCGATTTTTAACAATCTCAATGAGGTTAAAAACCGCACGCCACTGCTGCCTTACATTATCCGGCCGTTGGTGTATGAAACCTCTTTTGGCGAGTTCATTCCATTGGAGGAATTTGTGCCGGCGCGGGCCTTTGTGCAGGCCTACGGTTTTCTTCCCGCCGGCGAAGCCAAATTTGATTACGCCGTTTATTTGGGCAACAGCCCGAACGTCAATACCGATCCGCGAAAGGGGCAAACCGGCGTCGATACCACCACCGCTTTTCTGGTCGGCGGCCGTTTGGGATGGCGCTATCGCGAATTAAAACTGGGCCTTTCTGCCACCCATGAAAAAAGCAATGGTTTTGTCAGCGTGGCGCCTCTTCTGGGACGGCCAGCCGCGGATTTAGAGGAAATGCCGTTGAAGCGTTGGGGAGGAGACTTGTCCTATAATTTGGCGAATTTTTCCTTTGAAAGTGAAGTGATTAAAGTCGAGGTGGATGCCGGCATTCCAGAAGTGGAGGTGGCGCTCGATTTTTTTTATGCCACCCTGGGCTATCGTTTTATTCCTGCGCTCTACGCCTATGCGAGCTACTGGATTACTGATGTGAAGGTCACCGTGCTGGTTCCGGGTGATGAAAGAATGGATGATGAAGATATTATCGTCTCGACGGCGGGCGCGGCCTATGATTTGAACGAGCGCATTCGTTTAAAGGGCCAATTCGCGAGAGTGCGGGATTACGACAAAATTAGCTTGATTACGCAAAGTCTGCTTGAAAAGGAACAAGACAAATTCAATATCTGGTCTGTTGCGGTTTCGGTCTTTTTTTAGCTGGTCATTTAAATTCCCAGCCGGGAAATAGGTATGAGGTTGAAAATTGTAATCATGGTTTTTCTGTTGGCTGGGGCGGCCAATTCCTGGGGGCAACTCGTGGTTATTGCCCATAAAGCGGTGCCGAGCGATACGCTCAAAAAATCCGAATTGCTTGATTTCTACACCTGCGATATTAAAAAATGGAGTGATGGGAAACCGGTGGTCGTTTTTGATTTGAAAGCGCCGAGCGAAGTGAAGATGGCGTTTTATCGTTATCTGGGGAGGAGTTCTTCGCGAATGAAATCCATCTGGTTGAAAAAAATGCTGTCCGGCGAAGGCGAGCCGCCGGAGGCGATGAATTCCGAGGAGGAGGTTTTGGCGAAAGTTGCCGCCACGGCCGGAGCGATCGGCTTTGTGCGTAAAAGCCACGTGCGAAAAGATGTCAAGGTTATCTTGGAGATCAATGCGGAAAAGCGCTGAAATGGCGCTTCCGGTTGACGGTTGCCTTTGCACAAAAAGCAGCGTTTGCAAAACAACCGTTGCATCATTAAAATTTTCTGCTATATTTTTAAAGTAATCCATTTGGCGTGAGCGGACGCCAGGGGCGTGCGCTGAAATGAGGTAACATTAGAGGAGAATTTCATCATGTGCGGCATCGTTGGTTATCTCGGCAAAAAACCGATTATTCCGGTTTTGCTCGAAGGACTCAAACGGCTGGAATATCGCGGCTATGATTCCGCCGGCATCGCGACGTTTTCGAATGGGCATGTGAATGTCGTCAAACAGGCCGGCAAAATTTCTAATTTGGAAGCCTTGTTGCATGAACAGATGCTCAATGGCGGTGTGGGCATTGCGCACACGCGCTGGGCCACGCACGGCGTGCCCAATTCCACCAACGCGCATCCGCACACGGATTGCAAAGGAAAAATCGCGCTGATTCACAACGGCATTATCGAAAATTTTGGCGTCATCAAAACCGATTTACTTTCCAAAGGCCACGAGTTCCGCACCCAAACGGATACCGAAGCGTTGGTGCATCTGATCGAAGAGTTTTATAAACTCGGCATTCCTTTCGAGGAAGCGGTGCGCGCCGCACTTTCCCGGGTCGAAGGCACGTACGGTATCGCGGCGGTGTGCAGCGACGAACCGGACGTCATCATCGCGGCGCGCAAAGGCAGCCCACTGATCGTCGGCCACGGCGATGGCGAGAATTTCGTGGCTTCGGACGTCTCGGCCATTATCAATCACACCAAGCAGGTCAGTTATTTGGACGACGATGAAATGGCTGTGGTGCGCCGCAACGGCATCGAGATTAAAACCATCAGCAATCTGCCGGTGCAAAAGCAGATCGAGCAGGTGGCGTATGATCTGGGCCGTATCGAAAAAGGCGGCTACGATCATTTCATGCTGAAAGAAATTATGGAACAGCCGCGCACGATTAAAGACGCAATGCGCGGCCGGCTGATTAAAGATGAGGGCATTGCCCGGCTCGGCGGCATGCGCGAAGCGATGGACGCGCTGCTGAACGCCAAGCGTTTTCTCATCACCGCCTGCGGCACCTCGTGGCACGCGGCGCTGATCGGCGAATACATGTTGGAAGAATTTGTGCGCGTGCCGGTCGAAGTTGAATATGCCAGCGAGTTCCGCTATCGCGATCCGGTGATTGAAGAAAATAATGTCGTGATCGTGATCAGCCAATCCGGCGAAACCGCGGACACGCTGGCGGCGCTGCGCGAGGCGAAACGCAAAGGCGCGACCGTGATCAGCTTGTGTAACGTCGTCGGCTCGACGATTGCGCGCGAGGTGCATGCCGGCGCGTATTTGCACGCCGGTCCGGAAATCGGCGTGGCCTCGACGAAAGCGTTTACCTCGCAGGTGACGCTGCTGGCGTTGATCACGCTGTTTTTAGCGCGGCATAAAAACATGTCGGCGGCCAAAGGCGCGGAGATCGTGCAGGAACTGGCGGCGATTCCGGAAAAAGTGGAAAAGATTCTCGGGCTGAGCGATCAGATCAAAAAAATCGCGCAGCTTTATCATTTGAACAACAATTTTTTGTACCTCGGCCGCGGCTATAATTTTCCGGTGGCGCTGGAAGGCGCGTTGAAGCTGAAGGAAATTTCTTACATTCACGCCGAAGGCTATCCGGCCGCCGAAATGAAGCATGGGCCGATTGCGTTAATTGACGACAACATGCCGGTGGTGTTTATCGCCACGAAAGATGCGACGTATGAAAAAGTCGTCAGCAACATCGAAGAAGTGCGCGCGCGCCGCGGTAAGGTGATCGCGATTGCCACGGAAGGCGACGAGGAGATTAAAAAACGCGCCGATCACGTCATTTATATTCCGCCGACGCAGCCGATGTTAACGCCGCTGTTGACGATTATCCCGCTGCAGTTGCTGGCGTATTACATTGCCATCATGCGCAATTGCGACGTGGATCAACCGCGCAATTTGGCAAAAAGTGTGACAGTGGAATGACCCCCGCAAATCAAAAAATGCACACGGACGTTATCAACAAAATTGCTCAGGGTTGATCAGGTATGAACAATATCTTTTTGCGCGTTGCCCCAATGGTTTTGCTCGCGGCGCTATGTTGTGTCGGGGGGAAAAGTGTTTTAGCGCAAAGCAAAACTGTGGCGCCGGTCGAGACCCAGTTTAAACAAGGCGTTGATCTTTTTAATGCTGGCCGGTACGCGGAAGCGCTCGCCAGTTTTGACGGGTTGCTCCAAAACGGCGCCAATCATCCACGCGTGGCGGCGGCGCTTTATATGCGAGGACGTTCGGCGTATCACCTCGGTCGGTATGATCTTGCCCGGCAGGCGGTGGACGAGCTGGAGCGTAGTTTTCCCCGGAGCGCCTACATGTCGTTTGGCCATGCGCTGCTCGGCGCTTTGGCTTTCCAAACGGAAGAATATTTGGAGGCGGCGGTTGAATTTTTGTTGGTGGCCGAAATTGGCAAAAGCCCGGCCTTGCGCAACCAGGCCACCGAGTGGCTGCGCATTGTTTTGGAGGATTATCTTACGCTCAATGAATTGCGGCGTTTGCGGAAAAATTACACCGGCCCGAAGGGCACGCCGTATGTGGTGCTGGCGCTGGCCGGAGAAGAATTGAGTGCGGGCAATCGGGTGAATGGTGAAAAACTCATCGATGACTTTTTGCTGGCCAATCCCGCCACGCCGTTGCGCGCCGAGCTGGAAAAATTACGGAAAACCGGCGGCGAAACCGTGGCGAGTGTGTTGCGTGTCGGCGCCGTGTTGCCGTTAACCGGCATTGATGCAGACGCCGGCCTGGGCGTATATCGCGGCATTAAATATGCGCAACTCATTGCCGGCGTCAATAGCAGTGGCCCCAAAATTGAGTTGGTGGTGCGCGATTCGGAAAGCAGTCTCTTGCGCGGCTTAAAAGTAACGCAGGATTTGCTGGACGATCCCGCGTTGATTGCGATTGTTGGCGAAGTGGATAACGCCACTACCGCCGCGATGGCGGCACTGGCCAATGCCAGGGGCGTGCCGTTTTTAGCGCCGGTGGCGACGGAGACCGGTATCGGCGCATTGGGTGAAAATGTTTTTCAGCTCAATGCCGACCGTGAGCGCAAAAGCAAAGCGCTGGCGGAGTATGCTTATAAATATCTGAATGCCCGCACGTTTGTGACCGTCGCGCCGCAAGATGATTATGGCCAGCAAATGGCGGACGCCTTCAGCGCCGCGGTCGATAGTTTGGGCGGCGAGGTTTTTGCGCAAAAATGGTATTACGGCGAGCCGCAGGATCTTGGCCGTTCCTTCAAAGCGATTCGCGCGGCGGCGTTTCGGCGTGCCTTTAAAGACTCGCTCCAGCTCAAGGCGCTGAACGGCGGGCCTTCGCCGAAAATGGCGGACGCCGAGGAAGTTGATGTGCCGGTGACCAACGTGAGCGCGATTTTCATGCCCTTGCACGAGGACGATATTAAATTGGTCGCCGGGCAGCGCGCGTATTTTAATTTTAAAAGCACGCTTATGGGCGGCGAGCATTGGTATATAACCGATCTGGCCAAGGACAAGGAATTGCAGCGTTACGTGGAAGGCACCATTTTCGCGAGCGATTATTTTATCGACGCGGAAAACGCGCGCTTTAAACAGTTTCGCAACGAGTTTCGCACGCGCATGGGCGTGACGCCGGAAAAGTGGGAAATTTTTGGATATGACGCCGCCAATCTCTTGTTTAAAACCATGCAACAGGGCGCGCAAAGCCGCAGCCAATTGCGCGCGGCATTAACGAAGATCGAGAATTTCGCGGGCCTAAAAGGCGAGATGGCGCTGAATAACCCCGACAAAGTGAACAGCAGGGTAAATATTTTGCAAATTCGCGGCGGTCAGATCGTGAAGTTGAGGTAGGAGGAAGTGAGTTTGGGTTTTCATCACAATCACTTTCATCATCAGATTAAGGAGATGCAATGCTGAAACGTTGTGTTTTTATTGCTGCCCTTTTTTCCATGCTACTCATGGGAGAAAATGCGTTTGCGCAGACGAAAATCGGCCTGAATGGCATCGGCGTCAAGATCGGCTTTGTCGATCCGGAAGGCGTCAATTCGGTGATCGGTGTCGGAGCGTTGGCCGATCTGGGCACGATCACACCGGACATTATGCTCGAAGGCAATTTGGATTATTGGTCGAAGTCAGAAGGTAACGGCGGCGTCGAAGTTTCTTTTCGGGATTTGATTCTCGGCGGCACAGGCAAGTACCTGTTTAAAACCGCGAACCCGAAATTTCGGCCGTTTGCCAGCGGCGGATTGGCTTTTCATTTTTTTAAAGCCGCGGTGGACTATTCCGGTCCTGCGCTGGTTGATGCCGATAATTCCGAAATGAAAATCGGCATTCATGTCGGCGGTGGATTGTTTTATAACCTGTCGCCGCAACTGGATCTGTTGGCGGATGGCCGCTACACCATTGTTTCGGATGCAAGTCAGATCGCGCTGCAGGCCGGCGTGGTTTATAAGCTGAAAAAATAACTGAAAAAGTTTTCGCTGCAAAAGCTCCGTTCTGCGGAGCTTTTTTTTTTACAAGGCCGAAAAGCGCGGCAAGCCGGCGGCGTTGCAAAAATTTAACTTTTTTTGCGGCGGAAAAAAACTTGCAAAGAAGGCAAAAACGCCCTATAT
>CAZVZZ010000149.1:0-6188 GCA_964631505.1 uncultured Cytophagia bacterium
ACCACTCTTTTCTATTTTCCTCTTGCGTTTCCTTCCCTATTTCGTTAAACTGAGTGCGGATTTTCGCCATTTTTTCGAGATTTGGTGTATAAACTAACGAGTTAAATCTGTGCAAAAAAAGCACAGAAATTTGACGCACGGAAAAATTCCGTGAGAGTTCATTTCTGTGAGCGGTATTTTTTGGTTCCGGCTCGTCCTATATGTTACGGATCGAAAATAAATTTTGGCTTTATGCTTGAGCTTATCGGCTTCGGTGGTCATGGAAAAGGCGGTAGATTTTAAATCAAGTCTCAAAGATCCTGCGGCTTCGATCGCGGTTGATTTTGATCCCCGCCGCAAGGTGTTGTTGCTGGTCTTTAGTGGTTTGGCAGGGCGGCTTGGGGTGCCGTTGTTTGAATTCAACAAATTGACCAGCGGCATGAAGAAAATTAACAAAATCTATCTGCGCGACGGACAGCAATTGTGGTATCATCGCGGCTTGCCCAACGTTGGCGACAATATTGACGGCATTGCAACCTTTCTCCGGCAATATACGGCGCACCAATCCACCCAACGCCTCGTTGTCATTGGCAACTCGGCCGGAGGCTACGCCGCTTTGTTATTCGGCCATCTCCTGCAAGCCGATGAGGTTCACGCCTTCGCGCCCAAAACCTTCATTGATCCGGTTAAACGCCTCATTCATCGCGACATTCCTCGCCACGCCACCCCAACCTGGCGCCAGTTGTTTTTTTATGGCCAGAGAAAATACTTCGATCTCAAACCGGTGCTGCGCCAGGCGCGAACGCACAAGAGAAGTTTTCATTTGTATTATTCTTCGATTCACCCCATCGATTGTTTGCATGCGACCCGCATGAAATCCCTACCAGGCATCCACTTACATGCATACCATTATGGGCACCACAATCTTATCAGGAATCTCAAACATAACGGCGAGTTGGGGCAAATTATAGAACGGGCGATTCAAATCGCAGGCTACCTCTGCGGTTTTGACCTTGGCGTCTGAAACAACTTCGCTCGGCAACCATGTTCGCCCCGGCTCCCGCTCCCTCCTGCCACGCCGTTTAAATATTTTCTTCTTGAGTCTCCTCCAATATTTTGTTAAATTGGTTGCGTTAAAGTCGTCCGCAGTCGCTGGTCCGAGGTTCGAGGTCGTTCCTGGCGTTTACCATGAAACCCAATGACCTCACCGGAAATCGTCAATCAATTTACGAGGAGCAAGCTCTCATGTCTGCAATAGAAACGCCTTCCCAAGTCGAACAACGTGCGATCGCGCAATCCGGCCAAAAGTTACGATATGCGCCCACGGAAAAAATCGGCGTGATCGTGGTGGATAATTTTCCGGCGCTCGGCAAGCTTGCAGCGCTGCGGTTCATCGAATGGGTGCAACAGAACCCCGGCGGCGCGGTGTCATTGCCCACCGGCAAAACGCCGGAGCATTTCATCAAGTGGGTCAAGTATTTTCTGCGTCACTGGGAGGAGCCGAAAGCGCGCCAGGAGCTGGAAGCGGGCGGCATCGATCCGGCGCGCAAGCCCGAGATGAAGAGCTTGCACTTTGTGCAGATCGACGAGTTCTATCCGATTCACCCGCAGCAACAGAACAGTTTTTATTATTATGTCCACATGTATTATTTGCAAAGCTTCGGCTTCGATCCGGCGAAAGCGCTGCTGATTGATTGCAGCAAAATCGGTTTGCCGGCCGAAAAGGATTTGGACGACGTTTGGCCGGAGAAGGTGGTGGATCTGTCGCTGCGTTTCCGGCACGGCAAAAATTCGCAGGAACGCTTGCAAAAGCAGGTGTTGGAAGATATCGATCAGTGGTGTGCGGCATACGAAGAAAAAATCCGGCGGCTCGGCGGCATCGGATTTTTTCTCGGCGGCATCGGGCCGGACGGCCACATTGGCTTCAACGTGCAAGGCTCGGATTTTTATTCGACGACGCGGCTGACGCCGACGAATTATGAAACGCAAGCCGCGGCCGCCACCGATCTCGGCGGCATCGAAGTGTCACGCCAGCGTTTGGTGATTACCATTGGACTGGCGACCATTACGTACAATCCGAACTGCGCCGCGCTCATCATCGCCGCCGGCGAGGCCAAAGCGCCGATCGTCACCGCGGCCATTCAAGAAGAAAAGCATATCCATCATCCGGCCAGCGTGTTGCACGATCTGCCCAACGCGCGATTTTATATTACGCAGGGCGCGGCCAAGTATCTGGACGAGCGCCAGCACGAAATTTTGGTCAAAGCCGCCGCCCTCAGCCCGGAGGTGACGGAGCGGATTGTGGTCAATTTAGCCGTGGAAAAACGCAAGCGGCTGCGCGCGCTCACCGCGGAAGATTTTGCCGGCAACCGGTTTGCGCAAACGTTGCAAAATAAATTGGCGCTGCCGATCGCCGCGATCACGCAACAAGTGGAACAAAGCCTGATCCAGAAAATTGAACGCGGCCGCGAAACCTTGTTGGATCAGGTTTTTCTGCACACCGAGCCGCATCATGATGATCTGATGCTCGGCTATCTGCCGTTTATCGTGCGCCACATCCGCGACGCGTCGAATCAGCATTTCTTCATTACGCTCACCAGCGGCTTCAATGCGGTGACCAACATGCTGGTGCACAAACTGTTGAAGAATCTGCAGGGCTTTCTCGAGCGCGGCGATTTCGACAAGCTGCTCCATGAAGGTTATTTCAATCCGCACAATGAACAGGGCCGCAATCGCGACGTGTGGCAATACCTCGACGGCATTGCGGCAAACCGCCGGACGATCAAAGAAGAAGGCGAGGCGCGCCGGCTGTTGCGCAATTTGATTTTTATTTTTGAAGATGACAACATCGACAATCTGAAGCATCGCATCACCGAGCTGCGGAATTACTTCGAGACGCAGTATCCCGGCAAAAAAGATTTGCCGCACATTCAGCGGCTCAAAGGCATGATTCGCGAATGGGAAGCGGATTGTTTGTGGGGTTATTTCGGCTTCAATTCGGAATCGGTGATGCACGCGCGGCTGGGTTTTTACAAGGGCGATATTTTTACGGAAACCCCGACGATCGAGCGCGACGTGCTGCCGATGCTGGAGGTGTTGCGCAAGACCAGGCCGAATATTGTCAGCGTCGCGCTGGACCCCGAAGCCAGCGGGCCGGACACGCATTACAAAGTTTTGCAGGTGATGTCCGAGGCGCTCAAGCTGTATGAAGAAGAATCCGGCCGTTCCGATATTCAGGTGTGGGGCTATCGCAACGTGTGGTATCGCTATCATCCTTCCGAAGCCGATATTATCGTGCCGGTTTCGTTGAACATGTTTGCGGTGATGGAAAATTCGTTTATGAATGCGTTCGTGTCGCAGAAGGACGCCTCGTTTCCAAGCTACGAGCACGATGGCCCCTTCTCGGCGCTGGCGCAGAAAATTCAAGTCGATCAATATCACGTGCTGAAAACCTGCCTCGGCCGCGAATATTTTAACGAGCATACCAGCCCGTTGATTCGCGCGACGCGCGGCTTGGTGTTTCTGAAGAAACTGACGCTGGCGGAATTTTATGAGCGCTCGCGCGCGTTGCGGCGGAGCACGGAGAACTTGTAAAGCCGCCATGAAATCGCTTCAAATTCAACGCGAAAAAAAATTTCTTGCCGGGCCGTTTGCCGCAAGGTAAATTTTCATCGCGCGACAAAATAAATTATTTGTGATAGGAAAATCATGTCTGAACGAATCATCCGCGTCGGCCACAGTCCGGACCCCGACGACGCGTTTATGTTTTACGGGTTGGCCAGCGGCAAAGTGAAAATCGACGGCGTGCGCATCGAGCACGTGATGGAAGATATTCAAACTTTGAACGAGCGCGCGCTGCGCGCGGAGCTGGAGGTCACGGCAATTTCGGCGCACGCGTTCGTGCAAGTTGCCGAGCATTACTGGGTTATGCGCACCGGCGCCAGCATGGGCGAAGGTTACGGGCCGATCATTGTGGCGAAAAAAAATTATCGTCTCGACGAGCTGCGCGGCAAAGTGGTGGCGACGCCGGGCCGGCTGACGACGGCGAATCTGTTGTTCAAGCTTTATACGGACGGGGTGAAAAATATCGACGTGCCGTTCGATCAAATTATCGAGGCGGTGCAAGCGGAAAAAGTCGACGCCGGTTTGTTGATTCATGAAGGCCAGATTACCTACCAGGAAATGGGCTTGCATAAAGTCGTCGATTTCGGCGAGGTGTGGGAACAAGATTCCGGCGGCTTGCCGCTGCCGCTCGGCCTCGACGTGGTGCGCAAAGATTTGGGCGAGGCCTTGGCACGCCGGCTCTCCAAAGGCTTGCAAGACAGCATTCATTACGGCTATCAACATCAAGATGAGTCGATTCCCTACGCGCTCGAATTTGGCCGCGGCCTCGACCGGGCGCTGGGCACACGCTTCGTTAAAATGTACGTCAACGACGTCACCATCGACATGGGCGAGCGCGGCCGGCAGGCATTGCAACTGCTGTTTGACCGCGCGTGGCAGAAAAAGCTCATTGCCCGGCGGCCGGCGGTCGAATTATATTAACCATGCGAATGGCGGACATTTCTCTTGACATTCCCGCCAGCTTTTGATAAATTTGAGCTTTGTGACTTTTTGCTTAAAATTCAAATTTATCTTTATGCCCAGCGATTATCTGCGTTTGAATAAAATGGTGTTCCGCGGCTACCACGGCGTTTGGGATGAAGAACGCCAGGTCGGCCAGCGCTTTGAAGTGGACGTCGAGTTTGTCTTCGACATCCAACCGGCGGCGCAATCGGACAACATTAAAGATACCATCGATCTTTACAAAGTCTATCAAATTGTCGAAACCATCGTCACCAAAAAAAGTTTTAAGCTGGTGGAGACGCTGGCCGAAACCATCGCCACAACGCTGTTACGCAAATACCCGGTCGCCGCATTGCGCGTGAATTTGCGCAAGCCCAACTCGCCGGTGCCCGGAATTTGCGACGGCATTGAAGTGGAAATTGTGCGGCAGCGGCAATCGAAACGTAAGGCGTAAAACGCAAAAAATGTGAATAAAACAGTGCGATGAGAGACGAGCAGCAGGCGCCCGGCAACGAGCGCGTCTTCATTGCCCTTGGCTCGAATCTGGGCGCGCGCGCGGCGTGGTTGCAACTGGCGCGGGAAAGGTTGAACGCGTCACCGGGGATTCAAATCATTCACGCCTCGCGGCTTTATGAAACGGCGCCGGTTGGAAAAACCGATCAGCCCGCGTTTATCAATCAAGTCGTCGAGATTCGCGCGGCGTTGGGCCCGGAAGCGTTGCTCGCGCGGCTTTTGCAGATCGAGTTGGCATTGGGCCGCGAGCGCCATGAGCGTTGGGGGCCGCGCAACATCGATCTGGATTTGTTGGCGTTCGGCGTGCGGCAAATTCAAACCGCGCCGTTGCACTTGCCGCATCCCGAGCTGCATCGCCGGCGCTTTGTGCTCGTGCCGTGGGCGGAAATCGCGCCGGAATTTGAAGTGATTGGTTTCAATGCCACCGTGCAGGAGTTATTGTGGCGCTGCCCGGATCATGGGCTGGTCCACGAATTGAAGAATTGAGGTATCACGTTGCGACTGCAATACATCGCTATCGAGGGCGTTATCGGCGCCGGCAAAACGAGTCTCGCGACCCTGATGACCGAGCGTTTCGGCGGGCGCTTGCTGCTCGAGCCGCATGAAGAAAATCCGTTTCTGCCGGATTTTTATCGCGACCCGCGCCACTTTGCGTTTTCCACGCAAATGTTTTTTTTGCTCAGCCGCTACCGCCAGCAGCAGGAAATTCCGCAACGCGATCTGTTTCATGAATTGCTCATTGCCGATTATTTGTTCGCCAAAGATCGGATTTTCGCCTCGCTCACGCTCGATGAGCGCGAGCTGTCGCTTTACGACAAAGTCGCCCGTTTGTTGGAGCGCGATATTTCCGCGCCCGATCTGGTGGTCTATTTGCAATCCAGCACCGACCGGCTGATGGCCAACATCCGGCAGCGCAATCGCAGCTATGAAAAGCCGATGACTGAAAGTTATATTCGCGATTTGAACGAAGCTTACAATCGCTTCTTCTTTAATTATACCGCGACGCCCTTGTTGGTCGTCAATGCGACGGAAATCGATTTTGTGCACAACCCCCAGGATTTTGAAAATCTTCTGGCGCAATTGCATCGCCCGATCTCCGGCGTGCAATATTATTCGCCGGTGAAGTGAAA
>CAZVZZ010000150.1:0-3394 GCA_964631505.1 uncultured Cytophagia bacterium
GCGCGGTCGGCAAAAGCGCGGCGCATCGATTCGGCCAGCAAATGAATGTGTTGCGCCGAGTTGTGGCCGTATTCTCGCAGCGTGAAACCCTCCAAAATATTGAGCATTTCTACAATCGCCGTG
Organism: uncultured Cytophagia bacterium; assembly: GCA_964631505.1. Classification (GTDB taxonomy): domain Bacteria; phylum Zhuqueibacterota; class Zhuqueibacteria; order Zhuqueibacterales; family Zhuqueibacteraceae; genus Zhuqueibacter. Next base: position 124 of record CAZVZZ010000150.1, read on the forward strand.
CCGCCGGAACTGGGCGGACACATCGAATAAACGTCATAACCGCGATACGTACCGTGAATCGGCTGGCGCTCTTTCGCCTGATAATTGGCGAGATCTTCTTCGGTGATCAAGCCACCGTTTTTGCGCATATCCGCCGCGAGCAAACGCGCGGTCTCTCCTTTATAGAAACCGTCACGCCCGTTTTTCTGAATGCGGCGCAGCGACTTCGCCAAATCGGGCTGCCGCCAAACTTCACCAGGCTCATACAAAACAGTATCGCGTTTCAAAAAGGATTTCGCGCTGCCGGGATATTTTTTAAACGCGGGCGCGCGCTTTTTGAAAGCGTCATATAAATCCCACGACAGCGGAAAGCCCTTCTCGGCCAGTTGGATCGCCGGCGCGATCAATTCCGCCATCGGCTTGTTGCCGAGTTTTTCATGCGCCAGCGCAAATCCCGCCACCGTGCCGGGCACGCCGACCGCGAGATAGCCTTCGTGATTGAGGGCGCGAATGTAATTGCCATTGGCGTCGAGATACATGCGCTCATGCGCCGCCGCCGGCGCTTTTTCGCGAAAATCGAATGCCGTGACGCCGCCATCGGTTTTATGCACAATCATAAATCCGCCCCCGCCGATATTGCCGGCCGAGGGATGCGTCACCGCCAGCGCGAAGCCAACGGCAATCGCGGCATCGACGGCGTTGCCGCCTTTTTTCATGATTTCCACACCAACTTGCGAGGCGAGATAATGCGATGACACCACCATGCCGCGTTTGGCGCGTTCGGGATATTTCGAGGCGCCGGCATTGCCGTTGTGAAATGGGGAGCAGAGTAACAACGCGATCAGCGCGAAGCTCAAGCTTGCGAAAAGGAGTCTTTTCATTCAGCCCTCGGATAGTTGGTTTGATTGGCGTGGTTCATAACTTAAACCATTTGACCGGCAGGCCGCCTGTCAACTGGTTTACGACGAATGCAGATTAAATTAACTTTTTTTCACAGATGAAGCAAGAAGAATTTCGAAATCCCGTACTGAATTTAAGGATAAGCGGGATTCGTTTTTTGTGTTAATAAAGATGAGGAAAATAAAAATCCCCTCTGCTCTGCGCCGAGGCGCAAAACCGAGGGGATGCCTGCATTGGAGTCTTCTCCGGCGGATGCGAAATCCGCCTGAAGAAGCGCTATTAGAGGGAGGAGGGATGTCGGATCAACTTATTTAATGTTCGTCGCCTGCGCTTCGGCAAAGGTCGCGAGGTAATGAAAATCATTGTAACGCAGCGTGATCGGCTCTTGCGGATTCATCCACGCGGGCAGGAGCACGATGCCTTGATGCACTTCGCCGTCGCTCACCACGCCGCCGAATTTCGCGTTGTCGTCGAGCGGCAAAATATTGACGGCGGCTTTGCCGCTTTCCGGCGTCCAGATCCGGCCGCCCTGCTCGAAGCGCAATTTTGCCGGATCAAAATTCACTTGCCGATTCGGGAACGTCGACACCGAGAACACCAGCGGCGTCACTTTTTGGCCGTACATCTTTTGAATCGCGGCGGCCAGCTCGGCTTTGTAAACCACCAGCATCGAAAGCTGGATGCGCTTGCTATCATTCGCGCGCACAAAAAACGAGGTGATCTTGTCGGTTTCCATTTTCTTCAGGCTGACAGTCGGAACCCGATCCACCGGTTTGGTCAGCGGAATCTCGGGCTTCGCCGCGCCGGAGGCTTTTGCCGGGGCCGCCACGTTGAGATTCGCTGCGAGCAACGTCAGATTTGAGGTGTTGGCCGGGGTGCCCTCTTCTCTTTGCACGGCGGTCGCCGTTTGAAAGGAGAATACTTGCGCGGCCGCGATGACACAACCGCTGATCACTGCTCGTCGAAAGATTGTCCGCGTTTTCATAGCTGCATCTCCTTGATGTTAGTTCGCTTCCTGCTCTGTTCCACTCACAGTTTGCTCCACTGCGTTGATTTGAAGTACGACGTCCGGACAACTGCCCAATACGAAGGCAACGACTGTGCCAGCGCAGCGACCGCAACGCCGCGAGCAATTTAGCCAATACGTTTTCAGTAAGTTACCATCACGCCTGTTGCACTTTGGCCTGTACAGCACCGCACAAAATTTGTCACTCGCACGGACACTGTATCAATTGGAAGCGAGACACGGAACACCGGCAACCTGCATCGCAGCATGAAATTAGGTCAGGTGTCGATTGGCTGATACAGTTGTCAAATCGAAGTGTTGCATTTTCATCGTCCGAAGCCGGGTGTCCGAAATCGCTTGGCCTAATTTGAAGTGAATAATTATTCTCGCGATGCTTGACTTTGGTGCGAGGGGTGTTTATTTTAACCAAATGATCTCTGCCCTCAACATTCCTCGCATCCAAACCGTTCTTGAGGAAGCCGTGGAACGCGCTCGCGCCAACCGCGATGGCGAGTTGGCTTCCTACATTCCCGAGCTTGCTGCGGTAGCGCCGGAACTTACCAGTGCCGCGGTCGTGTTGGGTGACGGCACGCGTCTCGTTGCCGGCGATCACGCGCAGCATCGTTTTACCATGCAAAGCGTCGCGAAAGTGATTTTGCTCGCCGGCTTTCTCGAAGAAGTCGGCGAGCGCCAAGTATTTACGTGGATCAATGCCGAACCCTCCGGCTTGCCGTTTTCCTCAGCGACGCAATTGGATATTTTCGGGCCGACCCCGGCAAATCCGTTGATCAACGCCGGCGCAATTTTGCTGTGCAGCAATATTTCCGGAGATCGCGACACGCGAATCGCGTGGCTCGAACGGTGGGCGGCGAAATTGCTGGGCTCGCGCGTAACGGCCAATCAAAATGTGTTGCGCTCCGAATTGGCCACCGGCGACCGCAACCGCGCGCTGGCGTATTTGATGAAGAGCAACGGCGTCATTCGCGGCGAAGTCGAAGAAATTCTCGCAACGTATTTTTATTTGTGCTCGCTGGAAGCGGAGATCGCGCCAGCGGCGCACATGGGCATGCTTCTGGCGAATGGCGGAAAATCCGCGGAAGGCGCCACGATTTTATCGGAGCGTACCGTTGCGAATATTGTTTCCGTGATGGCCACCAGCGGCTTGTACGATGAATCCGGCACGCATCTTTTGCGCACCGGCCTGCCGGCCAAAAGCGGCGTGTCCGGCCTGATTGTCGCCGTGGCCATCGGCTGCGGTGGAATCGCCGTGTGCAGCCCGCGCGTGAATTCGAAAGGCGGCAGCGTGCGCGGCCATGTTATTTTGGAACATCTCTCGCGGCAACTTGGCTGGCATTTCGCTTTTCAACAACAGCGCCGGGAAATGTG
>CAZVZZ010000150.1:3494-6113 GCA_964631505.1 uncultured Cytophagia bacterium
CCGGAATAAACTCGAGAAATTTGTTGTTGCAAAAGATAGAAAAATTTCTTAAATATTTAGCGTAGCAATTTATTCAAGGACAAAAAGACGTGCAGCATCTTTCTAAAAAAATTTCGCTTTTTCTTCTGTGCATGGCACAGCTTTTTGTTCCGGTGGCCAATTTCGCTTTGGCGCTGCCGTGTGAAGAAGCGCCGGCGGCCACGTGTAAAGTTGCTCCCTGTTGCGTCGCCGAAACCACCGCCCGCATGGATTGTTGTGAGATGCAGCAGGCCTCTCCTGTCAGCACCGAGCCGGCTCCGGCGGTGCCAGCCATTCCGCCGCGCAATCATTTCGATCTCGCCGCACCCACGGCGCTGGTTGAAACCGGCGTTGAATTAACCTGGACCACCCAACCGGATTTTACTTTTCCTTCTTTTAATACCCATTTCGCCGGCAATCAGCTTTATAAATTCCTGGCGGTTTTTCTGATTTAATCCCACCTGCAAGGGCGTAGTGCGCCCAATTTTCATTTTTAAAAAATTTGCGTCGTGATGCCCTACGGGCGCAGCTTTCTGGCATTCTCTTTTGCCTTGAAAGTGTCGTGTCGTTTTTTATCACATTCGCTATTGGTGAGCAACCAACGTTTGCTTCAGGTGTGAATATGAAATCTTGTTTATTGGCGCTGATCGTTGTTCTCGGCGTCGCTCCGCTTTTTGCTCAAAACAACTCGCCGGCAACGATCACGCTTGACGCGCTGATTCAGGAAGCGTTGCAAAACAATCCGGAACTGCGCGCTTTCGAGGCCACTGTCGAGGCGGCGCATGCGCGCATTCCGCAGATGAGCAGCCTCGATGATCCGCGCTTCGATCTCGAGATCGAGGAAGCGCCGCGCGCGGAGCCGTTCAATACGTCGCAGTGGCGAATGCTCAACTTCGGGTTAACGCAGATGCTGCCGTTCCCCGGCAAGCTCGCCAAGGCGAAAAAATTGGCGGAGATCGACGCCGAGCATGCGCATCATGATTATGCCGAGAAAGCGCTCGATGTTATTGCCGAGGTCAAAGCGGCGTATTTCGAGCTGTACATGATTCAACGCGGCCTCGAAGTCAATCGGGAAAATATCGACCTGATGACGCAGTTCGTGAACATTGCGAAAGTGCGTTACGCCGTCGGCCAGGTTATGAATCAGGATGTGCTGAAAGCCAATGTCGAACTGGCGCGGCTGGCCAATGCGCAGCTCACGCTGCAGCAGCAGGAAGAAACCGCCAAAGCGATGCTGAACGTGTTGCGCAATCGCCCGCCGCAATCGCCGCTCGGCCAAACGGTTTTGCCGGCAAGAAAGCCGTTATGGCTCGATCTCGAAACATTGCAACGCACGGCGGTCGCGCATCGCCCGATGTTTCATCACGATTCATTGGGCATCACGCAGAGCCGCATCGCCAACAGCCTGGCGCGGCGCGCGTATTGGCCGGATTTCGATTTGTCGCTGAAATACGTCACCTCGCCGTTGGATGGCTTTCGTGGCTTTACGGCGATGGCCGGTGTGAGTCTGCCGTTCTCGTTGTGGTCGATCAAAAAACAGCGCGGTCGCGTCGAAGAAACCGCCGCGAAGACGCGAATGCAAGAAGCCATGTTGAACAACACGAAGAATATGATTTTCTTCGCGGTAAAAGACGGCTTGACCAAAGTGCAAAACGCGCAACGCATGTTGGAGTTGTATCGCGCCACGATTCTGCCGCAGGCCGAGCAATCGCTGCAAGTCACGCTGGCGAATTATCAAACGCGGCAAACCGATTTTCTCATGCTGCTCGACAGCTACCGCATGCTGCAAATGTCCAAAATGGAATATTACGAAGCGGAAGCGAAGTATGAAATGAGCCTCGCCGAGCTGGAACGCGCGGTGGGGAAAGACTTGAATTAACATTTTTCAAACAACGACTTAAATTTACAAAAACCCATAAACTTAAGGAGAAAGAAACATGAAATCCACTTTATTGACACTCGCGGTCAGCTTGGCGCTCATGGCCTGTAATAAACCGGAAAACGAGGCGGCCAAAACCAGCGACGGCGCCGCCACGGTGCAACAGGTTGACATCAAAGTGCCGACGATTCAGTGCAACAGTTGCGTCGGGCACGTTGAAGACGCTTTAACCGCCGTCGAGGGCGTGAGCAAGGTTAAGGTCGACCTGAAAACTAAAGTTGCGCAGGCCAGTTTTGATCCGGCCAAAACCAGTTTAGCGGCATTGGAAAAAGCCATCTCCCTCGCCGGCTACGACGCCAACGAAACCAAAAGTGATTCCACGGCTTATGCGGCGTTGGATGCCTGCTGCAAAGTTCCCGGCAGCCACGACAGCAATTGACGCTCGTCTTTAGCAATGAGGTGTAGCGCAGGCCTCTTGTCTGTTGACGGATGCCTGCGTTACGTACTGGCTCTTTAAAAAAGGTGTAACCGCACGCCATCTCGTGCGTCTGTGTGAGTGCAGTATGAATCAAATTCAAGCGCAACTGTTTAACGACTCACACAAACGTGTCGCATGTACGCCAAACATGGCTGTTTGGATTGCACCTGCGGCAAGAGCTCGAAAGGAAGGTAGAATCATGGCAAAAGATCCGATTTGCGGCATGACCGTCGATGAATCGACG
>CAZVZZ010000151.1:0-6059 GCA_964631505.1 uncultured Cytophagia bacterium
AAAAGATATTGTTTTTAAATTGATTGTACGGCCAACAGACCTCCGGGCAATATCATGGCACTTGCGTTGCAAGAATCAAGAGTGAATGCAAAAGTCAGGATACGAATGTGAAGAAATTGATTGGATTGTAGGACGCGACGGGAGACAGAAATTAATTCACTCTGTGTAAGTGCGGCAACTTATCATCATAAACCTGTCTCCCGCTCGCTTCCACCTGTCGGCATGATATCATGATATAATGAATGTAAACTTTTTGGAGAACATTTGCCATGAAAAAAATTTTATTACACACCCAAATTGTGGCGAGCCTGTTTGGCCTCGCGTTGTTGAGCGGTTGTCTCGAGCAGCCGTTAGAATCCGACACCGAAGCGCCGGCGGTGCCGCGCGGCGTCGTCAGTACCACCGGCGATCGCCAGGTCGTCATCTCGTGGTATCCCAACGCCGAATATGATCTCGCCGGTTACGAGGTTTATCGCGGCAATTCGGAGCGCGGCAATTATTATCGCCTCGGCAGCACGCGCAGCACGAGCTTTGTGGATCGCGAGGTGACGAACGGCCGGACCTATTATTACGCGGTGAGCGCGCGGGACAATGCCGGCAATGAAAGCGAGTTGAGTTACGATCTGGTTTTTGATACGCCCCGTCCGGCGGGCCGCGGCGTTCGGCTGTTTGATTTCCGCGCGATTCCCCAAACCGCCGGCTACAGTTTTGCCAACTATCGCGTGCAGGATTATCGCGCCAGCACCTCGGATATTTTCTTCGAGTATCACGCGACGAGCGGCGGCCTGTTTATCAACGTCGCCAACAAAGACACCGATATTCAAGATTTCGGCTACACCGATTCGCTGGATGATCTCGATTACGCGCCGGAAAAAGGCTGGTCGCCACTGGGCTACGTCGAAGCGATTGCCGGCCACTCGTATGTTGTTTGGACCGCGGATAATCACTACGCCAAAATTCGCGTGACCGCGGTGAGCGCCAATTTCGTGGAGTTCGATTGGGCGTATCAAATTGCCGAAGGTAACCCCGAGCTGAAGCAACATCTCGACACACCGGAAAAAACAATGCTGTTGCAACGGATCGGCGCGAGCCTCGCCGCCAATTAAACCTGCCGCGCGGATCATTTCGATGATTTTTTATCCGCGCGCTATTCTGTTGCTTGGTTAACAAAAGACTAACTTTCACATCCGTGACCACTTTGGAGATTGATATGCACCCTCTTCATGCACTGCTGCCGCGAGCCGCTAAAAAATATTGCGCTGCTTTTGCCGTTTGCTTTTTTCTTTTTGCCGTTTGCCTTTCACCCCCCGCATTGGCGCATCATTTCGATGAGGTCGAGCTGAAAGTCTGGTCGGCGCAAAGTTTTGACGATCCGTTTTGCAGCGACGATCCGATCGACGTTTATTTTCGCGTGAATCGGCCGAGCTACATCACCGTTTATCAGATCAACCCGTGGGGCGGTGTGGAAATTCTTTATCCGCTCTCCTGCCATCGCTGGCAGGCGGTTTATCCGGGACGCACGTATCGCCTGACCGATCTTTCCCACGATCTGGATTTTTATTATGACGGCATCGAGGGCAACGCTTATATCGGCATGGTCGCCACGCGGCAACCCATCGACATCGTGCCGTGGCTTGAAGCCGGTTTTCGCAATCAGGGTCTGGTGTTTGGCCGCCCGGCGCGGGTTGCGGTTGGCGTTGATTTTCGCTTGGTGCTGGATCGCGTGTTTGCCGATGTGCGCGTGCGATTAGGCTCCGCCTGTGCGGCGGTGCAATATGTCGCGCCCATTTATGTACGGCCGCGCGTGGTGGTGCGCCGTCCGCCGCCGGTTGTCATCTGGCCGGAGCCGCCGCGCCACAAATCCTATCCGCCGAAATGGTCGCCGGGCTATCGTCATGACGATCATGATTATCGGCCGCCGCGTGAGCCGCAGGAAAAGCGGCCGATTCGCCGGCGCGGCAATGAGGCTGACGATGGCCGTGACCGCATTCACGATTCGGATAAATCGCGTGAGCCGGAGCGCTCGCCTTCCAGCGGCCAGGTGGAAAAGCGCCCGGACGAAGTAAGAGTCAAAAATGAGGGGCGTGGTTCGGATTCGTCAAACGGCGCGGAGCGCAGAACGAAGAAGCCGCGGCATTGATCTTTTCATCAATTGCCTGTCTGTATGCACGGGGCGGCGCCATTGCAAAGTGCGCCGCCCCGTTTTACTTTTAAACGCGGGTAAAATTTCATTCGCTGTTGGTGTTTTGGTTCGATCCTCCCCTTCTCCCCTGCCACGCAAAAAAGCTCTTGTAGGCTTGTCATTTTTTTCTTATACTTTAATAGCATTTATTACTTTGCAGTTGGTTAAATCTTAAACGCCTCATCGCCAGTAAAGGGATTTTCATTCATGCGTGAAGAATTACATCTGAAACTTGAGGACCTGTCCCGCCGTGTGTTTGCCCTGCGGGACAGTCTTTGAAGTCGCGAAATTAGAAAAAGAAGCAGCACAGTTCGAGGCGCAATCGCACGCGCCGAATTTTTGGAACGACAATGAAAAAGCGCAAGTGGTGATGCGCGATTTGGCGCAACGCCGCGTGTGGATCGACGCCTGGCGCAAGGTTGATCACCTGCGCGAAGACACGGCGGTGATGCTCGAGCTGGCCGAAGAGGCGCGCGACCACAACGCCTTTGCCGACGCGGAAAAAGATTTGGCGAATCTCGAGACGGCGGTGAATGATCTCGAATCGCGCAGTATGCTCTCCGGCCCCGATGACGAGCGCAATGCGATCATCACTATTCATCCCGGCGCGGGCGGCACCGAAAGCCAGGATTGGGCGCAAATGCTCTTCCGCATGTACATGCGCTGGATCGAACGCAACGGTTTCGAGTCGCAGATCATCGATTTGCAAGCCGGCGACGAAGCCGGTCTCAAAGACGCGACCATCGAAGTGCGCGGCAAAAATGCGTATGGCTATTTGAAAGCCGAGGCTGGCGTGCATCGCCTCGTGCGCATTTCACCGTTTGATGCAAACAAGCGGCGCCACACCTCGTTCGCTTCGGTGTTCGTGCTGCCGGAAATCGACGACAACGTCACGATCAAAGTTGAAGAGAAAGATTTGCGCATTGACACCTATCGCGCCAGCGGCGCCGGCGGCCAACACGTCAACAAAACCTCGTCGGCAGTTCGCCTCACGCACGTGCCGACCGGCATCGTCGTGCAATGCCAAAACGAGCGCAGCCAACTGCGCAACCGCGATTTGGCGATGAAGCTGCTGATGGCAAAGCTGTATCAGCGCAAGCTCGATGAAGAGCGCGCCAAGCTCAGCGATTTGGAGAAAAACAAAAAAGACATCGCTTGGGGCAGTCAAATTCGTTCATACGTTTTTCAGCCGTACACGCTGGTGAAAGATCATCGCACCGGCGTCGTCGAGCGCAACGTGCAAGCGGTGATGGACGGCGAGTTGGAAGAGTTCATCAAAGCGTATTTGATGGGCAAGCGCTACAACAAGAAAACCGGCGCGGACGTCGAAGTCGATGTGGATATTGATGAATAATTTTTTCTAACATGGTGCAGGCCGAATGATGGAAACCATTCTCACTTCAGAAATCGCTGCTTCGCCGACTCCCGCCTCCAAAAATGGCGGCGCGATGCTGCGGAATCGCAATCTCCTTCCGTTGGCAGAACGCACCGATTTGACGATTGCGGAAGTCGAGGCCATGGGTTTATCGGAATCGTATGAACTGATCGACGGGAGGATTATTTTCAAAATGCCAAATTCCGACCATTCTTACATTCAAATTAAATTAGGCTCGCTGCTGGATCGCTATCTCGAAGAGCATCCGCTGGGCATGGTTTTTACCGAGCTTAGTGTGCGAATTTTCCCAAATGATGAGCGGCAGTTACGAACGCCGGATTTGGCGCTTTGTCTAAATAATAATCTGCCGGTAAAAGGCGAGCTGGCCAAAACGGCGCCTGACCTCGCCGTCGAAATTGTCACCCCTTCATCCGATTTTCCCAATGTGTTGGAAAAAGCCGATCTGTATCTGAGCAAAGGCAGCAAAGTGGTTTGGATCGTGATTCCCGCGAAGGCGTGCGTTTTGGTTTTAACGGCAACCGGCCGGCGCTGGGAATATGAAACTTTGACGTGTCCGGAACTTTTGCCGGGTTGGAGCATGAATCTCAGCAAAATTTTTAACTGGCCAACCGCAGCGCCGACGGCATAATTTTATGGGCTACTCCGCTGCATGCAAACTCAAATACGAAGGCAAAGCTTACGCCGGCCAAGCTTGGCTCGAAACGGATTATCTCGAATTTAAAGGCGAGCTGCGGCTCAAGATTCCGTTCAAATCAATCACCGCCGCGGCGTTGGCGCGCGAGGCTTTACAGGTAAAATTCGATGGCCGCGTGGCTTGGTTCGACCTCGGCGCCCAATCCGCCAAGTGGCTGCAGAAAATTCTCCATCCGAAAAGCCTGCTCGACAAGCTCGGGGTCAAGCCAGAGCATCGCGTGTGCGTGCTGAAAATTGACGAGGTGAATTTTTCGGCAGATTTGGAAAAGCGCGTGGGAAAATTTTCTACTCGTCTCGTTACTGCATGTGATGTCATTTTTCTCGGCGCAGAAAAGGAATCCGATCTTGCGGCGTTAGGCCGCTGCAAAGCGGCGCTCAAAAAAGACGGCGCGATTTGGATCGTCAATCCGAAAGGCCAAAAAAGTTTTAATGAAAATCAGGTGCTCGCCGCCGGCAAGAAAGCGGGGCTGGTCGACGTGAAAGTCGTCAAATTTTCCGAAACGCACACGGCCCATCGTTTCGTCATTCCGAAAGCACAACGGTAATGGGCGCTGAATCGAACCCAACTGCCGCCGGCGACGCGCAACGCCCCACCATCGCGGAAATTCATTTGGGCGCGATCACAAAAAATGTGCAGCGCCTCCGTGAGCGGGTCCATCCTGCCGAAGTGATGGCCGTGGTGAAAGCCGATGCATACGGCCACGGCGCAATTCCCGTCGCGCAGGCCGCCCTGTCTGCGGGCGCAACGCAATTAGCCGTTGCGCTGCTCGAAGAAGGCCGCGAATTACGCCGCGCGCAAATCAAGGTGCCGATTCTCGTCTTTGGCGGGTTCTTTGAAAAACAAATCGATAGTTTCATCGCGAACGATTTGCAATTTACGCTGTACGATTTGCGTCTTGCTGAAATCGTTGCGCGGCGCGCGCAGGCGCTGGGGCGAGTTGCGCAAGCGCATGTGAAAATCGACACCGGGATGGGGCGCGTTGGCCTCTTGCCAAATGCAGCCGTCGAAACCATTCTTGCGCTGGCGAAGTTGCCTCATCTCGAATTGGTTGGCCTCTGCACCCATTTCGCCAGCAGCGACAGCCGCGATAAAACTTACGCCCATCGGCAACTCGAACAGTTCAAATCCATCGTTCAGCAACTCACGCATTACGGTTTACGTTTTAAATATGTACACGCCGCCAACAGCGGCGCGATTCTCGATTTGCCGCAGAGCTATTTCAACCTCGTGCGGCCGGGCGTGATGATGTACGGCTATTACCCGAGCCGCGAAACGAGCGAGTCAATTCCACTCGAACCGGCGATGACGTTGCACACAAAAGTTTTGCATGTGAAACACGTGCCGGCGGGAACGTTCATCAGTTATAACAGCATCTTTCAAACGCGCGAAGCCACGACAATTGCGACGCTGCCACTGGGCTATGCCGACGGCCTTCCGCGGCGTCTATCAAACAATTTCGAAGTTTTGGTGCGCGGCAAGCGCTGCCCGTTGGTCGGGCGCGTGTGCATGGATCAAGTCATGATTGACCTCGGCGATATGAAAAATGTGCAAATTGGCGAAGACGTGGTTTTGCTCGGCAAGCAGGGCGACGAAGAAATTTCCATCTACGAATGGTGCCAGCGATTGGAGACGATTCCGTATGAAGTGACGTGCGGAATTTCGAAGCGGGTGGCGAGAATTTACGTTTAAGAACGAGTTTTATATGCCAAAAATTCTGCAAGTTGGACGCTATCGGTTTTCTTTTTTTAGCAACGAAACCGAAGAACCACCTCATATACATGTTAAGG